>DASZYY010000001.1:0-8183 GCA_035545175.1 Mycobacteriales bacterium
CTTCCCGACCTTCGGCAGCCACCACACCCAGCGGATCAGCCGGCTGTGGACCGACGGCGTCGCGGAGACGCCCAACGGCGCGCACTTCACCTCGTGCACGCCGGACTACGAGCGTGACGAGGCCTTCCAGAAGGAGTACGCCGCAAGCGCGGCCTCGGCCGACGCGTGGCAGCAGTGGCGCGCGGACTGGATCGACATCAGCGAAGCCGACTACCAGCGCAAGGTGGCCGCCCGAACACCCCACGACGTTGCTCCGCCTTCGCTCCACAACGCCGCGGGGGCCCCGAAATGAGTACGAGTCGGGCTGACATCTGCACGGTTGCCGTGGCGGAGTGCTTTCGTGGCGACGGCGAGATCGTCGCCAACCCGATCGGCACGATCCCGCGGATCGGTGGACTGCTCGCTCGGCGTTCGTTCGAGCCCAACCTCGTCATGACCGACGGCGAGGCGATGTTCACCGATGCCAACGGCGCGGTTGAGGCCTGGAACCCGTACCGCACGATGTTCGACGTCGTCTGGTCCGGCCGTCGTCACGTGATGATGGGCGGCTCGCAGCTGGATCCGTTCGGCAACCACAACTTCGCGGCCATCGGCGACATGAAGCACCCCAAGTCGCAGCTGCTCGGCTTCCGCGGCGCGCCGGGCAACACGGTCAACAACGTGACGTCGTACTGGGTGCCTAACCACGGCCCCCGCGTCTTCGTCGACACGGTGGACGTGGTGACCGGTGTGGGCTATGACCGGGCCGCGGCGGCCGGCAGCGCCGCGACCCGCTACCACGGGTTGCGCCACGTCGTGACCAACCTTTGCGTGCTCGACTTCGAGACGCCTGATCATCGGATGCGGCTGCGGTCGGTCCATCCAGGCGTGACCGTCGAAGACGTCGTCGCTGCCACCGGCTTCGAGCTCGTCGTACCCGACGACGTCCCGACGTCACGCGAGCCGACCGACGCCGAGCTGGCGATCATCGAAGAGCTTGACCCGAAGAACACGCGGGGCAAGGAGGTCCCCGAGTAGTGCCTCCCCGCAAGCGCAAGTCGCCACTGTCGACGCGATTCACCGAACTGGTCGGCATTCGCTATCCGATCGTGCAGACCGGCATGGGCTGGGTCGCGACGCCGCAGCTCGCGGCCGCGACGTCGGCGGCCGGCGGGCTCGGCATCCTCGCCGCGGCGACGATGACGTACGACGAGCTCGCGGCCGCGATCAAGGCGGTGCGGGAGCGCACCGACGCGCCCTTCGGGGTGAACATGCGCGCGGACCAGCCCGATGTCGCGGACCGCGTCGAGCTGCTCATCCGCGAAGGCGTGCGGGTCGCGTCTTTTGCGATGGCGCCGAAGCAGGACTTGATCGCGCGGCTGCAGGACGGCGGCGTGCTCGTCATGCCGTCGATCGGCGCGAAGCGGCACGCCGAGAAGGTCGTGTCGTGGGGTGTCGACGCCGTACTCGTGCAGGGCGGTGAGGGAGGTGGCCACACCGGCTCCGTGCCGACGTCGCTGCTGCTGCCGCAGGTCGTGGATGCGGTCGGGGGAGAGGTTCCCGTCGTCGCTGCCGGTGGCTACTTCGACGGTCGCGGGCTCGTCGCCGCGCTTGCGTACGGCGCGAGCGGGGTCGCGATGGGGACCCGGTTCCTGCTGACCAGCGACTCGCCGGTGCCGGAGGCGGTCAAGCAGCACTACCTGACCAAGTCGGTGGCCGACACGGTGGTGACCAAGCAGGTCGACGGGGTCCCGCACCGGGTGTTGAGCAGCGAGCTGGTCGACGCGTTGGAGTCCGCCTCGGCGGCGAAACGCTTCGCCGGCGCGTTTCGCAACGCCGCGCGGTTCCGCAAGGACGTCGGCCTCACCTGGGCCGCGATGCTTCGCGAGGGCGCCGCGATGCGGAAGACCCAGGAGCTGTCGTGGTCGCAGGTGCTCATGGCCGGCAACACCCCAATGCTGTTGCGCGCCGCGATGGTCGACGGCCGCGTGGACCTCGGGGTGATGGCGAGCGGGCAGGTGGTCGGGATGATCGAGGACCTGCCGAGCTGTGCTGAGCTGATCGACCGGATCATGGCCGAGGCCGAGGAAACCCTCGGCCGCCTCGCCCGGTCGTAGCACCCACCTCTCCCGAAGTAGCACGGGAAGTCGTTCGCGCCGCGGTCATACGGGCACAGGTGTCCGGTTTGGATGCCACTTTGTGTGCTGCTTCGGGGAAAAGCCGGTGGGGTTTGGTGCCGATAGGTATCAGCGTGAAGCGCATCGTGGCCGCCGTACTGGTGCCCTCTTTGTCGTTGCTCGCTGCGGGCTGCAGCGTGAAGAGCAAGGCACCCAACGCCTACCACCTGGCGCAGCAGGCCTGTAACAGCACGGGCCAGGCTGCCCTGAGCTACGCCGAGCAGGCGGCCAAGCTCGACCCGCAGCACTTCGGCCAGCTGGCCGCCGACGAGGCGGCGCTGGTCACGAACGTCAACGCGCAGCAGTCCGGCGCGCCGGGCGGCGACCTCGGCGACCTGGCAGGGGTGACCGGCCAGGAGGGCACCGGCCAGGGGTCGAGCTACCAGGTGCTGCTCGACTGCAAGAACATCTCGCTGCAGCTGCTGCCCGGCCAGTAGGCCGAGCGGTCGGTCAGCCGGTCGGTCAGCCCATTCCGTGCGGTGGCGGACATCGCCCCGGAATGGGTGTTCGGTATGAACCGGGACCTGGTTGCTGGGATCATTGCGGGGCGGGCGTCGACAGTGACGCTCACCCGCGCGGCGAGCCGCCCGGCTGCTGCGTGATAGCGATGTTGTCGAAATGAGCGAGGACCTGCGAGTGGTTGCCTCTGTCGCGCAGATGACGCGCATCGCCGACTGGCCGCTGCTGCGGGTCCAGGCGCTCAAGGGCGAGCAGACCGTTGCGGTGATCCTGCCGGCGCGCAACGAGGCGAACACGGTCGGCGAGATCGTGCACGCGGTCCGCACCGCACACGCCGGTGGGCTGGTCGACGAGGTACTGGTCGTCGACAGCGCGTCGACCGACGATACCGCGGCGTTGGCCGCGCGTGCCGGCGCGCGGGTTGTCACCGCCCAGTCGCCGGGCAAGGGCGAAGCGATGTGGCAGGGCGTGGCGGCAACGTCTGCCGACCTGATCGTCTTCCTCGACGCGGATCTCGAACGGTTCGACCCGCGCTTCGTCCCGGCGCTGGTTGGCCCGCTGCTTGCCGACCCTGGAGTGGCGCTCGTGAAGGGCGCTTATGACCGCCGTACCGAGGCCGACGTGACCGTCGGCGGTGGGCGCGTCACCGAGCTGACGGCTCGTCCGCTCCTGGCCGCGTTCTGGCCGGAGCTGGGCCGGATCGTCCAGCCGCTCGGCGGTGAGTACGCCGCACGGCGAGACCTGCTCGAACAACTGCCGTTCCGCTGCGGGTACGGCGTCGACATCGGCTTGCTGCTCGACACCGACGAGCTGCTCGGTGCTGCGGCGATCGCCCAGGTCGACCTGCACGAGCGGTTCCACTCGCACTCCGACCTGTCGGCGCTCGGGCGGATGGCCGCCGAGGTCCTGCACACCGTGATCGACCGTCTCGTCTCGCAAGGCCGGCTCGCTGCGGACGCGACGGCTTCGACGGCGTTGCTGCAGCCGATGCGGCTCGACGAAGGCTTCGGCCATACCCGTCACGACGTCGACGTCAGCGAACGCCCGCCGCTTCGCGAAACCGACGGTGATCTTGACGTTGTGGGCCTGTAAACCCGCCTGATGGGCGCACTACGTCAAGATCACCGAGAGCTTCGGGTGGCCGCCCAGACCGCGGTGATCCCGGCGAGCAACGCGGCAAGCCCGCCGGCCGCGGTCATCGCGTGACCTGCTCCTAGCGCTGCGACGAGCGGTGCACCCGCGACGGTCCCGACGCCGATCCCGGTCTGGATCAGCGCACCGGCCGAGGCGAAGGCTCGCCCGCGCTGGTCGGCGCTGATCCGGTTGGCGATCAGCGCGCTCTCGGCGACGTTGGCGAAGCCGTTCCCGATGCCGCCCAGCACCGAGGCGCCGAGTGCGAGTCCCAGTGACGGCGCGAGTCCGATGCCGACGATCCCGAGTCCGGACAGGCCGTTGCCGACCGCAAGCACGGTCGGCAGCTCGGACGCCGGCAGCCGCCGCGGCACCTGCGACCCGGCGAGGGCTCCGACGCCCCACAGCGCGAGGTACGCGCCGTACCCGGTCGATGAGGTTGCGAGCTGGTCGAGGAACCGGAACGGTGCCGCCACGTTGTCGACGACCGCGCAGGCAACCGCGACGGATGTGGTGACCACGCTCCAGCGCACGATGACGTCGCGCCACAGGATCCGCATGCCGCCGTGGTGGCTCGAGGGATCTTCCTCGACCCGGTCTGGAATACGAGTGGTGCTGAGCAGCCGGCAGGCGATCGCGATGACGACGAACGTCGCCGCATCGACGATCAACGTCGTCGTCACGCCGGACACCGAGGTCAACAAGCCGCCCATGGCCGGTCCGATGATCCATCCGATGCCCGCGCCGGTCGCGATCCAGGTGTAACCGACGGTCGCGTCCGCTTCTCCGCTGAGCGCCGGCACCATGGCGCTCCCGGCCGGCCGTACGACGGTGGCGACCGCGTTCAGGCCGAAGAACAGTGCGACCACCAGCCACGGCGCTCGCGCGAACGCAAGTGGCACCGCGATGACCGCTTGCCCGGCGAGGCCGAGGACGAGCAGCCGGCGGTTGTCGAGCCGGTCGACGAGCTGTCCGCTGAAGGAGGCGAACAGCACGAACGGCAGCAGCTCGGCACCGAGCGCGGCGGACACCCAGCCGACGCCGTGGTGTTTGAGCTCGAAGAGCAGTGCGATGAGTGCGGCCGAGTCGCCCGCCACGGAGACCAGGTTTCCGGCGGCGAGCAGTCCGATGTCTCGCCGCGGTCCCACTCCTACGACTTAAGCAGATCCGGCCGCATCGCCTCGACCATGCGGCGCATGCCGTCACGCCAGTGCACGGTCGTGTGCCCGACCAGTTCGTGCATGCGGTCGAGGTTGACGCGGCCGCTCGCGAGCGAGTGCTCCGACACCGCGAGCTTGGGTGTCAGCCCGGTCAGCTCGCCGAGGAAATCCGTCCACTCCTCGACGGAGACCCGCTCGTCGCCGGCCCAGTTCACCGTCGTCGGAGGGACGCCGGCGATCTCGAGCAGCTTGGGCACCATCGCGACGATGTCGTCGGTGTGGATCGGCTGGAACACGTTGGGCCGGACCTCGTGGACCGCGATCTCCTGTCCGGCCTCCATCAGCGCGAGGTGGAACATCGGCCAGCCGCCGCCGTCGCCGTACGGCACGTTCAAACGCGCGATCGTCGTCGGCAGGTTGTAGCGCTTCGCGCCGTGCCGTGCCGCTGCCTCGGCTGCGATCTTGCAGATCGAGTAGGTCTCCAGGTAGTACGGGCGATGGTTGTCACCGAGCGGTGAGTCTTCGTGCGCCTCGTCGTGCGGGTGGGCCTCGTACACCGCCGAGGTGGAGCAGTGCAGGAAGGCGGTCGCGTCGGCGTACCGCTCCATCAGCAGCGACAGGCCGCCCACGTTGCCGTCGAGGTCGACGGACCACTTGCCGCTCTTCATCACGGCGAAGTGTGCGACGTAGTCGACCTTGTCGGGGAGGCCGTCGAGCTCGCCCTTCACCAGGTCGAGGTAGACCGGCTTAACACCGGCCGACTCGTACGGCTCCCGCGAGGCCGGGTCCTTCCATCGGGCGGCGCCGTAGACCTCGTTCTCCTTGGCGAGCGCGAGCGCGACCGGCTTGGCGACCTCGCTGGTGACGCCGGTGATGAGGACCTTCGCCCCGCTGATCGTGCTCATGCCGACACGGCCAGGCTCTGCTCATGCTTCATGGCGATACCGCCATGAAGTCGCTGAAGCCGCTGGGCGCGTGGCGGCCCATCGTGCCGTGCTCGAAGAGGCCCCAGCCCACGTCGCCGTTGATCGTCGCGCGCCCCACGTGGTCGATCACGCCCCACTGCGTACGGCCGGCGACGTCGGGGTTGGTGAAGTCGTACGTCGACCCCTCGATCCACTTCGGCCCGCGCCATGCGCCGTGCGACCAGTCGGGGTCGCCGCCGTAGCCGCAACCGACGTGCAGCGGGACGTGGCCGAGGCAGTCGACCTCCATCACCAGCGGGCTGCCGTCCGGCTCGGACAGGGCGATCGTCGCGTGCTCGGGGATCCGCGTCCCGGAGCGGTAGGAGATCTTCACCCGCGGCCAGCCCAGCTGGTCGACGCGACCGTCCGGATGCACGCGCACCGCGTCGTTGAGAGTCCGGTGTCCGTCGCCGTCCTCTTGGGCGATCAGCACCACCGCGTAGTCGTCGAACTTGACCGGGACGTACAGCCACCAGAACCCGAAGTCCTCGGCGCCGTCGACCGGTTTGCCGGCCGGCTCAGCCTCGCCGATCGGACGGATGCCCCACGACCGGTCGCGTGAGCCGACCCACGTGTCGGGCGACACCCCGATCGTGTCGCCGCCGACGCGGATCTCGCCCTCCCACGTGCCCAGCTGCGCGAACCGCCAGGTGTCGAGGATCGGGCGGATGCCGGTGCGTAGCAGGTGCCGTTCCTCGTCGATCGCGGGGAAGGCGCCTCGCCAGGTCAGGTCGAAGCCGATCCCGTCGGAGTCCGCGTCGCAGACCAGACGGATCGTGTGCAGCGGGTCGACGACGTCGATCGAGTACGGACCGACGCGGAGGTTCATCCGCTCGTCGTCGAGTGCGTCGGACATCCGGACGACATGCTGCAGGTCCCCGCGGCGTACGACGACATAGGCGTCCTTCACGCCGAGCTGCGGGTAGATGCCTGCGCCGGTGATCAGGAAGATGTCGCCGGTGCGGTCGTGCGCGTTGAAGTAGCAGCGGTCGTAGAAGTTGCGGTCGCTGCTCGCGACGTAGCGCATTGACAGCGGCGTTTGATGCAGCGGGTACTCGTCAAGCGCGACCGGCATGGCGATCCTCTATTCGGTGATGTCGTCGAGGAGTGATTCGAGATGGATCCGGTTGTGCATGACCTCGTCGCGGTCCGCCGGCCACTCCTTCTCGCCGAAGTGGACCTGGCGTGCGCTGGTGCGGAGGAAGACGATGCCCCACTGCACCGCGCCGTAGACCATGAACCACCGCAGGTTGCGGCAGGCGTAGCCGGTGAGGGACTCGTACTGCGTCGCGACGTCGGCGGGCTGCAGGAAGTGGGGCATCCCAGGTAGGCCGAGCGCTCCGGTGATGTCCTGGAAGACGCGGTGCGCGTAGACCAGCCACGCGACGTCCAGCTCGCGCGGCCCGAGGCCGACCATCTCCCAGTCGAGCAGAGCGGCCGGCTGGAAGTCTTGGTAGAGCACGTTACCGATCCGCGAGTCGCCCCACGACAGCACGGTCGCGCTCTCGTGCTTCGGCCAGTTCGCGTCGAGCCAGTCGAACGCCGCTTCGACGAGCTCGGACGGCGCGCCTTCGCGAGCGACCATGTCGTACCAAGCGCGGGTGTTCGCGACGTGTCGGCGCAAGTGGGTGTCGCCGGGCTTGTCCTTCTCCAGAAACGGCAGTCGTGCCGCGGCGTCGCTGACGTCGTGCAGCGCGGCGATCGCCGCGACGGTTGACTCCTGCAGCTTGCGCTGGTCGTCGGGGTCGGCGTCGTACAGCCAGTTGTCACCGAACGGGTACGGCATGACGTCCGGCGGGACGACGCCGTCGATCCGGCTCATCACGAAGAACGGCGCGCCGAGCGCGTCGCTCGACGGCTCGCACCACCACGGGCGGGGGACCGGCACCTTCGTCAGTGCGGCGACGGCGCGGATCACGTCGTACTGGCCCTGCAGGTCGTACGTCGGGAACACCGGCACGTCCTTGGTGTCCGGCGCGATCCGGGCGACCAGCCGCTCGTCGTGATCGCCGTCGGCGTCGCGCCATCGGGCGCGGAACATCGTCGTGTCCGACGACATCCCGTTGGCCGCGCTGCCCTCGAGGTCGGAGACCGTCACGTCGGTCCCGCCCTCGATCCGACTGGCGAGCCACCGCTCGAGGCTGCGCCGGACCTGTTCAGGGTCGCGGCTCGACACGGTCATCGAAACGGGCTCGATCTCCACCGGCTCCGTCACGGCGTCACGCCCCCTTCTTGGCCGGCTGCAGCGACGCGGTGATGACCGCCGCCACCGCCCTCGCGAACTCGGCGGCATCCTCGGCACCGTCGTTGAG
>DASZYY010000002.1:0-25941 GCA_035545175.1 Mycobacteriales bacterium
GTCTCGCGGGCGATCGGCGTTCTCGTCGCCAGCGTGCGGCTCAACTCGACCTACCCCTTGTTTCTCGAGATCGGCGTGAACCCGGTGGACCTTGGGCCGTTCGGCGTCCAGATCCTCCAGGGGCATGCCTACCAGCCGGGAACGACCGACCAGGTGCTGCTCGGCTATCAGGCCGCCGACAACCTCCACAAGCATGTCGGCGACAAGATCACGATCGACGGGCACCTCTTCACGATCGTCGGTATCTACTCGGTCGGCCAGGCGCTTGGTGACAGCGGCGCGATGATGCCGCTCGGCACGCTGCAGGCTTATCAGCGTCAGAGCGGGCTCGTGACGCTGATCTTCGTCCAGTTGTCTGCCGGGGCCGACATGGCGCAGGTGCGTGGCGCGATCACCGACCAGCTGCCGTCGCTGACCACGATTCGGACCGCTGCTGAGTTCGGGCGAGCCGATCGCAGCCTGCAGCTGATCAATGCCGCAGACGAAGGCAGCCGCGTCCTTGCCATCGTCGTGGGCGGGCTCATCGTGATGAGCATGATGACGATGGCGTTCATCGAGCGGATCAGGGAGTTCGGCGTGCTCAGCGCCGTGGGCTGGCGACGGAGCAGGGTGCTGGGCATGGTGCTGGGCGAAGCCGGTGTGCTCGGCTTGATAGGCGCTGCGGTGGGCGTCGGGATGTCCGTGGTGGCGGTGCAGTTCCTGCAGAACTCATCGAGCCTGTCCGGCTTCGTCCACCTGGAGTACACCGCCGGCACGTTCTGGCGCGCGATCTACACGGCGCTCGGGATGACGGTCGTCGGCGCGATCTATCCAGCACTCCGCGCCGCCGCGCTGGCGCCCCTTGAGGCGCTTCGCCATGAGTGAGCCCACGGTCATCGAAGCCGTCGATCTCTGCAAGCACTTCGACGGGGGCCTGGTGAAGGCGGTCGACGGCCTCAGCATGACGGTGGCGCGGGGGGAGATGCTCGGAGTCACCGGACCATCCGGGTGCGGGAAGTCCACCTTGCTGCACATGATCGCCGCCCTCACCCCCCCGACGTCCGGCCAGCTACGGGTCGAGGGCGTGGAGATCGGCGGGCTGCGCGACTTGGCGGCCTACCGCCGCGACCACATCGGCCTGGTCTTCCAGCTGCACAACCTCCTTCCCCACCTGACGGCGTGCGAGAACGTCGAAGTCGCGATGTTCGGCACGCGGCTGTCTCGTCGGCAACGGCACGAACGTGCGCGCCGGTTGCTTGCCGCAGTTGATCTCGGCGCCTTCGCGGATCGCCCACCCACCCGGCTGTCCGGCGGCGAGCGGCAACGCGTCGCCCTTGCGCGAGCGCTCGCGAACGAGCCGGCGATCCTGCTCGCGGACGAGCCCACCGGCAGCCTCGACGCTCGCGCGGTCGATCGCACCATGGAGCTGATCGCGAGACTGCGTGGCGAGCGACCGGAGCTCACGGTCGTGCTTGTCACGCACGATCCGCGGGTCGCCCAGGCCTGCGATCGCCTGATTCACATGGCTGACGGCCGGATCGCCAACCTCGGCAGCGAGGCCCGCATCTGACCGGTGCGGGCTGCGTCAGGCGGCTCGGGGCGAGGGATCACCCAGCGCGGCAAGCTCGCTGCGCTCGACAAGCAGCTTCGCCATCTGCTCTCCGGCGAGGGTGTACGCAGCGCGCGCTCGGTCGCGGTCGAAGAGCTGGAGGGGATTGTGGGCGAGACGCGCGATCTCGCGATTCGGCCGGATCAGATGCGCGACACCGCCGGTCCGCTCCTCCCACCGACGCAGCTCGCTGCGGAGCAATCTCTCCATGAAGCGTCCGGCCGGGCCGAACATCGGGCCGGCGATCGGCGCGATGACGACGAGGTTCTCGGCGGACGGTGCCAGGTCCGCGGAAACCAGCGATCGGACGCCGCCGTCGACGTAGGACCGGGTCCCGATCATCGTCGGCCGGAACAGGCCGGGCACCGAGGAGGAGGCCGCCACCAGGTCGGCAACTCGGTAGTCCGCGCCGGACAGCACCACGCGCCGCATCGTGGGCAGCACCACAGCGGTGGCGGTGATGTGCGGCACCATGGCATCCCCGAACAGCCGGGAGGCGATGTCGAGCAAGAGCTGCGGGGTCGGGTCGGGAACCCGCAGCGGTGGAGCCGTGCACAGGTCGTCGAGGTCGGTGTCGGTCGCCAGACATGCTGCAACCCAGGCGCCGGCGGAGGTGCCGATGGTCGGCGCGGTTGCGAGCGGGACGCCTGCGCGGATCAGGGCGTGCGCGACACCGAGGCCGTAGGCGGTGCCGAACACGCCGCCGCCACCGAAGGCAGCCGCCAACCGCGTGTCCGCCGGGCGTTCCGGGCACTCCTGGGGGCTGGCCATGGGCTCAGCGTCCTGCCGGAGCGGCCAGCCGGACACCGGCGAACGGTCCGTCGCCTTAGGGCCGAAACGGCCCATCCCAGGGGACCATGGTCACGCACTGCCCCCGCGACTTTGCCCAGTCCGGCCGTCATGCATTTGGCTGAGGGCGTAGCGCACTAGGGTCCGGCAGGGTCTTTCAGCCCTACCGCATCGCTGGGTCTGTCGCGTTCACTCGGCAACATGTTCGTAGAGGCGAGCGCTCCCGTGCCGCTACCGGCCGAGAAGGCGCGAGAGGCATTGGTGGCCACCCTTGCGAGCGTTGATCTGAGCCGGCTTTCGGTCGACGCGGACGCGGGAGCGGCGACCGCCTGGTACGACGTCGGTCCTCGAGGCGTGAGCAAGCGGGTGCTCGTCCGGACCCAGCGGGCTCGGATCCGGGACGAGGTGACGATCGTCCCGATCCGGTGGGAGCCGACCGGCCTCGGCAGTTACCTGTTCCCGACGCTGGACGCACACCTCGTGGTGGTCCGTGTCAACGACGTCACGAGCGTCGTGTCGATCATCGGCTACTACGACGCGCCGCTCGGCCGCATCGGTCAGGCGATCGATCATGCCGCGCTGAACGCCGTGGCGCAGCGCTCCGTCGAGCTGTTCGTGCGCGAGATGGCCCGGCGTATGGAGTCTCAGGCACAGGCGTCTGCGGCGCCCGCCTGACTGGCGCCGCAGCGCCCTGGGTAACGGAGCCCTTCGCCTCTACTCGCGGCAGCGGACCGCGGATTAGATCGAACTGTCAGATCAGGAGGTTCACCATGACGTCAATCGCCAATCGCACTGACAAGCCGGCGTCAGCGAGGGATTCGATCATCGACCTCACCGACCCGGGCCGGTTACTGGCCCGGTTGCTCGGCGAGGCGTGGCCGTCGCATGGCAACGCCGGCGACCACTTCATCCCGGGCGCGGAGGTCACCGAGACGGACGAGATGTTCACGGTCGACATCGAGCTCCCGGGCGTTGCGAAGAAGGACATCGGCATCGATGTCACGGGCCGGCGGGTTTCCGTCCATGGCGAGCGTGTCGAGAAGACGCGTGACGGCACGCTCCGTCACACCACCCGCTCGACCGGGCGCTTCGACTACGAGGTGACGCTGCCCTCGGCGGTCGAGGGTGAGAAGTCGACAGCGGTTCTTGCCGACGGCGTCTTGTCCATCAAGATGCCGAAGGCCAGGTCCGAGCGCCCGACTCACGTCAGCATCACCTAACCCTTCGGCACGACAGACGCGGGAGGGTGGCATGGACAACGAACCGACCAAGTCACCTCCCGCGCCGCCGAAGCTGTCGCGGCGGGCGAAGTACCTGCTGTGGCTCGCCGCGTTGCTACTGGTCGGGCTCGATCTGGCTGTCACGCTCTCTGCCCGTTCGACCTCGACCCGGCTGACGTATTCGACGTTTCTTGCGCGCGCGGACGCCGGCCAGGTCAAGAGCGTGCAGATCGAGTCGAACGGATCCGCGTCCGGGAAGCTCACAAACGGCCAAGGCTTCGTCACGACGGTCCCCGTAGGTCTCGCCGGCCCGCAGCTGGTGCGCGAGCTTCGCGACGACGGCGTGCAGCTGACCGCGACAGCCGCCTCGTCCTCGTCGTGGTGGTCGGGGCTGTTCGGCTTCTTGCTGGTGCTGGCACCGATCGGGATCTTGTTCTGGTTGATGCGCGGCGGCCTACGGCGGGGCGGACTGGTGGGTGCGGCCGGCATGACGAAGGCGCACGCGAAGGTCTTCGACGCCGAGCATCCGCGTGCCACGTTCGACGATGTCGCCGGGTACGCCGGGGTCAAGGCCGAGGTGTCGGAGATCGTCGACTTCCTTCGCCAGCCGGACCGCTATCGACGCGCGGGTGCGGTGGCGCCGCGCGGCATCCTGATGCTCGGCCCGCCCGGCACGGGCAAGACGTTGATCGCCCGTGCGGTGGCAGGCGAAGCCGGGGTCGCCTTCTTCTCGGTCACCGGGTCGAGCTTCGTGGAGATGTTCGTCGGCGTGGGTGCCGCCCGCGTCCGCGACCTGTTCGAAGTCGCGCGGAAGAGCGCTCCGTCGATCATCTTCGTCGACGAGATCGATGCGATCGGGCAACGACGGTCCGGTAGCGGTGTGATGGTCTCGAACGACGAGCGCGAGCAGACCCTGAACCAGCTGCTCGCTGAGATGGACGGGTTCGACCCGGCGGATGGCGTCGTCGTGCTGGCGGCGACGAACCGGCCCGAGGTGCTCGACCTCGCGCTGGTACGGCCGGGCCGCTTCGACCGGCAGATCACTGTGCCGTTGCCCAACCAGGCCGACCGGCTGGCCATCCTCCAGGTTCACTGCAAGAGCAAGACGCTCGATGAAGACGTGGATCTCGGGGTCATCGCTCGGGCCACGCCCGGCTTCAGCGGCGCCGACCTCGCCAATCTCGCCAACGAGGCAGCGATCGCCGCGGCTCGCGACAACCGCACGCGGTTGTCCGGCGAGGACTTCGTCGCGGCTCGGGATCGCATCACCCTCGGTCGACGCGACGGCAGCAACGTGCTGCTTGCCGACGAGAAGCTCGCGGTCGCGACGCACGAGTCAGGGCACGCCCTGGTCGCCGCGCTGCTTCCCCACGCCGATCCGGTGGACAAGGTCACGATCCTTCCAGCCGGCCAGACGCTGGGCGTGACGCAACAGTTGCCGGTCGCGGAGCGGCACCTCTATTCGGAGAGCTACCTGAGAGATGCGCTTGCGGTGCGACTCGGCGGGCGAGCGGCGGAG
Organism: Mycobacteriales bacterium; assembly: GCA_035545175.1. GTDB lineage: Bacteria > Actinomycetota > Actinomycetes > JAFAQI01 > JAFAQI01 > DASZTV01. The sequence goes on from DASZYY010000002.1 coordinate 5,117, forward strand.
CTCGTCGCGCTCGGCGAGGCGTCCACCGGCGCCGCCAATGACCTCGAGCAGGCGACCGACCTGGCAATCAAGATGGTGCGCGAGTTCGGCCTCTCCCCGAAGCTCGGCCCGGTCGGCTATCCCGCCGGCGGCTCGGTGTTTCTCGGAGATTCGACGCACCCGCTGTCGAGCCGGCCGTTCGCCGAACAGACGCAGGCCGCAGTCGATGACGAGGTCGCGCGGCTGCTTCGGGAAGCCGAGCAGACGGCGATCGACCTGCTGCAGGCTCACCGCGAGCAGCTCAGCAGCCTGACCGATCTGCTGATGGAGCGGGAGACGGTCGACGGTGGCGTGATCAGCGACCTGCTACGCCCGGCGCCGGTGCCATCGAGCGACCTCGTCGATGCTCCACACGACCAGCGGGAACGCGATGAACAGCTCCAAGATCGGAGCAGGTAGCGGCACCGTGCCGAACAGGTGGCCGAGAGGTGCGACGTACATCAGTGCGGCGGTGAACAACAGCTCGAAGGCGATCCCGCCGAGCAGCAACCGGTTCGTGAACAGGCCGACGGAGCGCAGCGAGGCGTGTTCGGTGCGGGCAGCGAACGCGGTGCCAACCTGGCAGGCGACGATTCCGACGAACGTGGCTGTCGTCGCCTGCAGGTAGACGTGGTGCAGTGGCGTCCCCTTGCCGGTGGGATCCCCGGGGTGCCAGCCACCGAGCCACAACGTCGCGAAGAACCCGCCCATGACGAGCGCCGCGGACACGATTCCCAGCAGCAACCAGGCGCGGACCAGCAGCGGGCGATCCACGACGCCGCGCGAGCGCGGTCGTGGCGGGCGAGTCATCAGTCCGGGCTCCGCCGGCTCACGACCGAGCGCGAGCGCGGGCAAGGTCTCGGTGCCGAGGTCGATGGCGAGGATCTGCAGCACGGTGAGCGGCAGCGGGACCGTGCCGGCTGACAGGACGAAGACGATGAACGGAACGATCTCGGGGATTGCGTGGGCGAAGATGTAGAGGATGAACTTGCGGACGTTGTCGTAGACCCGACGTCCGGCCTCGATCGCCCGGACGATCGTGGCGAAGTTGTCGTCGGTCAGCACCATCGTCGCGGCCTCTCGCGCGACCTCGGTCCCGCCCCGGCCCATGGCAACCCCGATGTCAGCCCGGCGCAAGGCGGGGGAGTCGTTGACGCCGTCGCCTGTCATCGCGACGACCTGCCCGGTGGCCTTGACCGCGTCGGCGATGCGGAGCTTGTCCTCCGGCGTGGTGCGGGCGAAAATCACCTCGGCGTCGCTGTTGAGCAGCTCGCCGAGCTGTCGCTCTGACATCTCCGCGAGCTCGGCCCCGGTGACCACGCGAAGACCTCGTTCGCCGATCCCGATCTCCCGCGCGATCTCAGCGGCCGTGAGGGCGTGGTCGCCGGTAACAACGTGCACGCGCAATCCGGCGAGGTGACAGGTGGCAACCGCCGCCGACACCTCCGGGCGTGGCGGATCCAACAGCGCGACGAGACCGAGCAGCTCGAGTCCTTGTTCGGCCGCGTCGCGAGACGCCGGAACCGCTCCGCCCTGACCCAGCTCGCGGGTCGCGACAGCGAGAACCCGCAAGCCGCGACGGGCCATCTCGGAGACGACCGCCTCAGGGTCGGCACCTGCACTCGCCCGCCTGTGGCGGCAGAGCGGAACGACCGTCTCGGGTGCTCCTTTGACGTCGACGCGAACGCCGTCGTGCGTCTGGCTGACGGTGGCCATTCGCTTCAGGCCCGGGTCGAAGCCGAAGACGGCAACACGCGCGAGGTCGCGCTTGGCAATGTCGGTCTCGACGCCGAGGGTCGCGGCGGCGTCGAGCAGTGCGATCTCCATCGGGTCGCCGCTGAATGACCCGTCGTCGCCGATCTCGGTCGTGGTGCAGCGAGCGGCCGCCGCGGCAAGCCTCGTCGCGCCCGGCTGCTTGGCGTCGAGGCGGGCGGGCTGCGCCCCACCAGCGATCCAGCACTCCACCACCTGCATGTTGTTCTGCGTCAGCGTGCCGGTCTTGTCGGTGCAGATGACGGAGGTGGCACCGAGGGTCTCGACGGCGCTGAGCCGCTTCACGACGGCGCCACGTTTCGCCAGCTCACGCACTCCCACTGCCAGCGCGAGTGTGATCGTCGGGAGGAGGCCTTCCGGCACATTCGCGACGAGCAGGCCGATCGCGAAGATGAACGAGTCGTGGAGCGGAAGCCCGGCAAGGGCGCCAAGTGGCAGAAACGCCAGGCCCACACCGACCGCGACCGCCGCGATGATCCACGCGACGCGCCGTACCTGCCGCTCGAGCGGGCTGGGCTCTCGGGTCACGCGCTGGCTGAGCGCGGCTATCCGGCCGAGCTCGGTTCGCCGTCCGGTGCCGTGAACCACCGCCAGTGCCGAACCGGACGTGCATGACGTGCCGCTGAACACCAGGTACGGCGCGTCGACAACGGTGCCCGTGGCGTCCGGCGTGGAGACCTCGGCGGAACGGCTGACCGGCGTCGACTCGCCGGTCAGAGCGGACGCATCGATCTCCACCGTCCCGGAGAGCAGCCGCGCGTCGGCCGCGATCCGGTCGCCCTCCGCGATCTCGATCACGTCGCCCGGCACGAGCTCGGTGGCGGGCACCAGCTGCAGGTGACCGTCACGGCGCGTCCTGCTGTGTGCCGGCAGGTACGCGCTGAGTGCCTCGACCGAGCGTTCGGCTTGCTGTTCCTGGATGAACGCGAACGTCGCGTTGAGGATGATCACGCCGACGATCGCGATCGCGACGATGGTCGAGCCGGTGCTGGCGGCAAGGGCCGCCGCGCCCCACAGCAGAAGCGCCAGCGGATGGATCACCTGGTCCAGGACGTCGCGAGGCCAGGAGCGACGCCGGAGCACCGGAAGGGTGTTCGGCCCGACCGCCTCGAGCCGACGCCGGGCTTCCAGCGACGACAGGCCGCGTTCGGTCGTACGGAGGTCACGCAGGAACCGCCGGATCGGCTCCGCGGTATCGGCTGCCACCGGAGCATCGGAGCGCGCGGCTGCCTCGGACCGAGCCATGGCGCCGAAGGTAGGCGCTGCCGCTCGACCTCCGGCAGGGCCTAAAGGCCCTGCGCGAGTCCCTGGCGGCTTAAGCGCTGAGGCAGGGACTTCCGAACCTAGCGACCACATCGGTTGCCTCTGGTTCATGAGCTGGGTGCGGAGTGTGCTGGCGTCGACTAGTGAGACGGGAGAGAGACCATGAGTACGACCGTTGTTGACACCAAGGCACGCGGCGGCGCCGTCAAGCCCGCGCCGGTGTCAGTCGGGGCGGAGTTCAAGCAGCGGTTCGGGTTGCCGACCGCGTCGGCTCTTGTGATCGGATCAGTCATCGGGACCGGGGTCTTCGCGCTCCCATCTGCCCTTGCCCCGTTCGGGCCGGTCAGCCTGCTGGCGTTCGGCCTTGTCACGATCGGCGCGATCGCACTCGCGCTCGTGTTCGGGGCCCTCAACAAGCGAGTCCCGGGATCGGGCGGGCCCTACCTCTACGCGCGTGACGCGTTCGGCGACTTCAGCGGCTTCTCCACCGCTTGGTCCTACTGGCTGACCGCGTGGATCGGCAATGCGGCGGTGGTGGTCGCCTGGGTCGGCTATGTCGAGGTCTTCATCAACAAGGGCGGCAATCGGCTCGGTTCGGCGTTGATCGCGATGGTGGGCCTGTGGGTGCCCGCGATCATCAACATCTCCGGCATACGCCGGCTTGCCTGGTTCCAGAACGCGACGGTGATCCTGAAGTTCATCCCGTTGGTGTTCATGGCGACGGTCGGCCTGTTCTTCATGCACGCCCACAACCTCGGCGCCTTCAACGCGAGCGGCACCTCGATCGGCTCTGCCATCTCTGCGGCTGCCGCGATCGCGCTGTTCAGCTATCTCGGCATCGAGACGGCGTCGGTCGTTGCGGGTCGTGTGCGTGAGCCCAAGCGCAACGTCTCGCGGGCGACCATCCTCGGAACGATCGGATGCGCCTTCGTGTACATCCTCGGCACGCTGACCGTCTTCGGAACGGTTGCCCACGACAAGCTGATCAACTCGACTGCACCTTTCTCCGACTCGGTCAACGCGATGTTCGGCGGCGCGTGGGCCGGCAAGACGATGGCGGTCGTCGCGATCATCTCCGGCATCGGCTGCCTCAACGGGTGGACGCTCATCTGCGCCGAGATGCCGATGGCAGCGGCGCGTGACGGCCTGTTCCCGACGCAGTTCGCGAAGCTGAGCCACCGGGAGATCCCGGTGTTCGGGATTCTGGTGGCGACCGTCGCGGCCTCGGTCCTGACGGTGTTCAGCTACTGGCGCTTCGAGAAGGTCTTCACGACCGTCGTGCTGCTGAGTGTCCTCACCTCGGTGATTCCGTATCTCTACTCGGCGGCAGCGCACCTGTACTGGCTGCTCGTCAAGGGACGCGCGGTGAGCATCCCCCACCTCGTCCGTGACGGCGTCGTCGCCCTGGCAGCGTTGGCGTTCTCGTTCTGGGCGCTGGCCGGCACCGGGTACCAGGCGGTCTACTACGGCACCTTCGCCTTCCTGCTAGGCGTTCCGGTCTACGCCTGGATGAAGGTGCAGCGGCACGAGTTCGGCGAGACCGCGGTAATGCCCATCGACTACCCCGAGGACAGCGAGTACGCGGAGCGCGTTGCTGCGGCACTGCCGGTGCAGGTGTGACCAACACTCCGATCGGCATCCTCTCCGGCCTCGGCCCCCTGGCCGGAGAGGATGTTCTCGCCAAGGCGCTGGACTACGCGGCGACCCGCTACGGCGCTGTCGAGGACGTCGACTACCCGGACGTGGTGCTCGTCAGCCACGGCATCGAGAGCTTCGACATGACAGGGGACGTGTCGAACGGCCTGCTCGCCGAGTTGTTGGTGCTCGTGGCGGAGCTCGACACCCATCACCCATGCGTCATCGGTGTCGCGTGCAACACCGCGCATCTGTTCCTCGACGAGCTGCGCCGCCGCAGCCGTGCCCCGATCGTCGACCTGATCGGCGAGGTCGCTCGGGTTGCCGCTGAGGCAGGCGAGGAGTACCTCTTGCTTTCGTCGTCGACCACCCGTTCTACCGGGTTGTACCGGCAGGCGCTGGAGCGCCGCGGCGTGCGGTTCCATGAGGTCAGCTCTGGCGAGCAGGCCGTGGTGGACGAGATCGTCCACCTCGTGATGGCACACGAGCTGGAGATCGCAGGCACCGCCATCCGCCATCTCATCGACAACTGGAAGACATCGCCGTACACCGCCGTCATCGCCGGCTGCACCGAGCTACCGATGGCGTTCGCGCACTCCGGCCTGGCTCACCGGATTCCCATCATCGACTCCAACCAGGTGCTCGCCGAGCTGCTCGTCGACGCCTACTACTTCAAGCACGGCCGGATGCCGGCGCACAGCGTCCTGGTCGGCGCGGGAAACGGCGGTGTGTCATGAGTACCACCTACGGTGTCGCATCCGAGGTCGGCCGGCTGCACCGCGTCATGCTGCACCGGCCCGACCTCGAGCTGCGCCGGCTCACCCCGTCGAACGTCAAGGAGCTGTTGTTCGACGACGTGCTGTGGGTCAAGCGCGCTCGGCAAGAGCACGACGCATTCGCCGACACGCTGCGTGAGCGGGGTATCGAGGTCGTCCTGCTCGGTGACCTGCTTGCCGAGACGCTCAAGGAGCCAGCGGCGCGCGCGTGGGTGCTTGATCGCGTTGTCACCGAACCGCGACTCGGGCCGGCGCTTGTCGAGCCGCTGCGAAGGGCGCTCGAGGCCATGGACCCCGTCACCTTGACGGGACACCTGATCGGCGGCCTGACGGTCGGCGAGCTCCAGTACGCCGGTCCGAGCCTGCGCATCGCAACCCTCGACCGTGACGACTTCGTGCTGCCACCGTTGCCGAATCACATGTTCACCCGTGACACGTCATGTTGGATCTACCGAGGCGTCTCGGTGAACCCGATGGCAATGCCGGCTCGGATCCGCGAAACCGTTCACGCCGAGGCCATCTACCGCTTCCATCCCGATTTCGCCGACTCGGCGTTCTCGTTCTGGTACGGCGCGGACGACCTCGATCACCAGCCCGCGAGCATTGAAGGCGGCGACGTACTGGTCGTCGGTAACGGTGCGGTGCTCATCGGGATGGGCGAGCGAACTGCTCCGCAGACGGTGGAGATCCTCGCCCGCAGGCTGTTCGCCGCGGGGGCGGCACGCGAGATCCTCGCGGTCGAGCTGCCGAAGCGTCGCGCGTACATGCACCTCGACACCGTGATGACGATGGTCGACCGCGCCACGTTCGTCGCCTACCCAGGAGTGGCCGACGAGTCCCGGGTCTGGCGGGTGACCCCGAGTGGTGAGAACGGCGCCCGGGTCGAGCGAGTGGAGTCGTTGTTCGCGGCGCTCGCCGATGCGCTCGGAGTCGACGGGTTGAAGGTGCTCACGACCGGGGGAGACCGCGTCGAGCAGGAGCGCGAGCAGTGGGACGACGGCAACAACGTCCTCGCCATCGCCCCCGGCGTCGTCGTCGCCTACGAGCGCAACGTCGATACCAACACCAAGCTGCGCCGAGCCGGCGTCGAGGTCATCACGATCACCGGCAACGAGCTCGGTCGTGGCCGTGGCGGCCCACGCTGCATGTCGTGCCCGCTGATTCGCGAGCCGGCGGCGCCGGCCGCGACCGGGACGGCGGCACGGCCATGAGCTACAACCTGAAAGGCCGCCATTTCCTCAAAGAGGCCGACTTCACTCAGGTCGAGATGAGGTACCTCCTGGACCTGGCGCGAGATCTCAAGCGGGCCAAGTACGCGGGCACTGAGCGTCCGGCGCTGACCGGCAAGCAGATCGCGTTGATCTTCGAGAAGACCTCGACCCGAACCCGCTGCGCGTTCGAGGTCGCCGCGAAGGACCAGGGAGCCCACACCACCTACCTCGGCCCGGACGGTTCGCAGATCGGCCACAAGGAGTCGATGCGAGACACCGCACGAGTGCTGGGGCGAATGTACGACGCGGTCGAGTACCGCGGATTCGCGCAGCAGACCGTCGAGACCCTCGCGGCCAACGCCGGCGTACCGGTGTGGAACGGGCTGACCGATGAGTACCACCCGACCCAGTCGCTGTGCGACGTGTTCACGATGTCCGAGCTCTCACCCAAGCCGCTGGCCGAGATCAGCTACTGCTACCTGGGCGACGCCCGCTTCAACATGGGTAACTCCTTGCTGACGATGGGTGCGCTCATGGGCATGGACGTCCGCGTCGCGGCGCCGACGTCGCTGTGGCCGAGCGAGGCGGTGGTGCATCGTGCCCGCGAGCTCGCTGCCGCGTCGGGCGCGCGCATCACGATCACAGAAGACCGGGACGTCGCGGTGCAGGGCGTCGACTACCTGCACACCGACGTCTGGGTGTCGATGGGAGAGCCCAAGGACGTCTGGGCAGAGCGGATCGCGCTCTTGCAGCCCTACCAAGTGAATGCCGACCTGCTGAAGGCAACGGGGAACCCGCAGGTCCGGTTCATGCACTGTCTGCCGGCCTTCCACAACCGCGAGACCACGGTTGGTGAGCAGATCTTCCAGGATCACGGCCTCGATGGGCTTGAGGTGACCGAAGAGGTCTTCGAGTCGCCGGCGTCCGTCGTCTTCGTGCAGGCGGAGAACCGCATGCACACGATCAAGGCCGTCTTGGTCGCGACTCTGGGGGGTTAGTCCGATGCGCATCGTCGTGGCACTCGGCGGCAACGCGCTCTTGCAGCGTGGGCAGGCCCCCGACTCCCAGACGCAACAGGACAACGTCCGAGCCGCCGTCGCCTCGATCGCGCCGCTGGCCGCGAGGCACGAGCTCGTGGTGACCCACGGCAACGGCCCGCAGGTCGGGATTCTCGCCGCCGAGAGCGAACAGGACACCTCGCTCAGTCACCCCTACCCGCTGGACGTTCTCGGCGCTGAGACCGAAGGGATGGTCGGCTACTGGCTGCAACGTGAGCTCACCAACGCGCTGCCGGGACGTCGCGTGGTCACACTGCTGACCCAGACCCTCGTGCAGCACGACGATCCGGCTTTCGCGGACCCGCAGAAGTTCATCGGGCAGGTGTACGACGAGGATTCCGCGAGGCGCATCGCCGCCGAACGAGGGTGGGTCGTCAAGCCCGACGGTCGCTACTGGCGACGGGTCGTGCCGTCGCCCCGCCCGATCGGAATCGTCGAGCTCACCTCGATCCGGGCATTGTTGGGCATCGGGACCGTTGTGATCTGCGCAGGCGGCGGCGGAGTGCCGGTGATCAACACCGGAGCCGGGCTGCAAGGCGTCGAGGCCGTGGTCGACAAAGACCGTGCCGCGGCACTGCTTGCGCATCAGCTCGATGCCGGGGCGCTGTTGATGCTGACCGACGTACCCGCGGTTCAGGTCGACTTCGGCACACCGCAGGCCCGTCCGCTGAGCCAAGTGACGAGCGAGACGCTTCGCGCCTTGTCCTTTCCGGCCGGATCGATGGGACCGAAGGTCGATGCGGCATGCGACTTCGTGGATGCGGGCGGTTCGTTCGCGGCAATCGGCTCGCTCCTCGACGCCGCCGCGCTCGCTGACCGGACCACCGGCACGGTCGTCACGCGCGCTCGCGTGAGTGATGCGCGCCGTCTCGTAGCGACACCTGGAGGTGGGACCGATGACTGAGCACGCGGACCTGGTGGTTGTCGGCGTCGATGGGTCTCCTGACAGCATGGCGGCGGTCAAGTGGGCGGACAGCTACGCAGTCCGCACCGGCGCCCGAGTACGGCTTGTCACAACCTGGGTCCTGCCCACGACGTACGGCGCGCTCATCGCCTACGACAAGGGCGCCCCGGAAACCGAAGCCCTCGCCGTCCTCGACAAGGCGCGGGCAGAGCTCACGATCCCGGAGAACCGGATCGAAACCATCTGTCGTGAAGGCGGGGCCGTTCCGGTGCTCGTCGCCGAAAGCGGCGAAGGAGCGATTCTCGTGGTGGGCAGCCATGGCCACAGCGCCATCGGCAGCATCCTGCTCGGCGCAGTGAGCGACCACTGCGTGCAGCACGCGTCCTGCCCGGTGGTGATCGTGCGATGACCGATGCCGCCCTCAGCGGGTGGGCCGGCGCTCGAGAGACGAACGTGTCGGCGGTCTACTTCCTGGGCGAGAAGGTGCTGAAGGTGAAGAAGCCCGTGCGCACCGACTTCCTCGACTTCACCACCGTCGAGTCCCGCCGGCGCGCGTGCGAGGACGAGGTGCGGCTCAACCGGCGGCTAAGCCCCGACGTGTACCTCGGCGTTGCCGACATCGAGCTTGGTGACGCGTCACCCGAGCCGGCCGTGGTCATGCGCCGTCTCGCCGACCAAGACAACCTTGCCGCTCGGGTCGGTGGCGATCCGGCTCGCCTCATGACAGCGGCCGAAACAGTCGCGCGACAGATCGCTGCCTTCCACGAGCGGGTGCCCGTGGCCACCGGCGAGGACTCGCCCGGCGCGTGGCGGCGTATCACCGCTCGATGGCGGCGCGAGTGGGACGCCGTCGAGCACCTCGACCCCGGCCTGGACCCGTCGCAGCGTCGCGGTGCCGGCCGCGGGCTGGGCCTTCGCTACCTGGCCGGCCGACGGGCGTTGTTCGAGGGCCGCCTGCGGGCCGGCAAGATCCGGGACGGACACGGGGACCTGCGGGCGGACCACGTCTACCTCACCGGCGACGGGGTGCGGATCGTCGACTGCCTGGAGTTCGACGCCGATCTACGGACCTGTGATGTCCTCGCCGACGTCGCCTTTCTGGCGATGGACCTCGAGCGGCTCGGCGAAGGCGCGGCTGCCGACCACTTCCTCGCGGTCCACCGCGAGCTCACCGACGACGTCTATCCGCGGTCACTCCTGGACTTCTACATCGCGCAACGAGCATTGGTCCGGCTCAAGGTGGCGAAGCTGCGGCCCGGCGCACGCACTCGCCTCGCCATGAGTGAGGAAGACCTGCTGCTGGACCTCGCGGAGGCCCACCTGGTCGCCGCTCAACCGGTACTTGTATGTATCGGGGGCCTGCCCGGGTCGGGCAAGTCGACGGTGGCCACCGCACTCGCCGCCCGCGAGGACCTCGTGTACCTCTCATCCGATGCGGTTCGGCACGAGGCGTCGATCGGGGCCGCGAGGGGGGAGCGCGAGGGCTGGGGGACGGGTCGCTACCAGGAGTCGGCGGTGGCGGCGGTGTACGACGATCTGCTCGGGCGGGCCCGAACCGCACTGGGGCTCGGGTACTCGGTGATCCTCGACGCGTCGTGGCGGGATCCGGCTCAGCGAGCCCGGGCCCGGGCTGCCGCTGAGCACGCCGACGCGACCTTGGTGGAGCTTCGCTGCGTGATCGACGACCACACGGCCTACCAGCGGCTGAGCGCGTCGAGGTCAGGGTTCTCGGAAGCCGGCCCAGCGGAGCGGCAGGCGATGCAACGCGAGTTCGCACCATGGCCGACGGCGAGCTCCGTCCCGACTGACGGCGAGATCGCCCGGTCCGTCGCGCTCGCCGAGGAGGTCGTCAGCGCTTCGCGGCAGTCGACGATCGCGGAAGCTGCCCGGTACGCCGCGCAGCTAGGCGAGGTCGCGACGGCCGAGCCAGCTTCGGCCGGCTACGTAGACCACGGCTGAGACCGCGAGCAACCCCAGTGCGTCCCGTCCGCTGAGGGCGGTCGCAGCGCGCGTCGCCTGGAAGTAGTGGAACGGGTCCACCCGGCCGATGAAGGAAGCCTTCGACCACAGCAGCGAAACGACGTTCAGCAGGTAGGCGGTCGCGGGCGCCGCCACCGCAAGCCCCATCGCCTCGCTGCGGCTTCGGCTGATCGCCGACACGGCGAACGCGACGGCGGCGAACAGCGCGAGCAGGGGAAGGAGCTGTAGCGACACCCGGATCGGCACCCACGGTGAGACGGCGGAGAGGTCTCCGCTGATCATCCGGCCGACCTCCGCGCCGACCACCGCCGCACCGACGACTGCGACAACCGCGATCGTTCCCGCGACGGCGCGCGCATCGAAGATGAGCGTGCGGCGTACCGGCAGGCTGTACAGCAGCTCGGCTCGGCCGCTCTCCACGTCGCCGGCCACCGCGCCGACGCCCACGCTGACTGCTCCCGCGAGGGCGAGCACCAGGAACAGCGGATGCGTGAAACCGAAGGACAGGAAGCTGGCGGGCGCGAAGATGTTGACATCGCTGGAGCCCGCGAACGCGGAGAACAGCGCCGGCGCGTGCCCTGCCCCGAATGCCTTGCCGAACGCTTTCTCGCCGCCATACGCCGAGTAGGTGCCGGCAAGGACGAGGAGGAGGACGAAGCTGCCGCCCGCGAGCGCAGCGACCGAACGCACCCGAGCGTGCAGCTCAGCTCTGACCAGCGCCAGCATCGGTGCTCCCCTCCACGTACATCTCCAAGACGATGTCCTCGAGCGATGCCGGAGCTATCTCGATGTCGAGGAGTGCCGGATCCGCAACCAGCTGTCGCACGACGTCCGGCTGAGCCGCCGGGATCCGCCCCGTCACGACGTTGCCGACGGCGGTCGCGTCGGAGAGGGAGGCCGGGACGGGATGCGGCGCGCCGTACCGAAGCGTGACCCGCCGCTTCGCTTCGGCGCGCACCGCATCAACTGTGCTGGTGCGGATCATCCGGCCGGACTTGATCAGCGCGATCGAGTCGCAGACTTCTTCGACTTCGCCGAGAACGTGCGACGACAGCAAGACGGTTGTTCCATCGGCCGCCCGAGATCGAAGCAGCTCGCAGAAGACGCGGTGAACCAGCGGGTCGAGCCGGTTGGCCGGCTCGTCGAGAATGACCAGGTCAGGTCGATGTTGCAGCGCGGCGACCAGGCCCAGCTTCTGCTTCATTCCGCTCGACAGCGCGCGAACCGGCCGGGCAAGCTCCTCCCCGGTGAGCCCGAGCACGTCTGCCAGCTCACGACGGTCGATCGCGCCGGCAGGGCCGTGAAGCTCTGCCAGGACGTCGAGATTGTCCGTCCCGCTCAGCCGTGGGAGGAACGCCGGGTCGGCAGGCATGTAGCCGAGCCGCTTGCGTGCGGCGGGGCTCGACGCGGGTTCACCGAACAGGGTGATCTCGCCCGACGTCGCGGCGATCAGCCCTACTGCCATCCGCAGCGTGGTCGACTTGCCCGCGCCGTTCGGGCCGAGGAAGCCGGTGATAGTGCCGGGTTCGAGGTCGAGGTCGAGGTTTTCGACCGCAGTGAAGCGCCCGAACCGCTTGGTGAGCCCGGCGGCGTGCAGCGGCGGGTGCGTGACGCTCACTCGTGCCGCTCCTCGGTCGGGAGATCTCAGCCGACCGCGGCCGACCCAGTCGTGTTGACCAGACCATAGTGGGCGACAGCGTGCACGACGTCACTCGCCGTTACCAGACCGAGCAGCTTCCCGGTCTCATCGACGACCGGCACGGCGTCGACCCGGTTGACGTTCATCACCGAGGACACCTGCCGGAGTGTGGCGTCAGGAAGCACGCAGGCGGTTGATGACGCCACGAGCTCACGAACCGGCGTCGCGCGGATCACAGCCGGCCCGCGGTGCCAGGCCTCCAGCACGTCGCGATCGGTCAGCACGCCGACGCAACGACCGCGGTTGGCGGCGAGCACCACGACGTGATGGATGCCGAACCGGATCATGAGGTCGCTGGCGTGCCACAGGCTGCTGGTGTCGTCCACCGTCGCCACGGGGGCGCTCATCACGTCCGCGACCGTCACTTCCGCTCCGGTGGTCGGGGTCGTCATGGCGCCGCCTCCAGGGCTTCGCGCGTCCGAATATCGATTGCTCCCGTGCCTGCCGTGGCGCGGATCGACTGGTCGCCGCCGGGGCCACCGCCGATGCGACTGAGTGCACCGAGAAGGTCGCGCTGGGTGATCAGGCCGACCAGCTGGCCGCCTCGCAACACTGGCAGGCTCTGGCCGTTGTGGCGCCACATCAGCTGTGTGCAGAGTTCGAGCGAGTCGTCACTTCGAACCCACAGCACGTCTCGACGCATGATCTCCTTCACGTACACCGGCGTGGTCGCCTCGTATTCGGCGCGCCGGACAAGGGCGTTCCGAACGCCGGCTGCGGTGGCGCGGAACAGATCGGACTCGCTCACCACGCCGACCAGACGGCGATGCGAGTCGACGACCGGCAGTGCCTCGGTCTTGTGCAGCACCAGATGCCTCGCCGCCTGCAAGATCGTGGTATCCGGTCGCACCGTGACGATAGGCGCCGACATGATCTGGGTCGCCTTCATCCGGCCTCCATTCCTCGCCGCGATGGGTCACTTCGAGGGTGGTCCGAGGCTGGTTGTGGCCGCCAGATGCGGACGGCACCAGCGATAAGGCCGAAAGTCAGTGGTGGCCTATCTTCGCGAGAGGGCCCGCAGATAGGGGTCGGAGGTGTCGGCGGGGGCGAGCCTGACCTTGACGTCGACCGCGGTCGCGCCGGTCGGGGTGACGACGACGGGGTTGAGGTCGAGCTCGGCGACCTCGGGAAGCTGCAGACCGAGGTCGCCGACACGGCGAAGGATCATGGCCAGCGCCGCGACGTCCGCTGGTGGCTTGCCGCGGTAGCCGTGGAACAGCGGCGCCGCGCGCAGGTCTTCGACCTGGTTGCGCGCGCTTGCCGCTGTCACCGGCGGCAGGCAGAACGTACGGTCGGCCAGCAAGTCGGTCGTGATCCCACCCATCGCGAGCATGACAACCGGTCCCACGCTGCGGTCCTGCAAGAGTCCGACTGCGGTTTCGAGACCGCCTGGCAGCATCGGCTGCACGACGATCGCGCAGTCTCGACCCCACTTGTCATGAATCGTGCGGATGGCTTTGCGGACAGCGTGCGCCGACCGAAGATCGACGAACACGCCGTTCTCGTCGGTGCGATGCAGGACGGAACCCGCGCCCACCTTGACGACGACCGGGTAGTGCAGGCGGAGGGCGGCGAGAACCCCCTCGGTCGCCGTGTGAACGCGGACCGTCTCGGCTACCGGAATGCGACAGGCGGTCATCAGGCTCGCAGCGACGTCGGTGTCCAGCCAGCCACCTTCCGGATGCTGCTCGAGGAAACGGTCGACCAGCTGCCGAGCCTTCTTCGGGGCGGGCTTGTTGGGTCGCGGCGCTCGTGCCGGAGCGTGCCGCCACTCGCCATAGGCGGCGACCTTCGCGAGTGCACGAGCGGCGTCCTCCGGATACGGGAAGCAGGCGACCTTCGTCGGGTCGGCCCCTTCGCGGCTGACCGATGTGACGTCTTGGGCTCCCAGGCAGACCGCGAGGACGGGCCGGGTGGGTGGTATGGGACGCAGGGCCGCGGTGAGCGCGTCCCGATCGCCTGGTTCGAGGGAGGCGTGAATGACGATCACGCTGTCGACCTCGCCCGACTCCGCCATCAGCCGGCCGGCGACGGCGAGGTCGACGGGCTCGGCGCCGGCGGTCGTGTCCACCGGGTTCGTCAGTGCCGCGTGACTTGGCAGCACGCGGGCGAGCTTGCGCTGAAGGCGGTCGCTGAGCACCGGGAGCTCGAGGCCGGTTGTGCTGCAGGCGTCCGCGGCGAGCGCGGCAGGCCCGCCGCCGTTGCTGATGATGGCGACTCTTCGGCCGGCTGGCACGGACGCGGAGTCGAGCAGCGCGACGATGTCGAGGGCTTCGCTCACCGATGACGCCGAGATCACCCCGGCCTGCCGGAACAAGGCCTCGACCGCTACCTCCGGGGTTGCCGCGGCGGCGGTGTGGGACCGAACCCCGCGAGCGCCGGCTGCCGATCGGCCTGCCGTGATGGCGACGATCGGCTTGGTCCGGCCGACCTCGCGCGCGATCTGAGCGAACTTCCGTGCGTTGCCGAACGACTCCAGGTAGAGCAGGCACACCGAGGTCGCCGGATCGTGCTGCCAGTACTGCAGCAGGTCGTTTCCGCTGACGTCCGCCTTGTTGCCGAGTGACACGAAGCTGGAAACACCGATACCGCGCCGGCCGAGCGCCTCGAACACCGCCAGGCCGACGCCGCCGGACTGGCTCGCGACGCCGACGTGGCCCGAGCTTGTGGGAATCGCGGCGAACGTCGCATTCAGCCGTACGGCCGGATCGAGGTTGATGATGCCGAGACAGTTGGGTCCGATGAGCCGCATCCCGCCGTGCCGCGCGGCGGTGACCATGTCCCGCTGCAGCGCGCGTCCCTCGTCGCCGAGCTCGGCGAAGCCGTCACTGACCACCACAACGCCGTGCGCGCCGACCGCGGCGGCATCCCGCACGACATCGGCGACGGCACGGGCCGGAACGGCGACGACGACCAGGTCCGGGATCCACGGGAGGTCCGCCAGGCGCTGGTAGCCGGGTGCGCCGGCCACGACGTCGCCGCCGGGGTTGACCGCGGCAACGTCGCCGGTGAACCCACCGGCGACCAGGTTGGCGACAATTCGATGCCCGACGCCTTCGACCCGCCGGCCCGCTCCGACGACCGCCACTGTCGACGGCGCGAGTAGCCGCTCGAGGGACGCGTGGTCGGACAGCCCCTCGCGTGCCTGGACGGCGCTGGACCAGGTCTCGCGACTGGGTAGTGCGAAGTCGACGTCTACGACCCCCCAGGAGGTCCGCCTCGTCGCGGAGACTCCGAGCTCCCGCAGGACGCCGAGCATCTCGACGTTCTCTGACAGGACGTCTGCGTGCACATGCCGGTAACCGGCGCGGCGGCCGGCGGCAATCAAGTGCTCGATGAGCAGGGTGCCGATGCCCTGACCGTGATGGGTGTCGTCGACGAACACGGCCAGGTCGGCGCTGTCCGGACGGCCGCTGGGGGCGAGGTCTGCGACGCCTACCGCTTCGCCCCGATCGAGCGCGATGAGCGCGATCTGCCGTCGATCCGCCGGCTTGACCATCCGTGCGATGTCAAGGGCCGCAACATGTGGGGAGTAGGAGAAAAAGCGACGCCGCATCGATTCCGCGTCCGCCCGCGCGTACAGCGCCTGAAGTGCCGGTTCGTCAGAAGCGACGACCGGCCGGATCTCGATGACAGTGCCGTCAGCAAGCAACGCGTCATGAGAGCGGGTCGTGACTTCTTGGTCCACCAGCAAGCTCATTGCTCCAAGGCTGGCGCGTGTACCGCTGTTATGGCAGAGCCGAAAGACCCGAAGCGCACCGATGTCCGACTCTTCGGGTGTGACGGAGGGCAAGGCGCTGGGCGCGCAAACCGTGCCATTGGATACGGGGCCAGGTGACATTCGGCTCTGCTGGCGGTGCCTGCCCCCAGCGCACGCTGGGTTGCGCCGAGGAGGTCGACATGAGCGAGCGGTCGCAATGACGCCCGAGGAGATGCGCACGGTCGCAGAGTTCGCCGAGCTCTCACCGAGCGTGCACAACACGCAACCGTGGCGGTTCGTGGCGCAGCCGCAGGCGCTCGAGATCCACATCGACCCCGACCGCCAGCTCGACTACCTCGACCCGGATGGGCGGCAGCTGTTCATCAGCTGCGGGGCTGCGACCGAGTTCGCTCGGCTCGCCATTCGCTCCCTCGGTAACGGCTGCACCGTACGACTGCTTCCCGAGGCGGGCCACGAGACCCTGGTCGCAAAGGTCGTGGTGGGCTTTCCCGAGCCCCCGACCCCGGCCGAGGCGCGCCTGATCGACGCGATTCCGCGCCGCTACACCGATCGTGGTCCCTACACCGACCAGCCGGTGTCGATCTCCGTCCTGCACCAGATGCGAGAGGCCGCGGGCGAGCGCCGATGCTGGCTTCGCATCGTCGACCGCGCCGATGACCGGCTGGCGGTGATCCGCCTGCTGGAGACCGCGGAGGCGGCGGAGGCCGCGGATGCCACCTACCGGGAAGAGATCGAGGAGTGGCAGCGATCCGGAGCGTCACATGACGGCATCCCGGTCGACTCGTTTCCTGACTGGCGCTCACAGCACCGGCTGGCGGACGTTCCGCTTCGAGACTTCACCGGATACGGTCGCCACGCGCATCCGGGCGCCCTCGACCCGCCGCAGATCGAGCGGGACACCATCGTCCTGCTCGGGACGGATCGAGACGATCGCCTCAGCTGGCTGCAGGCCGGCCGCGCCCTCGCCGACGTTCTCCTCGTTCTCACCGACGCGAACCTCGTGAGCCAGCCGCTCGGGCCGGCCCTGGATCTCCCGGTGACGCGCGAGCAGCTACGCCGCGAGCTGGGCCTTGTCGGGTTTCCCCAGATGATGCTTCGGGTCGGGCATGGATACCGGTCGCCGGTTGCCGGCCGCCGCGAAGTCGATGAGGTGTTCACGGCCGTCACACCCTAGGGTGTCAGTCATGGTCGACGAGCCGGCCGCGCCTCTGCCTTCTCTTGGGCAGCTCGATCTCACCGCGCTGCTGCGAGAGGTCGTCGACCGGGTCGAGAGCGTGTCGCTGCTCGCGGACCGGTTGCGGGCGTTGCTCCAGGCGGTTGTCGCAATCGGGTCACAGCTCGACCTGCCCTCCGTGCTGAGGCGAATCGCAGAGACCGCCGCTGAGATCGCCGATGCGCAGTACGCCGCGCTCGGCGTGCTGGATCCGACCGGGAACCAGCTCAGCGAGTTCATCACCGTCGGCATCGAGGAGGACGTTCGCCGGCAGATCGGTGACCTGCCCCGAGGCCGTGGGGTCCTGGGGCTGCTGATCGATACTCCGCTTCCGCTTCGCTTGAAGAACATCGCCGATCACGAACGCTCCTTCGGCTTCCCGCCCAACCATCCGCCCATGCGCACGTTTCTCGGTGTCCCGATCAGCGTGCGAGGGGAGGCGTTCGGCAACCTGTACCTCACCGAGAAGCGCGGTGGCGGGGACTTCACGGCGGAGGACGAGCAGATCGTGCTCGCCCTCGCCTCCGCGGCCGGCCTTGCGGTCCAGAACGCCCGCCTTTACGAACACTCCCGGCAGCGCGAGCAATGGCTCGAGGCCGCCAGCGCGGTCACCGTCGGCTTGCTGTCGGGTGAGTCGCAGTCAGAGGTGTTCTCGCAGATCACCACAGCCGCTCGTCAGATCTCCGATGCTGACGTGGCGCTCCTGGAGCTCCCGCTTGCTGATGGCACGATGCGGATTGCGGCGATCGACGGCCATGGCGCCGACGAGCTGCGCGACGCGGTGGTTGACAAGCCGCAGATCGCGGTCGAGGCCATGACGTCCGGGACGCCCATCGCGGTCGCGGACGCGCGGGACGACCCGCGGGTCTCGAAGCAGCTGCGGGACGGCGGCCTCGGCCCGCTGTTGTTCGTGCCCCTCGGCGCCGCTGATGAGTCGCTCGGCACCCTCATCGTGGGCCGGCTCGGCGGCCGGATCCCGTTCGGTGAGGACGTGCTCCATCTGGTCGAGTCATTCGCCGGACAAGCCGCGATCGCACTGCGCCTCGGCGCCGCGGCCGCAGACCGCGAGCAGCTGGCCGTCCTCGGCGACCGAGACCGAATCGCCCGTGACTTGCACGACCTGGTGATCCAGCGGCTGTTCGCGACGGGAATGTCGCTCGAAGGTTCCCTGCGCGCCACCGCGCCCGACCGAGACGACCGCGTCCAGCGAGCGGTGCTCGACCTCGACGAGACGATCCGCGAGATCCGCAGCACGATCTTCGCCCTGCAGAGTCCCGCACCGATCGCCGGCGAAGGGATTCGTCACGTCGTCCTGAACCTGACGCGGGGCTATCAGGAGATGCTCGGCCTCGAGCCGTCGGTGACCTTCTCGGGACCGGTGGACACCCTCATCAGCCCGGCCGTGGCCGAACAGATGCTCGCCGTGCTCAGGGAATGTCTCAGCAACATCGCGAAACATGCCAAGGCAAGCGCGGTGTCAGTCGGGATCCGCGCCACCGCCGACGAAGCGGAGCTCACGGTTCGCGACGACGGCATCGGAATCCCGGAGGGCAGCCGCCGCAGCGGCCTGGAGAACATGGCATCGCGGGCGCGGAGCCTTGGCGGCAGCTTCGAAGCAGCTTCCGATGCCGGTGGTACGACCGCCACCTGGCGGGTTCCCATCACGACCTAGAGGCGACCGGGTTCAGGCGTCGCGATCGGTTCCGCCGAGCCGGACCACCAAGGCCGCCGCCTGGGTGCGCCGCTCCATGCCGAGCTTGCCGAGCAGGTGCGAGACGTAGTTCTTGACCGTCTTCTCGGACAGGAACATCCGCTCGCCGATCTGACGGTTGGTCAGACCTTCGCCGATCAGGTCCAGGACCTTGCGCTCCTGCTCGCTGAGCACGGACAAGGGGTCATCCTCGGTGGCCTTGCTACGAAGCTTCTCCATCAAGCGCAGCGTGGTGCGCGGATCCAGGAGAGACCCGCCGGCGGCGACGGTACGGACCGCACTGAGGATGTCCGCGGCGCGGACCTCCTTCAGCAGGTACCCGGCGGCGCCCGCCATGATCGCCTCGAACAGCGCCTCGTCATCGGCGAATGACGTCAGCATCAGGCATGCCAGATCGGGACGCTCCGACTTCAGGTCCCGGCAGACCGTGACGCCGTCGCCATCCGGCAGCCGGACATCCAGGATCGCGACCTGCGGCCGGACCGCGGGTATGCGTGCGAGCGCCTCGGCGGCGGTTGCGGCCTCGCCAACCACCTTGATGTCGCCCTCGGACTCCAGGAGCTCACGAACTCCCCGCCGGACGACCTCGTGGTCGTCAAGAAGGAACACCTCGATTGCCTCGCCCGCCATGACGACAGTCTCCCAACTGCCGAACTGGTACTTCTAGGGCCGAAGGGCTCTGTGCGCAGTGCCGTTGGAGCATGCGAAGTGGAATCGACCGCCTCTGCCGCTCGCGCCACGGATTCAACAGGCTGTTCTCCAGAGGGGCCACCGGCTCCGAGATTGAGGAGGACACCATGCGACGCAAGACATTCGATGCGCTGCTCACCACTGGCGGCCTGGTCGTCGCGATCGTTCTCGCGGTCGCTGGGGGCCTGCTGTCGTGGGGCCACAACTTCGCTGAGAGCAATGTGCACGACCAGCTGGCCAGCCAGCAGATCTTCTTCCCGGACAAGGCCGGGATCGCTGCTGAGAAGAACGCGGAGATCACCAAGTACGTCACGCCGTACGCCGGACAGCAGGTCACGACCGGTGCGCAGGCGGAGGTCTTCGCCAACCACTACATCAAGGTGCACCTGCAGGAAGTCGCCGACGGCAAGACCTACTCGCAGATCAGTCACGAGTGGCTGACGATGAAGCCGACCGACCCCAACTACGACACGATCACGGGTGAGCGGGCGACCCTGTTCCAGGGCGAGACGCTTCGCGGCCTCCTCCTGAACGCCTACGCGTTCGGCAAGATGGGTCAGATCGCCGGCGTCGCGGCTGAGACGTCGTTCATCGCCTCCGGCGTGATGTTCCTCCTGGTCCTTCTCGGCGCGGTCCACATGCGCCGGACCGGGCCGGACACCGAGGTCATGGCTTTCCTGAACGCAAAGGCACCGGTCCCGGTGGAGTAGCCCCCAGCTCCACCGAGTCGTCGGGGTCCGAGCCAGCCGCTCGGGCCCCGACGCATGTGTGGGCTCCTACCGGGTGCGCACCGTCGCGGCGCGCATTCGGACCGCATGGCGCAGCAAGGACAGCGCGAGCACCGCGCCGACCCCCTCGCCTGCTCGGAGCCGTACGTCGAGGATCGGCTCGAGCCCCAGCGCGTGGAGCACGGCCGGGTGTCCGGGCTCGGCGCTGCAGTGTCCGGCGACCAGGTGGTTCTCGAGGCCCGGCCGCAGGCGCGCGGCGAGCAGGGCGGCGGTTCCGGTGAGCATGCCGTCGAGGACCAGCAGGCCGCCCCGCTCGGCGACGCCGACGCACACGCCGGTGAGAAACGCCTGCTCCGGCCCACCGACTCCGGCGAGCACGGCGAGGACGTCGTCACGGGTCCACGTGCCGGCCGGCGCGACGAACCCGGTGCGGGCCAGCGCCTTT
>DASZYY010000003.1:0-20712 GCA_035545175.1 Mycobacteriales bacterium
TTCCCGGGCCGGGCGGTCGGCAAGTTCACGGGTGCCTTCCCGTTCGACCACATCGTGCTGGTCATGCAGGAGAACCACTCGTTCGACAACTACCTGGGCATGCTCCCGGTCTGTGGCCAGCCGAAAGCCGACGGCTTCACGTTCAACAAGCGCGAGGAGCCGATCAACTGGAATCCGCTCGGCAAGGAGCGGATGTACGTGTTCCCGCAGTCCGGCGCGATCGGGACGCAGAACACCGGCAGCCAGGGCTGGAACAGCACCCACATCCAGATCGCGGGCGGCGCGATGAGTGGGTTCGCGACCACCGGCCCCGGCTCGATGGGCTACTACACCGAGGACGACCTGCCCTTCTACTACTCGCTCGCGAAGACCTTCACCCTCGCCAACCGCTGGTTCTGCTCGGCGCCGTGCCAGACCTATCCGAACCGCCGCTTCTACATGGCGGGCACCGCCACCGGCGTCATCAGCACGGACACCGCCACGGTCACGCGCTACCCGCGCAACGGCACGATCTGGGACCAGCTGAGCAAGCACAACATCTCGTGGGCGAACTACTTCACCGACCTGCCGACGTCGGCGATCATCGCCGGCACGGTGAGGAAGTACCCGACGCACTACCGCCGGATCGAGGAGTTCTACGCCGACGCCGCGGCCGGCACGCTGCCGGCCGTCAGCCTGGTCGACTGCAACATGGGTGCCGCGCAGGGCGTGTTGCCGGGCGTGCTCGACTCGTTGCCGGCGCCGGTGTCGACGCTCGTCTCCACACCCGACCGCGTCGTCGAGACGACCTGCGAGTCGGAGGAGAACCCGGAGGACGTCCAGCTCGGTGAGGCGTTCGTCGCGCGGGTCACCAACGCCGTGATGAGCGGGGCGAAGTGGCACCGCACGCTGATGATCTGGCTGTACGACGAGCACGGCGGCTACTACGACCACGTGGCGCCGCCGCGGGCGTTGCTGCCCGACGGCTGGAAGCCTGACCTCTCCAAGGACGACATCCCGGGCAGCTACGACATCTACGGGCCGCGGGTACCGGCCGTCGTCATCAGCCCGTACTCGCGCAAGCGGGATGTCACCAACCAGGTCTACGACCACACGTCCGTGCTGGCGACGATCGAGCGGCAGTGGAACCTGCCGGCGCTGACCCGCCGCGACGCGAACGCGCGGACGCTCGCCGGCTTCCTCGACACCTCGAAGCCGGCCTTCCTCGAGCCGCCCACTCTCGCCAAGCCGGCCAACCCGGTTCCCGGGCTGCTGGCGGACTACGAGCACGGGCAGCCGGCGGCACCTACGCCGTCGCAGACGCGGCCGAAGGGCGGCAGCCGGCCGCGTCATCGGTAGAGGAGTGCCGTCCTGCCCCGGCGAATCGTTGATCGTGAGAGGTCGACGATCGAGGGAGCACATGAGCGCACGGTTCGGCCGGGTCATCGCGATCGGCGTGGCGGCGCTCATGTCGGTCGGCGGCGCGACTGTCGCGGCCAGCGCCTCGACGTCGCACCACGTCGCGGCGGCCCGGGACTGCTCGCCACAGCTGCTCGTGCTGTCGGCGGAGCCCGAGGAGCTCGCACCGCTGCTCGCACGGACCGAACCGCGCGGCGGAAGGCCGCTCGCGGTGGGCAGTCACACCTTCTACACCGGCACCCTTGCCGGTCACCGCGCCGTTCTCACGCTCGTGGGTACCGGGCCGGTCAATGCCCGCAACACGACCCGTCTTGCGCTGTCACATTTCCGTTGTGGTGGCCGGCAGTCGATCACCGGGATCGTCTTCTCGGGCGTGGCAGGCGGCGACTTCATCGGCGACGTCAACGCTGCGACGCGCTGGACCGAGGACGGGAAGCACTTCATCCCGGTCAGCAAGGCGATGGAGCGCGTTGCCCGGCGCGTGCAGCACCAGCACCGCTACCGGTTGTCACGGGACAACCACGCGGGCGATCCACTGTGCCTTCACCTCGACCCGGAGCTCGGTCCCGCGGTCACCGTCACCCACCCGCCGAGGTTCAAGGTCGGTGGTGACGGGCTGACCACGGACCCGTTCGGTGGCAAGGCACTGCCGTGTATCCCGGGTGGCGGCGACGTCTTCGGTTGCCGCCCGTGCGAGTCCGACAACGTCACCCCGGCGAACCCCGTGGCGCTGCTGCAGCAGCTGGCGCCGTTCCTGAGCCCGGACTTCTTCACCGGCTACTTCAGCTCGACGGCGGCTCCGCCGGGGCACTACGTCAGCTCGGATGAGGAGACGGCGGAGGTGGCGAAGGCGGCGCGGGCGGCACACCTGCCGTTCATCGGGTTCCGCGGCGTCTCGGACGGCGGCGGGGACCCACTGCACCTGCCGGGCTTTCCGTTCCAGTTCTTCGTCTACCGGCAGCTCTCGGCCGACAACGTCGGCACGGTCGCAGCGGCGTTCATCCAGGCCTGGCACGACAAGAGCAGCCTGGGTCGAGCAGGCTGAGCTACTTCGTCTTGCGAACCGGGCGCACCGGCTCACTGGTGTCGCAGCTGCGGTCCGCGGCGATCGGGTCCGCCGGGCGCGGCAGGTCCGGCGGCTCGAGCAAGCGCGGTCGGCTGAAGTCCAGGAAGTCGCGCAGGCCGTGTGCGTTGGCATCGCGCCGCGTCATCGCCGGCAGGTTCCACTTCTGCTCGATGAACTTCAGCACGGACGTATGGTCGTGTACGACGTTGGTCACCGCGTGTGGTCGCGACCACGGTGAGATGACCACGGCTGGCACCCGCGGCCCGTAGATGTCGAAGCCACCCTTGGCGTGCTGGTTGCCGAGGATCGGCTTGATCGAGTCCGGCGGCACGGCTCGTGGCGGCGGGACGTGGTCGTAGTAGCCGCCGTGCTCGTCGTAGAACCAGAGCAGCAACGTGTGCTTCCAGGCCGGCGAGCTGATGACCGCGTTGGTGACAGCCGCGACGAACGCTTCACCGAACCGGATGTTCTGCGGGTTCTCCTCGTCCTGGCCTTGTGCGCGGACCGAGGTGGGGATGGTCGAGCCCGGCGCGAGGCCGCCGATGACATCGGCAAGTCCGAAGTCAGGATCGACGAACGACACGGCGGGCAGGTTGCCCGTCGCGCAGTCGACGTAGAACTCCGAGATCGGGGAGATGCGGGTCGGGTTGCTCTTCACCACAGACGGAATCAGCGCGGTCTGCGGGAGATCGGTGAAGTAGTTCCGCCACGAGATCTTGTGCGCGTTGAGCCGATCGAAGATCGTGCCGTGCGGCGGGGGTGGGTCGTTCGGTCCGGGGAGGATCGTCGACACCTCGCCCCAGGATGTGGCGGCCATGAGGTAACGGCGGTTCGGATAGGTCTGACAGGGCGCCGAGCAGAACCATCGGTTCGCCAGGGTGAAGTGCTTGGCGATCGCGTAGTAGAAGGGCAGATCCTCCTGGTCCCAGTACCCCATCGCCGTGTCGCCGCTGGCCCGTACGAAGCCCGTCATCCGGCCGCCTGCGATGGCGGTGTGTGTGCCGTCCCAGCTCTGGTTGGGCTCATGCTCGGGCTGGCATGCGGAGGGCATCCGAAATGATCGGATATATCCGCCCTTGGTGGGATTGCTGTTCGTAGGGCGGCGATGCCGGGTGAAGTGGAAGCCGTCCGCCAGGGGTTGCCCGCGTTTGGGCAGCATCCCGAAGTAGTTGTCGAACGAGTGGTTCTCCATCATCACGATCACGATGTGTTCGATCGGAATGTGGGGATCTGGGGTGCCGGCCGGCCGGTCGGGGTGCGGCAACGAGCCGGGCTCGCGGAGCGGTCGGTGAGCCCGCCGCGTGCCGGACGTGTCTGCGGCCCCGGCGACACCGCCTAGGGCGGCGAGGCCGGCGGCCGCGAGTCCACCGGTCAGCAGCTCGCGGCGCGACACGTCGAGGTGCACCAGATGAGGGTCGCACGCCGGCCGCTGGGCGAAATGGTCAGTTCTCGCTATGTCATCGCGCCAGGCGAAGCCTGATGCTGGCGAGGTGAACTCCGTTGACGTGTCTACGTTGGCCGAAGGGTTCCCGCAACAGGCGGAGTCGCCCGACGGACAGCTGACCGCACGTCGAAGTCCGAACTTCTACGCCCAGCTGCTCGAGACAGCCCCGGACGGCATCGTCGTCGTCGACTCGGACGGCACGATCTTGCTGACCAACCGCAAGGCGGAGCTGCTGTTCGGCTGGAACCGGGATCAGCTGGTGGGGCGTTCGCTCGAGATGCTGGTTCCGCACCGCGCCCGCTCGGGCCATCCGCGACACCGCAGCAGCTACGTTCGCGACCCGCGCAACCGCCCGATGGGATCGGGTCTCGAGCTGACGGCTCTACGCGCCGACGGGACCGAGTTCCCCGTCGACATCAGCCTCAGCCCGCTCATCACCGATGAGGGCACGTTCATCTCCGCCGCGGTGCGCGACGCCAGTGACCGCAAGCGCACCGAGCAGGAGCTCCGCGGCGCCAACGCGCGCCTGCAGGCCGTCGTCATGGATCTCGAAGCGCGCTCTCGCGACATGTCTGCGCTGTCTCGGGCGAGCCAGGTGATGCAGAGCTGCGCTCGGCTCGAGGAAGCCATGCAGGTGATCGCGCGTGCCGGCGAGGGCTTGTTCGAAGGCGTGTCCGGCGGGGTCTACACCGCCTCGGCTGACCGCGAGCTGCTCGAGCCGGTGGCGACCTGGGAGGGGCTCTACCCGGTCGAAGGGTTCCGGGCGGAGGACTGCTGGGCGTTGCGCACCGGCCGGGTTCACCAGCTCGGCGAGGACATGCTCTCCCTGCCGTGTCCACACGTGCCCCAGGGCACGGAGTGGTCGGTGTGCGTGCCGCTCATCGCGCAGACGGAGACGCTCGGTGTCGTTCACCTGCGGGTCGCCTCCCGAGCCGACCACGAGTCGTCGCTGGTGAGGATCGAGGAGCTGGCGACCCTGGTGCGTGACCAGTGGGGTCTGACGCTGGCGAACATCCGCCTGCGCGACACGTTGCGCGACCAGTCGATCCGCGATCCGCTCACCGGGCTGTTCAACCGTCGATTCCTCGACGAGTCGCTCGAGCACGAGCTGCAGCGGGCACGGCGGCGCGGCAAACAGCTGTCCGTCGCGGTGCTCGACCTGGACAACTTCAAGGTGTTCAACGACACGCACGGACACCACGGTGGCGACGCGGTTCTGCGGCACCTCGGTCGCTACCTGCTCGAAACGACGCGTTCGGAGGATGTCGTCGCGCGCTTCGGCGGTGAGGAGTTCGTCATCCTGCTCGCCGACACGCCGCTCGCCGAAGGGGCTGCCAAGTGCAAGCAGCTCATCGAAGGCTGGCAACGTCGTGCGGAGGAGGCGGCTTCGGTTCTGCAGCCACTGCCGACGCTGTCGATCGGCCTCGCCGAGTTCCCGGCCTGTGGTGAAGGCGTGCACGAGGTCTTCAGCGCGGCCGATGCGGCGCTCTACATGGCGAAAGACGAGGGCCGTAACCGGCTCGTCGTCGCGGCACCCAGCCGCTAGTCGCTCGCGCTACGCCGCGCGGTACACCACGAACGACGCGGCGATGTACTGACAGACGAAGGCCGCGATCGTGCAGGTGTGGAAGATCTCGTGGAAGCCGAACCACCGCGGGCTCGGGTTGGGCCGCTTCAGGCCGTAGATCAAGCCACCGATCGTGTACAGCAGCCCACCCACGACGATCAGGACGAAAGCCGGTAGGCCGGCACCGTGAAGCAGCGGCGGCATGACGAACGCGGCGGCCCAGCCGAGCCCGATGTACAGCGGCGTGTAGAGCCAGCGTGGCGCGCCCACCCAGAAGACCCGGAACAGCGCACCGAACAACGCCGTGCCCCACACGGCGGACAGCACGGCGACCCGGGCGTCGCCGCTCAGCGCGAGCAGCGCGAAGGGCGTATAGGACCCGGCGATCAGCAAGAAGATGTTCGCGTGGTCGAGCCGCTTCAGGCGGCGCTCGACGACGGGTGACCAGTTGCCGCGGTGGTAGATCGCGCTCGTCGTGAAGAGCATCACCGACGTGATGGCGTAGGCGACGGCGGCGATCGTCGCCGGCCCGGTGGGCGCCAGCGCGATCAACACGACGCCGGCGGCGAGGGCCACCGGCGAGGTTCCCGCGTGCAGCCAGCCGCGCAGCTTCGGCTTGGCGACCGCGACCGCGACAGCGACCGCATCGGTCGTCTTCTCAACCGCGCGGTTTCCGGCGTTTCGCGCGGCGATCGCAAGATCGCGGGGGTCGGTCACCCGACCAGTGTTCCCTGCCGGCGCCGGTTCGCGTCAACGCGAACGGTGAAGAGTGTGAGAACTCACATCGAAATCGGGCACAAAGCGCCCAGCGACACGCGAGCACAGCCCGCTCGAAGGTTCATCTCAGCATTCATTCAGCCGTGCTGTGCACCGTCGTTGTGTCGAGATGACGGAGGAAGACCATCGATGAGCGACGACGATCTGTTCTGGTTCCCTGCGTCGGGAGCGGCGCCTGGTGGTGCCGACCCGCAGGCGTCAGCGTCGGGATCGACCCAGCCGCTGCCGAGTGAGGCGTCCGGCTTCCCGCCTCCTGCATGGGAGGAGCGAGAGGTCGCTGGCGCACCGACGGCGCGCGAGCGGTCGAGGCGGGGCACCGCGGCGCTGCTCGCGGCGACCGCGTTCGTCTTCGGCGGTGGCGGCGTCGCCATCGGTGCGGAGGTCCTCAACCACGACGGCTCGTCCGCGACCGGTTCCGGTCTGACCTTCGGCAGCGCCAACCCGGCCGCGTTGACCTCGAACCCGCGCTCTTACGCCGCGATCGCGGCGAAGGTGCTGCCATCCGTCGTTTCGATCAACGTCACGACCTCGAGCCAGTCGGACACCGGCTCTGGCGTGGTGCTTCGGTCGGATGGCTACATCCTCACCAACAACCACGTCGTGTCCGCGGCGAGCAGTGGCGGCAACGTTGCCGTCACGTTCAACGACGGGTCGACGGCGAGTGCGAAGATCGTCGGCACCGACCCGCTGGACGACCTCGCGGTCCTGAAGGTCTCAAAGAGCGGGCTGAAGGCGGCAACCCTCGGCAACAGCTCGCAGATCCAGGTCGGTGATCCGGTTCTCGCGGTTGGTTCTCCGCTCGGTCTGAGTGGGACCGTCACCGCGGGCATCGTGTCCGCGCTCAACCGCCCGGTGGAGACCCAGGACGAGTCCCAACAACAGCAGAGCCCGTTCGGCTTCGGTTTCGGTGGTGGATCGAGCCAGCAGCCGGCGCAGCCGACGGTGATCGACGCGATCCAGACTGATGCCGCGATCAATCCCGGCAACTCGGGCGGCGCCCTCGTCAACTCGGCCGGCCAGGTGATCGGCATCAACTCCGCCATCGCGTCGCTGGGCTCATCTTCCCTGGGCTCGCAGAGCGGCAACATCGGGGTCGGCTTTGCGATCCCGATCGACCAGGCGAAGACGATCGCGTCAGAGTTGATCGCGACCGGTCATGCAACGCATCCTTTGCTTGGAGTGGAGCTGGCGGACGCAACGTCTTCCAGCGGCACAGATCGGGCGCTCGTGCGCTCGGTGACCGCCAACGGTCCCGCCGCGAAGGCGGGGATCAAGGGAGGCGACGTGATCACCGCAGTCGACGGTCGCGCCACCGCCGGTGCTGACGCGGTGATCGCCGCGGTCCGCAGCTTCCAGCCCGGCGACCACATCTCGGTCACCTACGTCCGCAACGGTCAGTCGCACACGGTGAGCGTCACGCTCGCCAACGCGGCCGCCAGCTAGTCGAGACACGCGGTCATGCCTTCCGGTCCGCAGGTGTTGGTCGTCGACGACGACCCGCAGCTGCGGGAGGCGTTGACTCGCGCTCTCGAGCTCGACGACTACCGGGTCGCCACGGCGAGCAACGGCGCAAAGGCGCTGGAAGCCGTCAGCCAGCAACGGCCGGACGTGATGGTGCTCGACGTGATGATGCCGTACGTCGGCGGTCTCGACGTCTGTCGGACGTTACGGAGCAAGAAGGACAACCTGCCGATCCTGGTGCTGACCGCGCGCGACGAGGTCGGCGACCGGGTGGCCGGGCTCGACGCCGGTGCGGACGACTACCTGACCAAGCCGTTTGCGCTCGAGGAGCTGCGAGCGCGGCTTCGGGCGCTGTTGCGTCGTACGACGGTCGAGGAGACCGACGAAAGAGCCGCGCTCGTCTACGAGGACCTGGAGCTGGACCCCGCCGCGCACACGGCTCGGCGCGGCACCCGCCCGATCGATCTGACCCGGACCGAGTTCGCGTTGCTCGAGCTGCTGATGCGTAACGCCGGCCGGCCGCTGCCGCGCGAGACGATCATGGACCGCGTCTGGGGCTGGGAGTCCGAGCCGACCAGCAACTCACTCGAGGTGTTCGTCGGCTACCTGCGGCGCAAGACCGAGGCCGCGGGGGAGAGCCGCCTGATCCACACCGTTCGCGGCGTGGGGTACGTGCTGCGCGGCGACACGTGACCGAGATCGCCGGACGTCTGCGGCAACGGGCGCTCGGGGTCGACCAGCGGTGGCGCGATGCTCCGCTTCGGACTCGGCTGACGGCCGCCGCCGCGGTCGCCGCAACCTTCGCGATCGTCGCGGTCGTCGCCGTCGCGTACGTCGCCGTCCACCACGAGCTGTTCAGCAACATCGACGGTCAGCTTCGCCAGCAAGCCAAGAGCAGTCATTCCATCCGTCTTGATCCGCGTTCGCTTCAGCCGGTGGTCGCTCGTGACCCGGATGAGAGCTCGGGCAGCGTCCAGGTCGTGGACCTGCAGGGGAACACCGTCAAGGAGGCCGGTGGTCTGACGCTGCCGAGGGCTCCGCGTGACGTCCAGATTGCGAGCGAAGGCGGAAGCTGGCTGCGGACCGAGAACGTGCAGGGCTCGCCGATGCGGATCCTCACCGTGCAGCGCACCGCCCAGCTGTCGAACGGTGGTGAGAGCACCGTCGCCTTGCAGGTCGCGCTGCCTCTGGCCGCGGCGAACAGCGAGCTGCGGAAGCTCCGCGCGGCGTTCCTGCTGCTCGTCCTGCTGGGCTTCGGTATGGCCGCGGTCGGCAGCTGGTTCGTCGTACGTCGCACGATGCGTCCAGTGGCCAGGTTGACCTCGGCCGCCGAGCAGATCGCGGTCACGCGTGACCTCACGACCCGGATCGAGGACTACGGGGCGGACGAGCTCGGCCGGCTGGCGTCGACCTTCAACGGGATGCTCGACGCGTTGGAGCGCTCGCTGGACCAGCAGCGGCAGCTGATCCTCGACGCCAGTCACGAGCTGCGGACGCCGCTGGCGAGCCTGCGCACGAACGTCGAGGTTCTGCACGACGTCGACCGGCTCTCCGTCGAGCAACGAACCGCGCTGCTCAACGGCATCGTGACCCAGCTCGACGAGCTGACCGGCCTCGTCGCGGACGTCGTCGAGCTGGCTCGCGGAGAGGCGCCGGAGTCAGCGCTCGAAGACGTCGCACTCGACGAGCTCGTGGCCCACGAGGTCGACCGCGCCCGGCGACACTGGCCGGCGCTGACCTTCGGGTACGACTCGGAGCCCCTCGTCGTGCGTGGCGTGCCGGCCCGGCTCGGGCGAGCCGTGGCGAACCTGCTGGACAACGCCGGCAAGTTCAGCCCGGCCGGCGCCGAGGTCGACGTCACGCTCACGGCAAGTGGTGTGCTGACTGTTGCGGACCGCGGCCCCGGCATCCCTGAAGAGGTCATCGCGCACGTCTTCGATCGCTTCTTCCGCGCGGACGAGGCCCGGGCGCTACCGGGCTCAGGGCTCGGCTTGTCGATCGTCAAGCAGGTCGTCGACGGTCACAACGGCACCGTTTCCATCACCAACCGCGAGGGTGGCGGGGCGGTGGTTCGGGTGGCGCTGCCGCCGGCCGGCCTGCCTCCGCCCGCAGCACCACAAGCCGACGCGAGAGAGCTGGCGGAGCCCGTTCGCTAGGGAGACGGTCGTAGGGTTCGGTCGTGTCGTGGCTGCGGTTGGACGTCTACTCCGCCACGGTCGTCGCCGCCTCCATGTTGGCCGTCTTCGCCTGCGCTTCGCGAGTCGCCGGTCGCCGCGCGCGGTTCGTGGCGGCGGCGTCGTTCGAGGTGGCTGTGGTGTGCGCGCTGTTCGCGCTGTGGCAGGTCGCGAACTCGTTGACCCGCGGGCACACGACCGGCGGCCTGTCCCGAGGCCGCTGGCTGTGGCATGCCGAGCGGGTGATCCACGTGCCGAGCGAGAAGTCGGTCCAGGACCTGATCATCAACCATCACTGGATCGTGCGCGCCTCGAACTACTACTACGACACCGCGCATCTCACCTTGATGGTCGTCTTCCTCGTCTGGCTGTGGCTGCGTCACCGCGATCGCTACCCGTTCGTCCGCAACACCGTCGCGGCGTTCACCGCCATGTCGCTGCTGATCCAGATGGTCGCTGTGGCGCCACCACGGCTGATCGGAGTCGACGGCCTGATCGACACGGCGCAGCTGTACGGGCAGTCCGTCTACGCCGCCTTCGGGTCCGGTATCGCCGACGAGTACGCCGCGATGCCGTCCATCCACGTCGGCTGGGCGGTCCTGATCTCGGTCGCGATCGTGACGTGCAGCCCTAGCCGATGGCGGTGGCTGGGGTTGCTGCACGGGCTGCTCACGATCTTCGTCGTTGTGGCGACCGCGAACCACTACTGGCTTGACGGCGTCGCCGCGGTCGCGTTGCTCGCGCCGGCGTACCTGATCGCCCGGCTCCTGCAGCGGGTCGGCGCGCGGCTGCGCCCGGAAGAGGACGCCGCCGACCTGGTGCTCGAGCCCGCCGTGATGTCCTAGCCGGCTAGATCCAGCACGGCCCGTTCTCGTGGTGCTGGTTGCGTTTATCGCTCGCATCACAGGAGTGGGTGAACCAGATCCTTCGATGCCACTGCGACTGCGGGATATTTCGCCCGGCCAGGACGGGATAGAAGAAGTAGAAGAGGATCACGACGATCGCGACGTATGACGTGGCCATCGTCGCTCCCGCCGCTCGTCGGATCTCCGACTGGTTCCGATAGCCGAGCATGAGGCCGATCGCCAGGGTGACCGCCAGCACCATGAACGGAACGTTCGGCAGCATGTAGTACAGGAACATCGTGCGATGGCAGTCTCCGGCCGGCGTGCACGGCGGTGTTGTCTTGACGACCGGGATCTCCTGGATGATCCACGGCAGGTAGCCGAACCCGAAGGCCGTGGCGACGCCCGCGGCGCGCCAGTCGCGGCGTGAGATCCAGACCCAGATCACCGCGACGAGGGCCGGGATCGTGGCCCACCAGATCGCCGGGTTGCCGACCGCGAGGATCTCCTGGGCGCAGGAGGCGGCCCCACAGCCGGAAGGCGTCTGGTAGTAGTACGCCACCGGTCGCTCGAGCAGCAACCAGCCCCAGGGCTTGGAGATGTAGGGGTGCGACGCGTGCAGCGTCTTGTCGTAGTTCCAGATGTCGACCCGGTTGTAGTGCCACCAGCCGTGGAAGACGGCCCAGTCGTGAGCGAGCCAGGACTGGCCGGGGTGGACGTAGAGGTCGTGGTCGTAGGCGTAGTGGCCGTTGGACAGGAACCACCCCGTCCACGACGCGACGTAGACCGCCGCCGGGACCAGCAGGAAGACGGCCGCGATCGGCAGCAGACTGCGCCAGGCGGCGCTGCGCCAGAGCCACCAGTTCGGCTGGCGACTGCCGCGTACGCCGACTCGGGCGGTACGGCGCGCGCCGAGGTCCCAGGCAAGCGCGAGAAGGATGAAGCCCGGGATGTAGTAGGAGCCGTTCCACTTCGTGGCGCACGCGGCGCCGAGGCAGATCGCGGTTGCCCAGCGCCACGGGCGCAGTCCCAGGCGCGGGCCCCACTCGTGCGGCCCGAGCGGTGCCTCGAGTCGCTCGGCCAGTCGCCGGCGGCCCCAGTCGCGGTCCGCGACAAGACAAGCGAATGCCGCGATGACCCAGAACAGCAGGTAGATGTCGAGGGTCGCGGTACGGCTTTGGACGAACTCCAGGCCGTCGAGGGCGAGCAGGGTTCCGGCGATCACGCCGAGCGCGGTGGAGCGGAACATCCGGCGGGCGACCCGGGCGGTGATGAGGATCGCCAGGGTGCCGAGCAGCGCGCCCATGAACCGGAAGGACAACGGGCTGGCGGGATAGATCGTCTTGTGGAAGGTGACCGACTTGCCGTGGTCGAACAGCGCCTCGCCGACCGCCATCATCCACTTGCCCAGCGGCGGATGAACGATGAAAGACTGGGTCTTCATCAGGCCGTCGGTCTCGACGCCGTGATGCAGCAGTGACCAGCTGTCGTGGGCGTAGTACGTCTCGTCGAAGACGATGCTCGAGTTCGAGTGCAGGCTGTGCCCGCCGGGGCGGGTGATCCGCCAGAACCTCAGGAAGCCGCCGAATGCGGTGATCGCGAGCGGCAGAAGCCAGCCCCAGACCCCGTCGTCCGGCATGGGCCGAACCAGGCGGTTGCGGATCCGGTCGAGTGCTTCGCGGGCGGAGGTCGTCAGCTCAGGTGCGACATCGTCGATATCCAACGTCTCAGCCGGCACTCGCTCATCGTATGAAGCCGGTTGAATGAGCGGGTGCCGCTCGTCCTTGCCGCCACGCCGATCGGTGACCCGCGCGACGCGTCGAGCCGGCTGCGCGAAGCGCTGGCTGACGCTGACGTGATCGCCGCGGAGGACACCCGGCGGTTGCGTCGCCTCGCGAGCGCGCTCGAGGTGGTCGTCCGGGCCAAGGTCGTGGCGGTGTACGACGCGGTCGAGCGTGGCCGGGCGGCCGGACTGCTCGACGAGGTGGCCGCGGGCCGAACCGTGCTGCTGGTGAGCGACGCGGGCGTGCCACTGGTCTCCGACCCCGGTTTCGTGCTCCTCACCGGGGCGATCGCGCGAGAGCTGCCGGTCACGGTGCTGCCGGGTCCGTCGGCCGTGACCGCGGCGGTCGCCGTCGCGGGCGTGCCGGTCGACCGCTGGTGCTTCGAGGGCTTCCTGCCGCGACGTGGGGGTGAGCGGCGAACCCGGCTGGCCGAGCTGGCCGTCGATCCCCGGGCGCAGGTGATCTTCGAGTCACCACGCCGGTTGGCCGCGACCCTCGCAGATCTCGAGTCGGTCTTCGGTTCCGACCGGCGGGCGGCGGTGTGCCGGGAGCTGACCAAGACTCACGAGGAGGTCCGTCGCGGAACCCTCGCCGACCTTGCGGCCTGGGCCGCTGCCCGTGACGTCCTCGGTGAGGTGACGGTCGTCATTGCCGGCGCGTCCCCGACGGTGACCCAGGTCGACCCGTCGGCGTTGCGCCGTGACGTCGAGGCGCGGGTCGCCGGCGGGGCAACTCGACGCGACGCGATAGACCAAGTGACTGCCGCGACGGGGTTGTCGCGACGCGTCGTCTACGACGCCGCGACCATGAAATCGACGCCGTGACGGTCCACAGATTTTGTGCACATCCCGGTGGACGAGTCGCTGCCTTTGCTCGTCGTCGGGGGACAACCGGGGCTCGGCTGTGGACACTCCTGTGCATCAAAAAATAGTTCCGGAAACCTCTTGTGCAAGCTCTGCCAACCCATTACAAATCCGTCTGTCACCGGAAACGGAGACCACGCAGAAGGAAGCCCTCGGGCCAGAGCTGCAGCGCTAGATGCGAAGCACTTCGGTAACGGAGTGCGACGTACTCGGGCACCAGGGGGTTGATCGTTCGGGCAACCGGACGGACTGCTTCCCCGGAACGCCAGGTACGACGCGACGCGAGTCGCCTGGGCAACCAGGGGGGTCACGAAGCGAGCGGTTCGGGTAACCGGATCGCGTTGCGGAGCTCTTGCTTCGGGTAACCGGAGTGAGGCGCCGCGGAGGCATCGACGCGGGTCTTCGGATTACGGAGTCCGGGTTCTTGCAACGCACGGCAGTTGAGAGATCGACTCCGGTTGATCGATCGGCTTCGCCGGTGCAGCAGGAACACGAGCGAAGCCCCTCCGTCTCATACACGGAGGGGCTTCGCGCCATTTTCGCCGCCTTTTGCGCGACAGCTCGGCTCCGACACTCGTATCCGCGGATCTTCGGAGAAATGCGCGAGCCCGCCTGAATAGGCTGCTGTCGTGACTCGGCGCATCCTCACCGCGGTGGCCTGGCCGTATGCCAACGGCCCGCGGCACATCGGCCACGTTGCGGGCTTCGGGGTGCCCTCGGACGTCTTCAGCCGTTACCACCGGCTCGCCGGCAACGACGTGCTCATGGTCAGCGGCACCGACGAGCACGGCACACCGATCCTGGTGCAGGCCGACCAGGAGGGCGTGTCACCGCGCGAGCTCGCGGATCGCTACAACCGGGTCATTGCCGAGGACCTGCAGCAGCTCGGACTCACCTACGACCTGTTCACGCGTACGACGACGCGCAACCACTACGCGGTCGTGCAGGAGATGTTCAAGACCCTGCACCGCAACGGCTACATGATCGAGCGGACCACGAAGGGCGCGATCTCCCCGTCGACGGGGCGCACCCTGCCCGACCGCTACATCGAGGGCACCTGCCCGATCTGCGGCTACGACGGTGCCCGCGGCGACCAGTGCGACAACTGCGGCAACCAGCTCGACGCCGACCAGCTGATCAACCCGCGGTCGCGGATCAACGGTGAGGTCCCGTCGTTCGTCGAGACTGAGCACTTCTTCCTCGACCTGCCGGCGCTTGCCGACGCGCTCGGGAGCTGGCTGCAGACCCGCACCGACTGGCGTCCGAACGTGCTGCGGTTCTCCCTCAACCTGCTCGAGGACATCAAGCCGCGCGCGATGAGCCGCGACATCGACTGGGGAGTGCCGATCCCGCTGCCCGGCTGGGAGGACAACCCGAGCAAGCGGCTCTACGTGTGGTTCGACGCCGTCATCGGCTACCTGTCGGCCTCGGTCGAGTGGGCGCGCCGTACCGGCGATGCCGATGCCTGGCGGGCGTGGTGGTGCGACCCGACCGCCGAGTCCTACTACTTCATGGGCAAGGACAACGTCACCTTCCACTCCCAGATCTGGCCGGCGGAGCTGCTCGGCTACGACGGGAAGGGCGCGTACGGCGGGTCGCCGGGCGAGCTGGGGGAGCTGCAGCTGCCGAGCGAGGTCGTGTCGAGCGAGTTCCTCACCATGGAGGGGCGCAAGTTCTCCTCGAGCCGCTCGGTCGTCATCTACGTCCGCGACTTCCTGTCGCGGTACTCCCCGGACTCGTTGCGCTACTACCTGACGGCCGCGGGCCCGGAGTCCAACGACACCGACTTCACCTGGTCGGAGTTCGTCCGGCGCAACAACGACGAGCTCGTCGCCGCCTGGGGCAACCTCGTCAACCGCTCGCTGTCGTTCACCGCGAAGAACCTCGGGTCGCTGCCGGCGGCGGGCGAGCTGACCGACATCGACCGGGCCTTGCTCGACACCACGCGGGGCGCGTTCGCCGCGGTGGGGGCTGACCTGGAGCGCTCGCGGATGCGCGCCGCGCTGACCGAGACGATGCGGGTGGTGGCCGAGGCGAACAAGTACCTCTCCGAGCAGGCGCCGTGGAAGCTCAAGGACTCCGAGCCGGAGCGGATGGCGACGATCCTGCACGTCGCGCTGCAGGCGGTGAGCGACTGCACCACGATGCTCGCGCCGTTCCTCCCGCACACCTCGCAGCAGGTGCACGAGCTGCTCGGCCGTGATGGCGTGCTGGCGCCGCAGCCGGAGCTTCGCGAGGTCGACGACCTCGACGGCGGCCCGTCGTACCCCGTCCTCGCGGGTGACTACGACAGCAGCGTGCGCTGGCAGAGCGACCCGCTGAAGGTCGGCAACCCGGTTGCGCCGCCGACCCCGCTGTTCGCCAAGCTCGACGCCGCGGTGATCGACGAGGAGCTCGCGCGGATGGGCGGGGAGTGAGCACGGCCACGTCCGCTTCGGGTCGAGACCGCAGCGCGAAGCGGGAGGGTGAACTGCCGCCGTCGCCGCCACCGCTGGCAACGCCGGCCCTCGACAGCCACTGCCACCTGGACTTGATGAAGGTCGACGTCGAGGAGGTCATGGCTTCGGCGAAGGCGGTCGGGATCGAACGCGTCGTGCAGATCGGGATCGACGTGCCGTCCTCGCGCTGGAGCGTCGAGCTCGCCGAGTCCCGTGACGACGTATGGGCGGCGGTCGCGGTGCACCCCAACGAGGCGCACGCGGCGAACGAGGAGATCTGGACCGAGATCGAGCGGCTCGCCGCGGCGCCGCGCGTTGTCGCGGTCGGTGAGACCGGACTCGACCACTTCCGCACCGAGGAAGGCGGCTGGGTTCCGCAGGAGGAGTCGTTCCGCCGGCACATCGCGATCGCGAAGCAGACCGGCAAGGCCGTGATGATTCATGACCGCGAGGCACACGACGACGTGCTGCGGGTGCTCGAGAGCGAGGGTGCGCCGGAGCGCGTCATCTTCCACTGCTTCTCCGGCGACGCGGACTTCGCGCGCAAGTGCGCCGACCGCGGCTACGTCATGTCCTTCGCCGGGAACGTCACCTTCAAGAACGCGCAGGACCTCCGCGACGCGGCGGCCGTCGCGCCGCTGGACCAGCTGCTCGTCGAGACCGACGCGCCGTTCCTGACGCCGATGCCGTACCGCGGCGCCCCGAACTCGCCGTACCTCGTGCCGTTGACGGTGCGCGCCATCGCGGAGGCGAAGGGCGTCGATGAGGACGAGGTCGCGGCTGCGGTCACCGCGACGGCCGCCCGCGTCTTCAACTGGTGAGTGACCGGCTGCTCGGTCCGGCCGAGATTCGCGCGCTCGCCACTGCTCTCGATATCCGCCCGCGCAAGTCGCTCGGCCAGAACTTCGTCGTCGACGCCAACACTGTCCGGCGGATCGCCGCCGCTGCGCAGATCGGCGCGGACGACGTCGTGCTCGAGGTCGGGCCCGGGCTCGGCTCGCTGACGCTGGCGATGCTCCCGCTCGCGGCGCGGGTCGTCGCGGTCGAGATCGACCCGGCTCTGGCGGCTGAGCTGCCGGCCACGGTCGGCCGGTTCGCGCCCGATCTGGCGGAGCGGTTGCAGGTTGTCGCCGCTGACGCGTTGCGGGTCGAGCGCCTTCCGGTCGACCCGACGGCGCTGGTCGCGAACCTCCCTTACAACGTGGCGGTACCGGTGGTGCTGCACCTGCTCGAGGTGCTGCCCTCGCTGCGGCGCGGACTGGTCATGGTGCAGTCCGAGGTGGCTGACCGGTTGACGGCGGCGCCGGGCTCACGGGTGTACGGCGCGCCGACCGTGAAGCTCGCCTGGTGGGCGGCAGCGCGGCGGGCCGGTCCGGTGCCCAGGGGTGTCTTCTGGCCGGTGCCCAACGTCGACTCCGGGCTGGTGGCGTTCGAGCGCCGTACGCCGCCGCAGACGTCCGCCTCCCGGGAAGCGGTGTTCGCGGTCGTGGACGCGGCGTTTGCGCAACGCCGCAAGACGCTGCGCGCGGCGCTGGCCGGATGGGCCGGCTCACCCGCGGCTGCCGAGGCCGCACTGGTCGCGGCCGGCATCGACCCGGCGACGCGTGGTGAGCAGCTGGACGTGGCGGCGTTCGCGCGAATCGCCGAAGCGGCTGCTCAATAGGGTTGGTCGGGTGTCGTCCCAAAGCGTGACCGTGCGGGTGCCCGCGAAGGTCAACCTGCATCTCGGGGTCGGCCCGCGTCGAAGTGACGGCAAGCACGAGCTGCACACGATCTACCACGCCGTCAGCCTCTTCGACCTGGTCACGGTGGAACGGGTCGAGCGTCGCGGGGTCACCGTCGAGATCGAAGGCGACCACGTCGACGACGTACCGGTGAACGAGGACAACCTCGCAGTGCAAGCCGTGCGCGCGGTGGCCGCGGTGGCGGGGGTCGACCCGGCCGCGCACGTCACGTTGCGCAAGGACATCCCGGTCGGCGGCGGCCTGGCGGGCGGCAGCGCGGACGCGGCGGCTGCTCTGGTGGCCGCGGATGCCTTATGGGGCGCCGGGTTGTCGCAGCGGGAGCTGGAGCGGCTCGCCGCCGGGCTCGGCAGTGACGTCGCGTTCCTGCTCCACGGCGGGACCGCACTCGGCACCGGTCACGGCGAGGTCGTGTCCCCGGTGCTGAGTCGCGGTGAGTGGCACTGGGTGCTCGCGGTCGCGGAGCTGGGTCTGTCGACCCCGACGGTCTACGCCGAGCTGGACCGGCAGCGCGGTGACGACGAGCCGGATGAGCCGTCGGCTGCGGACGGCGTGCTGGCAGCGCTGCGGGCCGGCGACGCGGTCGCGCTGGGGTTGGCGCTGCGCAACGACCTGCAGGCCCCGGCGCTTCAGCTGCGGCCGAACCTGGCGCGCGTGCTGGAGGCCGGGCGCGAGCTCGGTGCGGCCGGCGGGATCGTGTCCGGGTCAGGACCGACGGTGGCGTTGCTGGCGCGGACGCCTGGGGACGCCGTACGGATCGCGTCGGCGCTGGCCGGCTACGACGTCTGCCGAACAGTGAGGCGAGCGACGGGGCCCGCCCCCGGCGCGAGAATCGTCTAGCCCGCCGAGCCCAACGATATGGATGTCTCAGGGCCCCTTGAGGCATCCAAAGCGTTGGGCTCGCTGAGACCTGTGGACGGCGCCTGCGTCGCCGCCGTTGGTCCGTGCACCCTCGCGAGGTGCCAACCACGCCGTACGTTCCCGAGGGATTGCGCCACTGCCCTTTCACGATCGCGGAGGCTCGTGCCGCCGGATTGACCTTTGCAGCCCTCAAGGGAAGCGAGTGGCGGCATGTGTTTCGCGATATCTGGGTGCATACATCCGTGGAAGACACCATGGCGATGCGGGTTGAGGCGGCAAAGCTGGTGCTGGGTCCCGATGGCTTCATCTGCGGGCTGACGGCCGCATGGATCTATGGCGTCGACGTCCAGGACCGGCGTGGGTCGCTCGTCTGGGTCGGCCGCCGGACGGGTGACTGGCGACGCGCACGACCGGGTTGCCTGGTCCGCGAGATCACTGTCACGGCCACCGACCTGGACCGGGTCGATGGCGCTTGGGTGACGAACCCGGTCCGCACCGCCTTTGACTGCGCCCGCTGGCTTTCACTCAGCGAGGCCGTGGTCGTGGCGGACGCACTCGCGCATGCCGGCCTTGTGAGCTCCGATGCGTTCGCTGCCTATACCCGCGGCCATCGCAGGCTTCGAGGTGTGACGCAGGCCGACCGAGTCGCGGCCCTGATGGAGCCGCTGAGCGAGTCTCCGATGGAGTCCAGGCTTCGCGTTCTTCTGATGTCGTCGGGATTCGAGGCGCCGGTCGCGCAGTACGTCGTGCGCAACGGCCAGGGCGACTTCGTGGCGCGGGCGGACCTGGCCTATCCCGACCGCCGGATCATCGTCGAGTACGACGGCGCCTTGCACTGGGAACAGCGCAGGGCGGATGACCGGCGGCGAGACGCGATCCGCGCACTTGGTTGGACGGTCCTGGTTGCCAGCCGCAGCGACTACTACGACGACTCGGGACCATTCCTCGCGCAGGTCCGCCGCGCGTTTGCGGCAGCCGCGTGAGTCGAGCCCAACGATATGGATGTCTCAGGACCCCTTGAGGCATCCAAAGCGTTGGGCTCGGCGGTCAGGCGAGCTTGGCTTTGATGCGCTCCGGTGAGGGCCAGCGCACGTCGTAGGCGAGGTGCAGTTTCTCGAACGCCCAGATGATGCGACCGGTCGAGTCGAGCTGGCCGCGCAGCACGCCGTGGCGAGCCGCTGTCGGGTCAGCGTGGTGCAGGTTGTGCCAGGACTCGCCCATCGAGGGGATCGCGAGCCACCACACGTTGCGTGACTCGTCGCGTGCCTGGAACGGCTTCTTGCCGATCGCGTGGCAGATCGAGTTGATCGACCACGTGACGTGGTGCAGCAGCGCGACGCGGACCAGGCTGGCCCAGAAGAAGGCGGAGAGGGCGCCCTGCCAGGCGAAGCCGGACCAGAGGTAGCCGACCAGCGGGGGGACCAGCAGGCTGACCGCGGTCAGCCAGGGAAAGGCCTTCGAGATGCGGACGATCGCGCGGTCGGCGAGCAGGTCAGGGGCGAACCGGGCGTGGTTGGTCTGCTCGATGTCGAACATCCAGCCGATGTGCGCGTGCCAGAGACCCTTGATGAGCGACTTGACGTTGGCGCCGTACCGCCACGGCGAGTGCGGGTCGCCTTCTTTGTCGCTGTAGGCGTGGTGACGCCGGTGGTCGGCGACCCACCGGATGACCGGACCCTGGATCGCGAGGCTGCCGGCGACGGCAAGAGCGACCCGGAGTGCCTTCTTCGCCTTGAACGCACCGTGCGTGAAGTAGCGGTGGAAGCCGACGGTGATGCCGTGGCCCGAGATCGCGTACATCACAGCGGCGATCACGACGTCGTGCCAGCCGAGGCCCCAGCCCCATGCCACCGGCGCCGCCGCGGCGATCGCGGCGAGCGGGATCGCGATGATGAACACCAGGATCACCTGCTCGGCGCGAGCGGCGGCCTTGCTGCGCACGAGTCCGGTCTCGGGGAGCGGGCCTCGCGGACCTGCTTCTGCGGCGATGGGAGTGCTGAGGGTCTGCGTCATCCACCTATTCCTCTCGGGCTGGCGCGGACTCCATGGTCGCACGCCCTGTGTGGACGAAGATCAAGAAGAGTCGTACCCACCAGTAACCCTCCGCACATGCGTGATCTTGAAGAACGCCATCTGATCCACCAACAGAGACGAGGGAGCTTTGCAGATCGATCGAGGGGTGGTGGAGAGGACTTTCATCCGCGATCGAGCCGTCCGCAGAGCCGTAGGCTTCGCTCGTTGATCCCGGGTGGTCTAACGGCATGACGCGGGCTTTTGGTGCCTTGAGATTGG
>DASZYY010000004.1:0-3017 GCA_035545175.1 Mycobacteriales bacterium
GTCGTGCTCGTCGCGCTCAAGGGCGTCGCGACCAACACGAAGACCAAGCTCGGAACTCAGCAGCTGTTCCGGATGCAGATCTCACTCAGCAAGGTCGGCGACCGCTGGCTCACGAGCAATGTCGTGCCCCTATGAGGCACGTAACAAGCGTCGTGCCTATGAGGCACGCAGTAAGCGGAGTGCCGCGGTGACGAACGACGACGAGACCAGCAGCCCGCCCGAGTTCGTGGCGGTGACGCCGCGCGGGGTCGTTCCCGAGCCGGGCACGCCGGCACCACAGCCGCAACCCCAAGCCGAGGCCACGCTCCCGATGCCGGCGACGGATGCGGCGGGCGAGACCGAATCCGAGCCCGCCGCGCAGTCGCCGCAAGCAGCCGCGCCGGCGGAGTCGCCGGTGGCAGCCGAGGCGGAGCCCGCCGAGCCGATCGCGGTCGAGCCAGACGCTGAGGAGCCGCCGACCGAGGCCCCGGCCGTCGAGCCCGGGCCCGCCGGACCGCAGGCCACGACACCGACGCAGCCCGACCCGTCGCCGGCCGGCGACGTCGAAGTCTCCGTCCGGGTGGCCGCCGAGGGCATGGCGGCGGCACTTGCCGGCGAGCCGGTCCACGAGGCAGACGGCCGGCACTCGGCGGATCGCTCGGTGGGACCGGTCGCGCTGGCCACTGCCGTCTGCGTTGTCCTCACCCTCGCCGCCGGGACCGTGCTGGGGATCGCGGCGCGGCGCAGCTCCCACGACCGCCAGGTCGCGGCCGCGCGGGCCACGACCGGTACGTCGGCGACGTCCGCACTGGTCGCGGCGAAGGCGGAGACTGCGGCGGCCCTCACGTACGACTACCGGACGCTCGAGGCGGACTTCCAGCGCGCCGAGGCCGGGATGAGCCGGAAGTTCCGGGCCAACTACGCCGAGACCGCCGCAAAATCGGTCACCCCGCTTGCCCAGAAGACCCACGCGGTGACCACCGGAACCGTCGCGGCGGCCGGAGTGGTCTCGGCAACGCCCACGACGGCCCGGATCCTGGTCTTCGCCGACCAGACGGTGGAGAACAAGCTGCTCAACGCCACGTCACGCCTGGACCGATCGGTCATCGAGGTCACGATGGTCAAGCAGAACGGGCGCTGGGTCATCGACAACCTGCAGCCCTTCTAACCACGGCGGAACAGACACGCCGAAGGCCACAAATCCCTTACGGGGCTTGACGTGGGGCCGCCCGGAGGCCATCCTGCTGCGCAGCGTGAGAACGCGCTGGCCCCGGCTTGGGTCTGTTTGAGCGTGGGCTGGTGTAGACAGATAGCCCGTTCGGGTCTATGCTGCTCGTTTGCGCTGCTTCCTGATGCCTCCGCGCCCAATTGGGCCGGTTCCATCGGCGTGCGCGCACGTTGACAGCGGGCACTAGAGAAGGACCCCACTTGGCCGCCTCGCGCACCAATGCTTCTGCTTCGTCCACCCTTGCACCACGCCGCATCTCCTTCGCGCGGATCAACGAGCCGCTCGAAGTCCCGAACCTGCTGGCGCTGCAAACCTCCTCGTTCGAATGGCTGATCGGCTCGCCGGCCTGGCGTGAGTCGGTCGAGGCCGGTACGCCCTCCGGGCTCGAGGAGATCCTTTCCGAGATCAGCCCGATCAGGGACTTCTCCGACACCATGTCGCTGGAGTTCCGCGAGCCGAAGCTCATGGACCCCCCGCACTCCATCGAGGAGTGCAAGGACAAGGACATGACCTACTCGGCTCCGTTGTTCGTGATCGCTGAGTTCACGAACAACGAGACCGGTGAGATCAAGAGCCAGACGGTCTTCATGGGCGACTTCCCGCTCATGACCAGTCAGGGCACGTTCATCATCAACGGCACCGAGCGGGTCGTCGTCTCCCAGCTCGTCCGTTCGCCCGGCGTCTACTTCGACCGGACGCTCGACAAGGTCACCGACCGCGAGGTCTACACCGCCAAGGTCATCCCCGGCCGCGGTGCGTGGCTGGAGTTCGAGGTCGACAAGCGTGACCAGGTCGGCGTCCGCATCGACCGCAAGCGCCGCCAGCCCGTCACGGTGCTGCTTCGCGCGCTCGGTTGGGACGACGCGAAGATCCTCGACCGGTTCGGTGAGTTCGACTCGATGCGTCTGACGCTCGAGAAGGACCACA
Organism: Mycobacteriales bacterium; assembly: GCA_035545175.1. Taxonomy (GTDB): domain Bacteria; phylum Actinomycetota; class Actinomycetes; order JAFAQI01; family JAFAQI01; genus DASZTV01. Next base: position 2,135 of record DASZYY010000004.1, read on the forward strand.
CCTCCACGCCGGACGAGGCGCTGATCGACATCTACCGCAAGCTGCGCCCGGGTGAGCCCCCGACGCGTGACGCCGCGGAGACGCTGCTCAACAACCTGTACTTCAACGAGAAGCGCTACGACCTCGCGAAGGTCGGCCGCTACAAGGTCAACAAGAAGCTCGGTACGTCGGTCGCCCAGAGCGTGGGCGTCCTCACCGAGGACGACATCGTCGCCGCGATCGACTACGTGGTTCGGCTGCACCGCGGCGACGCGGGCTTCGAGACCGACGACATCGACCACTTCGGCAACCGGCGCCTGCGCACGGTCGGCGAGCTCATCCAGAACCAGGTCCGCATCGGCCTGTCGCGCATGGAGCGCGTCGTCCGCGAGCGCATGACGACTCAGGACGTCGAGGCAATCACGCCGCAGACCCTGATCAACATCCGTCCGGTCGTCGCCTCGATCAAGGAGTTCTTCGGAACTTCGCAGCTGTCGCAGTTCATGGACCAGACCAACCCGCTCGCCGGTCTGACCCACAAGCGCCGGCTGTCCGCGCTCGGTCCCGGTGGTCTGTCGCGTGAGCGCGCCGGCTTCGAGGTCCGCGACGTGCACCCCAGCCACTACGGCCGGATGTGCCCGATCGAGACCCCTGAAGGCCCGAACATCGGCCTGATCGGGTCGCTGTCGACGTACGCGCGGGTAAACCCGTTCGGCTTCGTCGAGACGCCGTACCGGCGCGTCGACAAGGGCCGGGTCACGGACCAGATCGACTACCTGACCGCTGACGAGGAAGACCGTCACGTCATCGCCCAGGCCAACGCGCCGCTCAACCCGAACGGCTCCTTCGCGGAGAACCGCGTCCTGGTGCGGCGCAAGGACGGCGAGGTCGACTACGTCGAGCC
>DASZYY010000005.1:0-6122 GCA_035545175.1 Mycobacteriales bacterium
CGACGCGATCATCGGCGAGGAGTACGGCGTGGCGGGCGACAGCTCGCGCCGCTGGGTGATCGATCCGATCGACGGCACCAAGAACTACGTGCGTGGCGTGCCGGTGTGGGCGACGCTCATCGCGCTCCAGCAGGACGAGCAGACTGTCGTGGGCCTCGTGTCCGCGCCTGCCCTGCAGCGGCGCTGGTGGGCGGTGCGAGGTGGCGGCGCCTGGACCGGTCCGGACTACGACCGTCGAAGTGAGTGCCGGGTGTCACAGGTCGCCTCGGTCGACGATGCATCGCTGTCGTACTCGTCGCTCGAGGGATGGGACGCCGCCGGCCGACGCGACCAGTTCCGCGGACTCGTGGACTCGGTGTGGCGCGACCGGGCGTTCGGTGACTTCTGGTCGTACATGCTCGTCGCCGAAGGTGCCGTCGACATCGCATGCGAGCCTGAGGTCTCCCTCTGGGATCTCGCACCCCTCAGCGTCATCGTCGAGGAGGCGGGCGGGCGGTTCACCGATCTCACCGGCGCGCAGCGCGTGGACGGTGGCAGCGCGGTGGCGACCAACGGGCTGCTGCACGATGAGGTGCTCGCGGCACTGACGCCGTGACCCGGCGTCCGTCGGAGACGCCGGTCGAGCGCACGGCTCGACTGTTCCGGCAGCAAGCCGACGGCTGCGCCCGGATGGGCAGCCCGCTGTACGACGTACTGCTGCGGAATGCCGCCGACGACCTGGCCCGCGGTGGCCCCACGGCAGCGATCCTCGACGGCCGCCTCCAGGACCCGGGCCCGAGTGCCCTCGCATTGCGGATGATGGGCGGCGTCCATGGGATCGTCCTCGCCGGGCAGGCGCCGGAGCTGGCGAAGTTCTACCCGTCGGTGACGCCGGCTGTCGCCGGACCGCCCGAAGCCGCGGTGCCGGCGTTCATCGCGACGCTGGCCGAGCATCGGGACGCCGTCCGCAGCTGGCTGCATCGTCCACCGCAGACGAACGAGGTCGGCCGCGGCGCCGCGCTCGTCGGTGGGTTGCTGCACCTCGCAGCCGAGGCATCGCTGCCGATGCGGATCGTCGAGGTCGGCGCGAGCGGCGGACTGAACCTGCGGGCGGACCGGTTCCGGATCGACGGCGAGGTCGCGAGCTACGGAGACCCCGCCTCGCCGGTGCAGCTCGGCGCAGCATGGCTCGGTGTCGCGCCGCCGGCCGTCCGGTTCGAGGTCACGGCGCGCGACGGCGGCGACCTCGACCCGGTCGACGTCTCCACCGACGCCGGACGGCTGCTGCTGACCGCGTACGTGTGGCCCGACCAGGTCGCGCGACTGCAACGACTTCGCGGCGCCTTCGAGCTTGCGGCCGCACTGCCGGTCAAGGTGCGACGCGAGAGCGCGGAGCAAACGCTGTCTCGCACCGTGCTCACGGACGGCACCTGGACAGTGGTCTGGCACTCGGTGTTCCGCCAGTACCTGTCAGGAGAGAGTCAGGACGCGCTGGTCGCCCGCATCGAGGCTCTGGGCGCAGAGGCAACCACCCGGCGTCGGTTGGCGCACCTGACACTCGAGCCGACGCGGCGGGTTCCTGGCGGCGACTACGAGTTCCTTCTCAGCCTTCGCACCTGGCCGGGAGGCGCGGAACGTCTTCTCGGCACTGCCTCGGGACACGGCGTCCCAACCGTCTGGGAACGGTGATTGCCTCTCGCGAAAGTGGATAGACCTGTGCCATGAGCACGTCGTGGGAGCTGCTGTTCCTGCTGTTCGTGCCCGGGTTGTTCGGGCTCGTGCTGCTGATGAACTGGCTGGAGGTCTATTTCACCTACCAGCTTGTCGCGGATGATGTCGTCACCGCGTGGCACTCGATCGACTCGGCTGAGGACCTCGAGGAGAAGGTCGAGCGAATCGTCGCGCGGGTGATGAGCAACACCCGCTAGACCTCGGGGTCTGTTGCGAAGACGGGGTGCACGAACAGGTTCGGGTCGTCGTACCAGGCCCTGGTCACCCCGGGCGGGTAGACCAGCTGACGGATGACCTTCGCGGGGTTGCCGCCCACGAGCGTGTCGTCGGGCACGTCCTTGGTGACGACCGCACCCGCCGCAACGAGTGCACGCGACCCGATCGTCACGCCGGGCAGGATGATCGCTCGCGCGCCGATCCATGCGCCGTCCTTGATGACCACCGGCGCCTCGCGCACCGGACGCCCCTCGACACCGTGGCTGTCGCTGTCAGTGATGTAGACGTCATTGGCGATCGCGATGTCGTTGCCGATCGTGATCTCGTGACAGCAGGCAAGGAAGACGCCGTTGTTGAGGAACACCCGATCGCCGATCCGCAGCTTTCCCCAGCCGGTGACCAACGTCCGCTTGTGCGTCGACCAGATCTTGAAGTGGTCACCGACCTCCATGTCGGTGGCGTCGACCGTGGGGCTGCCGAGCATCGTCGCCTGCGCACCGACGGCCTTGCACTTGCGCAGGTACCAATCGGCGCGCGCCCGCTGCTTGCCGTAGGACCAGAAGAACTGCGCCTCGAGCTTCTTGCGCTTCAGCGCGGTGCGTACCCCCACGACGAACAACGGTAGATCAGCGCGCAGCCTCCATGACAGGGCCCTCCTCGCTGTCGACGACCTCCGACGTCGTGATCGCCGAGGCGACCCGAACCTTGCGCAGCGCCATGGCTCCGAGGACGGCGGCGAGTCCGCAGGCGAGCGCACCCAGACCCAGCCCCCAGCGGGCGCCGACGTGTTGCGCGACCGCTCCCGCGACCGGCCCGCCGATCGGCGTCGACCCGAGAAAGGCCACCGCCCAGAGCGCCATGACCCGGCCGCGCATCTGGGGCGCGGCGGCGAGCTGCAGGGTGCTGTTTCCCTTCGAAATGAAGGTGACACTCGCGGCGCCGACCGCAGCGAGGGCGAGGATCTCCAGCCACAGGTCAGGTGCCACCGCCGCCAGCGCGAGGAGGACGCCGAACACGGCTGAGGAGCGCACCAGCGTGGCGAGGCCGGTCCTCCCCCGCGCGGCGGCGTACAGGCCGCCAACGATCGCGCCCACGCCCATCGCGGCCGTCATGAAGCCGTACGTGCGGGAGCCGCCGTGAAAAGCTCGAGCAGCGACGACCGGGAGCGTCACCTGGAACTCGTAGGTGAGGCAGCCGACGATCGCCATCATCAACAGCGGGACGGCAAGTCCGACCTCGCTGCGGATGTACCGGAACCCCTCCATCAGCTGCCCCGGCCGACGTTGCGCCGGCTCCGACGGCGACAGCGCGGCGACGTCCATCGCCAGCAGCGACACCACCACCGCGACGAAGCTCCCGGCGTTGATCAGGAAGCAGATGCCCAGACCACCGGCATTGATGATCAGCCCCGCTGCGGCCGGGCCGACGGCGCGCGCGACGTTGACCATCACGGAGTTGAGCGTCACCGCATTGCGGAGGTGGCCCGGTCCGACCATCTCGAGGATGAACGACTGGCGGGCCGGGTTCTCGAACGTGTTGTTCAGCCCGAGTACGACGGCCAGCACCCCGATCTCCCACATCGTGACGACGTGGGTGACGGTGAGCAGGCCGAGAACCAACGCCTGGACCCCCATGAGGGACTGCAGCGCAATCGTGAGCCGACGCTTGTCGACGCGGTCGGCCACCACACCGCCGTACGGTCCGAGCAGCATCACCGGCAACGTCTGCAGCGCGACGATCAGCCCGACGTCGGTGCCGGAGTCGGTGATCCGGAACACCAGGAACGACTGCGCGATCGCCTGCATCCAGGTGCCGATCATCGAGATCGACTGACCGCCGAAGTAGAGCCGGTAGTTCGGGTTCGCCAACGACGCGAACGTGTCGCGTCGGAATCTCTGCAGCCGGCTCACTCGTGCCTAGTTTCTCACCTAGACACTTGCATGAGCAAAGTAGTTTCAGTGGCCTTCGAAGTCGGCGAGGGTGAGGTCGTCGTCGTACATGCGGTCCGGCGGCTCGATGCTCAGGTGCGGCAAGACCCGGTCCATCCACTTCGGGAGGTACCAGTTGGCCTGTCCGAGGGCGTGCATCACAGCCGGCACGAGGACGGTTCGCAGGATGAACGCGTCGATCACCACGGCGCTGGCGAGACCGAGGCCGAACTCGGACACCTGACGCTGGTCGCTGAAGACGAAGGCGAGGAAGACGACCGTCATGATGCTCGCGGCCGCGGTGATGACCCGGCCGGTCTCGGCTTGGCCCACGCGGACGGCGAGCTTGTTGTCACCGGTGTGGATCCACTCCTCGTGCATCCGGCTGACGAGGAAGACCTGGTAGTCCATCGACAGGCCGAACAGGATCGCGAACATCATCACCGGGATGAACGCGTCGACCGGACCTGGCCGGCCGATCGTGAACACGTCGGCGAGGTGGCCTTGCTGGAAGACGAACACCAGCACGCCGAAGCTCGCGAGCGCCGCGAAGACGTTCATCACCGATGCCGTCAACGGGATGACGAGGCTGCGGAAAGCGATCATCAGCAGCAACGCCGCCGCCAGGACGACGACCCCGATGAACAGCGGCAGCTTGTTCGACAGGATCCGCGAGAAGTCGATGATCGCCCCGGTGGACCCACCCACATAGGCGACCTTCACGGGTGTGCCGGGAATGGTCGCCGGAATGACCTTGGTCCGCAGGTTCTGCACCAGATCAGTCGTCGCCTGGTCTTGCGGTGAGCTCTTCGGGAAGACGACGAACACCGCCGTCTTCTGGTCGATGCCCATGATCGCCGGCGTCACCTCGGCGACATTCGGCTGCTGCCGGATGACCGACTCCAACGGCGCGATCCGCGCGACGTCCCCGGGCGCGCGCAGCTGGACAACCACCTGCATGTTGCCGTTGAACCCCGCGCCGAAGCCCTCACTGAGCAGGTCGTAGGCCTTGCGGGTGGTCTGGCCCGGACCGTCGTTCCCGGCGTCGGCCGAGCCGAGCCGCATCGCGAAGGCCGGCGCCGCCAGCATGACGAGAACCGCGACGGCGACCAGGGCGAACGGAAGTCGCCGGCGCTCGATGACCTTCGCCCACCGCAGCCAGCCGCCCGTGACATGGCTGTCATCCGGCCCGTGCTGCTGAAGCCGCGTCAACCGGCGACGGCCGAGCACCTTCAGCCCCATGAACCCGAGCAGCGCGGGCGTCAGCGTCAACGACGCGATCATCGTGAGCGCGACGGTGACCGCCGTACCGACCGCCACCCCCACCAGGAAGGTGATGTTCAACAGCAGCAGCCCCAGCAGGGCGACGCACACCGTCGCACCGGCGAAGAGCACCGCACGACCCGACGTGTTGAGGGACGCCTCGATCGAGTCCTCGACGCTCATCCCGTGCAGCAGGTTGTTGCGATGTCGACTCACGATGAACAGGGCATAGTCCACCCCTACGCCCAGGCCCATCAGCACTGAAAGCTGCTGCGCGAACGGCGCCACCGACAGGGTGTGCGACAGCATCGCCTCGATCGACGTGCCGACCATGATCGCGAAGATCGCGGCGATCAGCGGGGTGACCATTCCACGCCACGACCCGAACGCGAGGAACAGGACGATCGCCGAGCCGAGGATGCCCGCGATCTCGCTCGGGCCGGTCTTGACCTTCTGTTGCAGCTCGATCGACTGACCCTCGAGCTCCACTTGCAAGTTGGCAGTGTTCGCCGCTTTGGCGTCCTTCATGAAGGCGTCGATCGACGACTGTGCCAGGACGTCGGGCAGCTGGTCCCACTGGACGACGGCGTAGGCGATCGTCCCGTCCTTGCTGACCTGCTCGGCGCCGGCAGGACTGAAGGGCGAGATGACCGCGATGAGGTGAGGGATCTTCGCCACCCGGTCGAAAAGGGCCGTCGCCGGCGCCATGACCTCCGGGTCGGTCACCTTGCCGTGCGTCGCATGCAGCACGATCTGGTCGACGTCACCGGACGCCTGCGGGAAGTCCGCCTTCAACAGGTCGATCGCGCGCTGCGTGTCCGTGTTCGGCAGGTTGAAGCTGTTCGAGTACGTCGAGCCGACCCGGTGCGCGATGACGCCCGTGTAGACGGCTGAGGCAACCCAGAGGGCGACGACGATCCACCGGTTTCGCACGCACCAGCGCGCGAGCCAACTCACGTGAAGTCCCCCTGGAAGCATGGTGCTGAGAAACACCATTCTCCGGGA
>DASZYY010000006.1:0-3845 GCA_035545175.1 Mycobacteriales bacterium
CGTCCTCGCGATGCCCGACATCGACGCCGTGACGATCGCGACCCCGCCGCACACCCACGCCGAGCTGGCGCTTGCGGCGATCGCCGCCGGCAAGCACATCGTCTGCGAGAAGCCGTTCGCCCGCGACGAGGCGGAGGCCCGCGTCGTTCATGCGGCCGCCGAGCAAGCCGGAATCGTCCACCTGCTGGGCTGTGAGTTCCGCTTCGCCTCCGGTCAGGCGCTGATGGCCAGGCTCATCGCGGACGGTGTGATCGGCGAGCCACGCCTCGCCACCTTCCTGCTCCACATTCCGCTGCTCGCCGGCGATGGTGCGGAGGTTCCGGATTGGTGGTCCGACGCCGGCCAGGGCGGCGGCTGGCTCGGCGCGCAGGGCTCACACGTTGTCGACCAGATCCGCACGACACTCGGTGAGATCACGGGGGTCAGCGCGTCACTCCTCAACGTCGCCGATCACGGCTGGACGGCCGAGGACACCTTCTCGGTCCATTTCCGTACGGCGAGCGGCTGCGAAGGGATCATGCAGAGCAGTGCCGCCGACCGCGGACCGTTCCTGATCACCAGCCGGATCGCCGGCACCAGCGGCGCGATCTGGGCTGAGGGCGACGCCGTGAAGATCGCGGACGACTCAGGCACCCGCAGCGTCGAGATCCCGGCCGACCTGGTCACGCCGGCCGCCGAACCACCACCGGCGGACCTGCTGGTCACCGCCTACGACTGGCTGCATTCCACCGGTATCGACATGGGCCCGTACACCCGGCTGTTCGACACGTTCGGCCGCCTCATAGCGGGGACACCGATCGACGACCGGCCGTCGCCGGCAACATTCGCCGACGGCGTCGCCGCCATGCGTGTGATGGACGCGATCCGCCGCTCGGCGGCCGATCACGTCTGGGTCGACCTGCCGGCTTAGCTCAGCTCGAGCAGAGCTGCGCGATGCGCTCGAGCGTGCCCCTCATCGCACCCCGCCAGATCTCGCCGTGCTGAATGGCCTGGCGCAGGTCCTCGGGTGCCGCGGTGCAGTCATAGGTCTCAGTGACGACGGTCGCACTCGGACCGTCCGGCTCGAGATCGAAGCTCCACTTGTGCCCGGCGGGCACGCCCACCTCGCCGCCGGCTCGACTGGTCACCCGATCGTCGGCACCCGAGGGCGTCCAGGCGATCCGCCGGTTCGGCTCGAACTCCACGACGTGGTTGTCCATCGCGTAGTCGCCACCCATGCCGTCGAAGTACATCTTCATGACGAATCGGTCCCCCACGGCGCTGATGGGCCGTGCACCGTCGGCGCCTCGGAGCATGTCCGATCCGTCGAACTCCGTGTGCCGGTCGGGATCAGCCAGTAGCGCGAAGATGCGCTCTGCCGGCGCCTCGATGCGCCGCGACACCGACACGACTCCGGTGGTCTCGCCCATGACTCGCTCCTTCGACGGTGATGTGGTCCTCACCGTCAGACGACTCCGCCGGCCGATTCTCATCGATCGGCGCGGATGGCAGCCAGCGGATCGGTCATCGCCTTCTCGAGGTACCCGAGGGGCCGTCGCCTTACAGCGACTCGACTTCGTCGCTGCTCAGCGCCAGATAGGGCTAGGTGCCCACGATTCCTACGAAACTCACCATCTCGCCGGGGTAGCCCCCGAGGTTGTGGGTCAGCGCGAGCGAGCGCTTGCCGTACGTCGAGATCCGCCGCTCCTCAGGCGCCTCGCCACGCAGCTGCAGCCAGGCCTCGTACATCATGCGAAGACCCGATGCGCCAACGGGATGACCGAACGACTTCAACCCACCGTCGGGATTGACCGGCAGCTCGCCGTCGCGATCGAAGGTTCCGGCGAGCACCTCCTTCCACGCCGTCCCTCGCTCGCAGAACCCCAGGTCCTCCATCAGGACCAGCTCGGTCGGGGTGAAGCAGTCGTGCACCTCCGCCATCGCCAGCTCGGCACGCGGGTGGGTGATCCCGGCCTGCGCGTAGGCGTCGGCGGCGGACGCCGCGACCTCCGGGAACTGCGTGTAGTCGTACGCCGGGTCCTCCAGACCCGAGCCGTTGCCCGCGACGAAGGACAACGCTTTGATGATCAGGGGCTTGTCCGTGTACTTCCCGGCGTCTTCGACGCGGCACACGATCGCCGATGCTGACCCGTCCGCAACCCCGGCGCAGTCGAAGACCGACAGCCCGCCGGCGACCGCCGGCATCGCGAGCAGCTTTTCGACCGGCATCTCCTTGCGGAACTGCGCCTTGGGGTTGCGCGCGCCGTTCGCGTGGTTCTTCGAGGCGATCCGCGCGAGCACGTTCTTCATCTCGGCCTCGTCGACGCCGTACCGCTTGGCGTACGCCGGGGCGACCATCGAGAACATCGCGGCCGCCGTCAGCGACCGCTGCGTTCCGTCATTCGGGATGGGGAACGCGTTGAGCCCCTGGTAGCCGGAGTCCTTCACCTTCTCGACGCCGACTGCCATCGCCAGGTCATACGCGCCGGAAGCGACCGCGTAGGCCGCCTGACGCAATGCCTCAGATCCGGTGGCGCAGAAGTTCTCGACGCGGGTCACCGGCTTGCCCTCGAGTGCGAGCGGACGGGCGAGGGTGATCCCGCTCATCCCGGACTGCGCGGTGCCGAGCCAGTACGCGTCGACGTCGTCCTTGGTCACGCCGGCGCCGGCGAACGCCTCGTTCGTCGCCTCGCGCAGCAGGTCGTCGGTGCCCTTGTCGAAGTGCTCGGCGAACCGGGTGCACCCCATGCCCACGATCGCCACACGGTCGCGAATCCCATGCGAGCTCACGAGGAGTCCTCCGTTCGCAGCGGCCGGGCTTTCCAGAAGTAGTTTGCGATGCCGTCGGAGGTGAAGAGCCTCCGGAACGTCATCTCGACGCGCATGCCGATCGCGACCTCGCCGGCGTCGACGTCGGTCAGCTCGACGGGCAGGCGTTGCCCGTCGTCGAAGTCGACCACCGCGAACACGACCGGCGGACTCTGCGAGTAGGCCAGCTTGTCGATCGTGAAGGTCGTGACCGTGCCGCGCTGATCCGCAAGCACCCCACCGGATCCCTGCAGACCGAACTTCCAGTCGGTGGATCGTCCGGCGGCGCTGGCCGACGGCCGGGCCGGTTCCGGCCGGCGCGGCGGTTCGACCGGTAGCAGACCTCGCCACGACAGGTAACGCCCGTAGGTCACGGGGGCGCCGGCCATCAGCTGGGCGTGCACGGTCCGTCTTGGTGCGTACGACGCAATCGCGTCCGTCGTCTTCAACACCATGGCGTCGGCACCATCGGACAGGACCAGCACAACGATGGTCTGGCCCGGCTTCGCCGCCTCGAGGGCCTGCACCAGCAACAGCAGCGGCTGCGCCGCGCCGGGGTTGCCGACGGAGTCCGCGAGCCGGTCGACGACCTTCTCCGGTGCGACACCCGAGGCCTTGGCCGCACTCGCGCAAGCCCGCTCGTGCAGACCCGCGACCACGAGCGCATCGATCGACTCGGCGCCGATCCCGGCATAGCCAAGGGCCGTCTTCAGGGCCTCCGCGGCGAGCGGCACGTACTTCGTCTCCCCGAACCGCTCCTCCCACAGCTTCGAGCCCGCGTCACCCGGCGCGCGCCAGCGGTCGAGGAACTCCTCGGTGACTCCCGCATACGCAACGAACTCGGCGAGCAGCGGAGCATCCGAGTCGCTGCCCCAAAGAATCGCGGCAGCAGCGTCGCCGCCCGCCGCCTCGTCCGGCGAGCCGGGTCGGCCGATTCGCACGTCGCCGGCGATGGCGAGCGCCGGCTTGCGACTCTCACCGGTCGCGACCAGCGCCGCGATCGTCGATCGAACGGATCCGATCGCGTCGAACGCCCGCGCCGATCGATCAAGCCGGAG
>DASZYY010000007.1:0-37846 GCA_035545175.1 Mycobacteriales bacterium
GCTGTCGTCGTAGGACGTCGCCGAGTACTCACCGCCGTAACCCGCGGCGTGATGAGCGCGCAGCTTCATCGCCGTCACGGCGCCGAGCCCGAGGACGGCGGCCAACAGCACGGCGAACGCACGGTTCGACAGCTGCTCGACACGGGTCGCGACGGAGACCGGCAGGCGGGCGGCGACCCCGAGCCGCAGCGCATCCAGCCTCGACCCGGGCGTGGCAACGGCTACGACGTCAGCGGGATCCAGGCGGCTCGCCACCGGTGCAGCCGGCCCGGGCTGATCCGGCACCCAGCCGGATGCCCGCAGGGGCAAGCCGATGGCCGTGAGTCGATCTGGATTGACCACCCGGCGACGTTACGAAGCCGGGCGCACCCCGTCCGCACCCGTCGTCGCCCTGTGGGGATGGCCGTCGAACAACCGGCGGTGTGGATGCTCGGACCCCGCCCGGGCACCCCAGGGCGAAACGGGTTCTACTGGGGCACCACATTCACCAGTTTGGGCGCACGCACGATCACCGTCTTCACCCCGCGGCCGTCCAAGGCTCTGGCAACGCCCTCAGTGGCCAGAGCCAGCTCACGCAGCGCGTCCTCGGTGATGTCGACGGGCACCGTCAGCCGGTCGCGCACCTTGCCCGCGACCTGCACGATGCAGGTGACGGTGTCCTCGACGAGCAATGCCTCGTCGTAGGACGGCCAGCCCGCAAACACCACTGAGGCGTCACGACCCAGTAACGACCAGGTGTCTTCTGCGGTGAACGGCGCGAACACGGAGAGCATGCAGGCCAACGCCTCAGCACCTTCGCGCACCGCGGCCGCCTTCGCAGCAGACTGCAGCGCACCGGCGTCGACGGCCTTGCGCAGCAGCGAGGTCAGCTCCATCAGCCGCGCGATCGTGACGTTGAAGCGCTTCGACTCGGTCTGTGCCGTCGCGTCGGCGATCAGCTTGTGCACGCCGGCACGCAGCTGCGCATCCCCCGAAGCGGCATCGCCGGCCAGGCCGGCGCCACCGATGTCCTGGCACAGCCGCCAGACGCGCGCCAGCCACTTCACCGCGCCGGTCGGCGACACGTCGGCCCAGTCGATGTCGTCCTCGGGCGGCCCCGCGAACAGCATCGTGACCCGCACCGCGTCGGGCCCGTACTTCGCGAGCTCTTCCTGGAGGTTGACCAGGTTGCCCTTCGACTTCGACATCGCCGAGCCGTTCATGATCACCTGACCCTGGTTGGTCAACCGGGTGAACGGCTCGGTGAACGTCAGCAGGCCCATGTCGTAGAGAGCCTTGGTGAAGAATCGCGAGTAGAGCAGGTGCAGGATCGCGTGCTCCACGCCGCCGATGTACTCGTCGACGGGCAGCCAGCGCTTCGTCGCGTCCGGGTCGAAGGCAACCTGGTCGTTGTTCGAGGACGGGTAGCGCAGGTAGTACCAGGATGAGTCGACGAACGTGTCCATGGTGTCCGTGTCGCGCCGGGCATCGCCGCCGCACTTCGGACAGCCGATGTTCACCCAGTCCGTCGCGGACTCCAACGGTGACTGACCGCCCTCCGGCCGCAGCTCGTAGCCCGACGTCGGCAGCTCGACGGGCAGCTGGTCGTCGGGTACCGCGACCTCTCCGCACGACGGGCAGTGCACGATCGGGATCGGGCAGCCCCAGTAACGCTGGCGGGACAACAGCCAGTCACGCAGCCGGTACGTCGTGGCCGCTTCACCATTGCCGGCGGCGGCCAGATCCGTGGCGATCGCGGGAATCGCGTCGGTCTTCGTCATCCCGTCGTACTTGCCGCTGTTGACGATCTTGCCTTCACCAGGGGTAGCAACCCCGGTCTCTGCCGGGTCCGGACCACCGGTGTCGACGACGACCCGCACCGGCAGGTCGAAGGCACGGGCGAAGTCGAGGTCGCGCTGGTCGTGCGCGGGGACCGCCATGATCGCGCCGGTTCCGTAGTCCGCCAGCACGTAGTCGGCCGCGAAGATCGGGATCTCCTCGCCGTTGACCGGGTTGATCGCGGCACGCCCCAGCGGGACGCCGGTCTTCTGTCGACCCTCCGCCAGCCGGTCGATGTCGCTGGTACGACGGACCTGGTCTACGTATGCGTCGAAGGCCTCCCGCTGCTCGTCGGCACACAGCTCCTCGGCCAGCGCCGAGTCCGCCGCGACGACGAAGAACGTCGCACCGAACAACGTGTCCGGGCGGGTCGTGAAAACCCGCACCGGCTCATCGCGACCGGCAATGCGGAAGTCGACGTACGCACCGGTCGAACGCCCGATCCAGTTGCGTTGCATCGTGAGCACCGGCGTGGGCCAGACGCCCTCGAGCGTGTCCATGTCGGCCAGCAGCCGGTCGGCGTAGTCGGTGATCTTGAAGAACCACTGCGTGAGGTTCTTCTTGGTGACCTCGGTGCCGCAGCGCTCACACTTGCCCTGGATGACCTGCTCGTTGGCCAGGACGGTCTGGTCCTTGGGACACCAGTTGACCGGCGCCGCCTTGCGATAAGCCAGACCCTTCTCGTACAGCCGCAAGAACAACCACTGCGTCCATCGGTAGTACTCCGGGTCCGACGTGTGCAGCCGCGTCCGCCAGTCGAACGACATGCCCATTCGCTTGAAGGAGTCCGCCTGGACGTCGATGTTGGCGTAGGTCCAGTCACGCGGGTCGAGGTTGCGCGCCAGCGCGGCGTTCTCCGCAGGCAGTCCGAACGAGTCCCAACCGATCGGGTGCAATACGTCGTTGCCACGGGCACGGGCGAACCTGGCAACGGCATCACCGATGCTGAACGCCTCGGCGTGCCCCATGTGCAGGTCACCGCTCGGGTACGGAAACATGTCGACGACGTAGGCCCGCGGGCGGCCGTCATCGGCCGGCTCGAAAACTCGCAACTCGTCCCAGACGGGCAGCCACTTGTCGACCACGCCCAGCGGGTCGTAGCCGCCCTCGGTGGCCTCTTCGCTCACCGGCTAGATCTTAAGGCAGCAGCGAGTCTCGGCCGACCGGATAACGCCGTCGCACATAGAGTTGGGATCGGGTCGGGGACACGTTCAGCGGCGTGTCACAGCGGACAACTCCTGAAAGGCGGGCGATGCACGGGGTCCGATCCCTTCGCCTGGCCGGCCTGGTGAGCGCCGCTGTGCTCGCCATCACAGGTTGCAGTGGCTCTTCCAGTCCGTCGGCCGGCAGCGCGCCGGGCGCGGATCCGGCCGCGAAGCCGCTGAAGGTTGTCTCTGTCAGCCCCGACACGTTGTCGGGAACGGCTCCGATCGTGGTCACGTTCCGCCGCGACCTGGCGAGCAACTCAGCTCTCCCCGCGATCTCCCCACCGGTGCCAGGGCAGTGGGTGCGCAACGCGAAGACCGCCACCTTCACACCCACCCAGTCCTATCCGCCGAGCACCAGGTTCACGATCACGCTGGCGCAGCCGGGCGGGTTGGCGAAGACGATCGCGCAACCGCAGTCCCAGCCCGGGTCGATCAAGTTCGCCGAGCAGATCCTCGCGCGGCTGCACTACCTACCGCTCGACACGAAGGCAGTCGCACCGAGCGACGAGACCGCCGAAGCCGCCGCTGTCTACACGCCGCCGGTCGGGAAGTTCACGTGGCGGTTCGCCGACACCCCATCGAGCCTTGAAGCTGCCTGGGTGCCAGGGCAGCCGAACACCGTCCTTCGCGGCGCCGTGATCGCCTTCCAGCACCAATCGCACCTCAAGCAGGACGGCGCGATCGGTCCCGCGACGTGGAAGGCGCTGCAGCGGGCGGATCTCGCCGGCGAGATGAACCCGGACAAGTACAGCTACATCTCCGCCGATCTGTTCTCGAGGCCGCAGACGCTGACCGTCTGGATCGACGGCAAGACCGCCTTGAGCACGCCGGTCAACGGCGGCGTGCCCGCCGCCCCGACACCGCTCGGCACGTACCCGATCTATCTCCGGTACACGGCAACGACGATGCAGGGCACCAACCCTGACGGTACGAAGTACAAGGACAAGGGCGTGCCCTGGGTCAACTACTTCTCCGGGGGCTCCGCGGTGCACGGCTTCACGCGCGCGTCGTACGGCTATCCGCAGTCGGTCGGCTGCCTCGAGCTCCCACCTGACACCGCCAAGCGGGTGTACGACCTGGTCGACTACGGGACTCTCGTCACGGTGACCGGCCCGTTCATCAAGCCGCCGAAAGTCGGCAAGCCGGCCCCGCCGCCGAGCGACAAGCCCAAGCACCACACCAAGCCGACCGCGTCACCGACGCCGACGAAGACGTCGAGCGCGACGCCGACGCCCACCCCGACTCCGAGCCGCACCCGCAAGGCGCACCGCTAGGCAGGCAGCAGCTCGCCAACCGGTACGACGACGTCCGTACGGTTGCCTTCCGGGGCGAGCGGGCAGGCCCACGCCTCGTCATAGGCACATGACGGGTGGTAGGCGAAGTTGAGGTCGACGACGAGCCGACCGGCCGCTCCGCCCAGATCGGCGCCCTTGACGGTGTCGAGCACGTAGCGCCCGCCGCCGTACGTCGCGGGGTTCGCGTCACGAAGCGGCAGCCACACGCCCCCGCCGTAGGAGGCCAGCCACCAGACATCGAGCCCGCCGATTGGCGGCAAGGTGACCCGGCCGATCCGCTCGAACGGCACGACCCCGTCGGTAGCGGTCGCGATCTCGATCCGCAGCGGATCCGCCGCCTCGACGGTCACATCGAACCGCCACGCCCCGTCGTACGGCGCCACGCGGATGTCGGCGCCACGGTCCGGCGACTCCGGATGGTCGCGAAACAGCTGCCGGCGACCGTCACACCAGAGGTGATGCGCTCGCGACGGGTCGGACTCGGCACGAACGGCGGCGTAGAGCGCGGCGACACACCGCCGCCAGTCGAGCAGCTCGAGACCCACGCAAGCAATGTGCCATCACCTGGCTCCGCGCGCGCGGATTCAGCGCACGAGGTCTACGAGGCCTGGAGGTCCACGACGACCTTGATGTCGTCGGGCTGCCGCTCGAGGGCCTGTGCCCACTCGGCCATCGGCACGGTTCGCGTGATGATCTGCGACAGCCAATCGTTGTCTGCCTTCGACAACGCCTCTGCCGCCTGCTGGTAGTTGGCGAGGCCGGCGTTGACCGACCCGAACACGACTTCGTTCGACAGCACCATCGCCTTGTTGACGGCGTCCGCGGCAATCCCGACCTTGTGCACGCCGGAGGAGATGCCGGTCAGGCAGACCGTCGCGTCAGGAGCGGTGCGACCGATGACCTCGAAGACAAGCTGCCCGATGCCGGTCGCTTCGATCACGACATCCGCCGCTTGGCTCAGCTGGTCCAAGGAAGTGATGTACGTCGCCCCGAGCTCGGCGACCATCTCCGGCTTCGGGCCGTCCGTGACGCGGTCGAGAACCGTGACGGCCAGACCGAGCTGCCGCCCGATCATCGCGGCGAGCAAGCCGATGGGGCCGGCCCCGGTCACCAGGGCGTGCTTCGCGGTCGTCGCGGACCGCGCCGAGATCTTGCCGACCTGGTCCCACGCCTTCGCCACGACGGAGGTCGGCTCCAGCAGAACGCCGAGCTTGTCCAGCGCCGGGTCGAGCTTGATCGCGAACTTCGGGTCAACCCGCCAGCGTTGCGACCCGTAGCCGTCACGCGCCTTGATCCCGCGCTCGGTGAACTCACCATTGCGGCAGAAGTCCCACTGATCCTGCGCGCATGCGTCGCACGGTTCCGGGTCCGGCCGGCGCACGACGCCCGCGACGAGGTCGCCGGCCGCTAGTCCGGAGTCCTCCGGCGCTTCGAGCACGCGGCCCAGCGACTCGTGGAACAGAACCAGTCGCTCATGACCGGGCGGAGCCTCGCCGTAGCCCTCGACGGAGACCTCTACATCGGTCCCGCAGATCCCGACGTACAGCCCCTCGACCAGGACCGAGCCGTCCGACTCGGGCGGTTCCGGGATCTCTTCGACGGACGCGGAGCTGACGTCCCCGGGCTTGACGGTGCATGCCTTCACGCCGAGTCCCTACCCGCGCCGGCGCCTAGGAAAGCGGGTGCAGCTCCAGCGGAAGCCCGTCGGCCGGCATCGGCAGCGAGAGCAGGTCCCACGGCACGACATAGCCGGCCGGCGTGGTCCAGCGATAGCGGCGCAGGAGGTGGTGGACAAGGATCTTCACCTCTTGGGTGCCGAAATACATCCCGATGCACTTGTGCGCTCCACCGCCGAACGGCACCCAGGCGTAGCGGTGAACCTTGTCCTCGCTGCGCGGCTCGGCGAAGCGCTCCGGGTCGAACTGCTCCGGGTTGGTCCAGTACTCGTGCATGTAATGGGTGAACCACGGCGAGACGGACACGAAGGTGTCGGCCGGTACGTAGTGGCCGAGCAGCTCGGTGTCCTTGACCGTCTTGCGCACCATCGAGGGAACCGGCGCGGTCAGCCGCAGCGCCTCCTTGATGACCAGGTCCAGCACCGTGAGCTCATCGAGCGCATCGATCGTCAGCTCGTCGAGCGCGAGGGACTGCTCGCGCGCCTTCTCCTGCCACTCGGGGTGAGCCGCCAAAGCCGCGAGCACAGCCGACGTCGTGATGGTCGAGGTGTCGTGGGCGGCCATCATCAGGAAGATCATGTGGTTGACGACGTCGTCGTCGCTGAACGTCTGACCGGTGTCGGTCTCCACGTGGCACAGCGCCGAGAACAGGTCCTCGGTCTCAGTGGCACGCTTTGCCGGCAGCTTCGCGCGGAAGTACTCCTCGAGCACCTTTCGGCCGACCAGCCCACGGTGCCAGCGCAGTCCGGGTACGTCGGCGCGGATCACCGAGGTACCGGCGCGCACCGTGTCGATGAAGGCCGTCTGCAGCTTGGCGTCGTCCTCCCCCGTCGAGTCCCCCATGAAGATGTGCGTCGCGATGTCGAGGGAGAGCCGCTTCAACGTCGGGTAGGCGAACATCTGCCCTTCCCGTGGCCAGCCGGCGACGTCCTTCGAGACGAGCTCGTCGGTGCGCTCGAGGTAGCCGGTGAGCCGGGGCCGGGTGAACGCCTCCTGCATGATGCGGCGGTGCAGCAGGTGCTCGTCGAAGTCCAGGAGCATCAGTCCGCGACGGAAGAACGGACCGATGAACCACTCCCAGCCCGACTGTGAGTACGCCTTGTCGGCGTTGACGAGAACGGCCTGGGTTGCGTCCGGTCCGAGCGCCATCAACAGGTCCAGGCCGAGCGACTTGATCCAGGTGACCGGCCCGTACCGGTCGTACGCGCGGCGCGAGAAGTCGGGGCCGCTGAACATGAAGCTGAAGGTGGAGCCGACCAGCGGGAAGCCCTTGTTGCCCGGAACCGGCTTGAGCTCCGACCCGGCCGGCGGCAACGCCAGCGGCCGAGTCCGCTGGTAGCGGTCGAGCGCGGCGCCGAGCCGCGCCGCCCCGGGCAACGCGGCCGGCCGGACCCTGTCCGGGTGCTTCCAGGTGGTGCTGACGGACGCTTCGGTACTCATGCGGCGGGCTCCTCAACGACGTCGACACCGAGGGTGAAAGCAGTTGGTGACACCGGCACCTCTTCCTTCTCCGGGAAGGTGCGCAGCGCGTGGTCGGCAAGGTGGATCGTCACACCGAACCAGTAGTGCTCGTTGCGGAAGTGATGCAGGCGGTGCGCCTTGTAGAGGTAGCGGTAGTACCAGTGCTTCGGCTTGTAGCTCGAGTGAATCAGGAAGTGCACCCACTCGTAGGTGAGAAACATCCCGTAGGCGACAACCAGCCAGCTCACAGTGAGCCGCCAGTTCATCCCGGTGATCAGCCAGTACAGCGGCAGAGCCGTCAGCACCGACGTGACGAGAGCGCGGCGCGGTACCAACACCAGGCCGATCACCTTCGGGTTGGCGTGGTGCTGGCGATGCTTGCGGGCCAGCAGGCCGTCGAGCTTGCGCGAACCGAGCTGCCTGGGCTTCGCGTGCAGGATGAACACGTGGATGAGCCACTCAGTGAACGGCTGGGTCCCCAGCACGATCGCGGCGATACCGAGATCCCACCAGCGCCAGCCACCTAGCGCGATTCGCGTCGCCACGGCAGCGACGAACGCGAGCCCGAGCAGCCTCGCACTGAAGGTCCGGACGAAGATCCGGAAGGCGCTGCCGAGACTCAGCCCGGCAGCGCTGTACTCGTCAGGCTCAGCTTCCCTGCCGCGCGGCGGCGCTTCTTGGACAACGGACATCAACCGGATTGTGACACGTCGATGCGGCATGCATCGGTCGCCCCGGGCAGCAGGTGGCGATAGCGCGAGACCAGCCGATAGCCGATCGCGGCGGGCCAGGTCATGAGCCGCGCTCCGATGAACCGGCCGAGCAGGGCACGCCACCCGCCCGCCTCGATGAGAGCCCGAGCCACCGCCTTGTGCCCGCCGAGCCGCGTGCCGTCCGGGTCGACCCACCAGACCTTCGTCGTCACGTCCTCGAGGGTGAGACCGAGGTCGGTCAAGCCGGCCGCGCCGATCTGCTGCCACGCCCGGATGCCGGCTGCCCCGGCCCAGTGTTGCTGGATGTCCTGGGCCGCCGTCGTGCAGAACGCGCAGTCGCCGTCGTAGATGAGCAGCGCCTGCGCGGACTCGGCTGTCATACGACCACGGTAGGCCTGCCCGGGACGTATGTTGTCGCGGTGGTGGTGGATCTGGCACCGACGGAGTCTGCGGTCGACCACCTCAGCCACCGAGGTCGGGTGATGCGCATCATCGTGACGATCGCCGCCGTCGGCTTGCTGCTCTACGGCACGATCGCCGGGAGCGACGACATGTTCCCGTTCGGTCCGTTCCACATGTACTCGCGCTACTACCCCGCGAACGGGTACGTCACCGGGACATCGGTTCAGGCCGTCAACGCGGCCGGACACGTCGTCACCGTCACCGAGTCCGACACCGGCTTGGCCCACGGCGACATCGAGGGGCAGCTCAAGGCGTTCGAGGCGAACCCACAGAAGCTCGCCAGCCTCGCCGACGCCTTCCACCGGCGCCACCCCGATGCCTCACCGTTCGTCGAGGTGCGGATCGTGCAACAGCGCTGGCAGGTGCGCGACCGCAGAGTGGTCGGGCGGGCGACCCGGACGCTCGCCGATTGGCACGAGCAGTGAGGGCGGTCCATCGCTGGTGGTTCACGCCGCAGCCGCTCGGCCGGGTGGCCGCGCTGCGCGTTCTCGTCTACCTCTTCGCCTGGTACGACGTCTTCGTCTACTCACCGCCCGTGCCGGCGCGAGCGGGGGTGGCCGGCGCCTACCGCCCGCTCGCCATCGAGCGCTTGCTGCACCTGCCGACACCGACGCATGCCTTCGCGGTCGCAATCCAGATCGCCGTGCCGTGCATGGCCACGCTCGCCGCAACCGGTCGGGCGCCGCGGCTGTTCGGCTGGGTCACGTTCGCGCTGTACCTCGACTGGATCACGATGGGCGACTCCTACGGCTACATCGCCCACGACCGGTTCGCCTTCATCGTCGCGCTTGCCGTGCTGCCGTCCGTCGGCGCTGCGCGCCGCGGCGACCTCGCCACGTCGGAGCGAGCCGGCTGGGCACTTCGTTGCATCCAGGTCGCGGTCATCGCGACCTACGCCCTCTCGGTGTGCGCGAAGCTGCGGTTCGGCGGCATCAACTGGGCGAACGGCTCGGTGCTGACGTGGGCGGTGCTCCGACGCGGTACGTCGCTCGGACGCCCGCTGCTGCATCACCCGACGGTGCTGCACATCAGCCAGTGGGGCCTGTTCTGCGCCGAGGCACTGTCACCCGTCGTCCTGTTCCTCCGAGGCCGCTGGCTCTATCTCGGGGTCGCGGCGATGCTGTCCTTCCACCTGGTCTCGCACGAGACCATCGGGATCAGCTTCCTCCCGCACGTGGTGTGCATCTTCGCGTTCCTGCCGCTGGAGCGGCTGGCTACTCGGTCCGGGAGAACAGCACGCACGCGACCGACAGCAGCAGCAGACCCACTGCCGCGACCACGATCACGTCAAGCCAGTCCGGGACCGGCCACCCCAGCCACGTGAGGCCGTGGAAGATCAGCCGCGTCGGGTCGTCCGCCGCGAGATTGTGGACCACGAGACTGCGTGACGCGGTGACCGCGTAGCTGAGCGGGTTGTAGCGGGCGAGGATGTCGAGCCACCGCGGCGACGACGGCCCGAGCGGGTACAGCGATCCCGACATGAACGTCAACGGCATCAGCAGCATGTTGATCATCGGCATCACGGTCTGAACGCTCTTCACCCGAGCCGCCAGGACCAAGCCGAAGGCAGTCATCGTGAAGGAGGTCGCGAAGACCACTCCGAGCAGACCGAACATCAGGCCGACCCGGTACGGCACGTGCACCGTGCCTGCCAGCGCGATGATCAGCAGGCTCTGAATCGTGGCGATCGTCGCTCCACCGAGGCACTTGCCGATGACGATGCTCGACGACGAGATGGGGGCCACGAGCATCTCGCGCAGGAAGCCGAACTCGCGGTCCCACACGATTGAGATCGCCGAGAAGACCGCGGTGAACAGGATGCCCGTGATCAGCACACCCGGGAACAGAAACGTCTTGAAGTTGGCGCCACCGGTTCCGCCGCGGACCGCCGCCGACAGCCCCGCGCCGAGGACGAACAGGAAGAGCAAGGGCTGCAGCAACGTCGACACGAGCCGCGCCTTGTCACCCCAGACGCGGGTCATGTCCCGCAGCCAGACGATCCAGATCGCGCGCAGCTCGTGCGACCAGCCGCTCCCGACTGCCGCCACCGCCGCGATGTCCAGCTGGGGCCGGGCTGACGTCGTCGTCATCGGGCCATCGCCCGCATCCAGCGTGATCCCGGGATGACGGTCTCATCGTCGCCGATCCGCCGGCCGGCGTGCGCCATGAACACGTCGTCGAGGGTGGGGCGCGCGACGCTCACCGACTGAACCGAGATCCCGATGTCGAACAGCTTCGGGACGAAGCCCTCGCCGTCCGGCACGCTCACCAGCAACGCCTCGCCGTCCGGTACTGCCTCGACCTTCAGCTTCGAGGCGATCTTCTTGGCCGACGCCGCGTTGTCGGCGGTGACGATGCGCACCCGGTCATGGCCGACGCCGGCCTTGAGCTCGGTCGGCGTGCCCAGGGCGACGATCGTTCCGTGGTTGATGATCGCGATCCGGTCGCAACGCTCGGCTTCGTCCATGTAGTGCGTCGTGAGGAAGACCGTGATGTCCTCCTGCCGGCGCAGCTCGTCGACGTACTGCCACAGCACCTGGCGCGACTCCGGGTCCAGCCCGATCGTCGGCTCGTCAAGGAACAGCACGCGAGGCGAGTGCAAGAGGCCACGGGCGATCTCGAGGCGCCGCTTCATGCCGCCGGAGAAGGTCCTGACCGGGGCGGCTCGACGGTCCGCGAGGCCGACGAGCTCGAGAACGGAGTCGACGCGAGGACCGACTGCCCGACGCGGCATGCCGTAGATCGCCGCGTGGAACCGCAGGTTCTGCTCGGCGGTCAGGTACTCGTCGAGGGTGGTCTCCTGGAAGACCAGCCCGATGTTGCGCCGTACCGCCGTCCGTTGCCTGATGACATCAAGGCCGGCGACCTCTGCTGTGCCCGCGGTGGGGGTGACGAGCGTGCACAACATCTTGATGGTGGTGGACTTGCCGGCCCCGTTCGGTCCGAGGAACCCGAAGACCTCGCCCGGACTCACGTCGAGGTCGATCCCCCGAACCGCCTCGATCGGTCCGTAGCGCTTGACCAGACCCCGAACCCGCACCGCGGCAGCGCCCGTCTGCGCCGCCTTCCTGGTTCTTGCCAAGTTCCCGCAACCCCGATTCGCTCGCTCGGAGTCACGCTACCGGCGAGAGAGGTGTACCCGGAACTTCTGGCCTCGCGGCGAGACGACGGTCGCCACCCCGGTACCGGTCAGCGTGAACCCGGACCGGCGCAGGTGCAGCGTGCTGAAGGCGAGCCGCTGCGATCGTTTGACCGACACCCGCCACCCCCAGACCGAGTACGTCGGCTCGATCGTCTTGTAGGAGATCTTGGCCGGCCGGGCCGGCGGATGCGCGAAGGTCCGCATCAGCGGCTTGATGAAGTGGCGGAGGTCCCGCGCCCAGTACGGCCAGGTGTGGGTCCCGGACCCGTAGTCGTACACGACGGCCGGGATCTTCGCCTCGTTCGCGTGTGCCACGAAGTAGTCGGTCGACATGTGGGTGGCGCTCTCGATGACGGCTGCTCCGGGGTATCCCGTCGGGTTCGTCACGGGGTCGTCATAGCTGCCGGGCAGACCATCAGCCGTCGCGAGCCAGAGCTTCACCGGACGCAGGTTGTCGACGGTCGTGGCCGGGTCGTGACCCGCCCAGTTGACCGCATCCGTCACCGGGTTGCCGAACGGTGCGTCAGGTTCGACGCCGTTGAGGCCGGACATCGTGGCGGAGATCACGCCGTACGCCCCGGCACGGACCTGCGGGTCGCGAAAGATCTCCGGCGCTCCGGAGAACGAGCCGTCCATCACGAACAGGTCCGGGTGCCGGGCGGCTAGCTCGGTAGAGCCGTACCCGCCCTGCGACAACCCCGCCACTGCGCGTCCGGTGCGTGACCGGATCGTGTCGAAGTTCGCATCGATCCACGGGATCAGCTCGTCGATGTCGTAGGTCTCCCACTGCGACGGGCCGAGCGAGGTGTTCTTGTCCACCCAGTTCGTGAACCAGCCGCCGCCGTCACCGTTGAAGCCGATGTCCGAGCTGACGGTGATCAGGCGGTAGGGCGCCATCGTCTTCGGCGCGTCCCCAGCAGTCATCCAGTCGTAGCTGTGACCACTCGTACCGGGATACAGATAGAGCACCGGATAGCGCGGCTCCGCGTGTGGCTGGTAGCCGACCGGGAGCAGGATCCGCACGGTGATCGGACGCGCAAGTGCCTTCGGCACGATCGTCGCGAGGATCTGGCGGCTTCCGATCGCCTTCACCGACTTGACGGTGATGCCGAAGCCGTCGCGAATGACGACGTGGCGGTTCTTCGCTGCGGCCGAAGGCCCGGCGGCACCGGCGACACCGACTCCACCTGCCCAGGCCAGGCTTGCGGCCACCACCGCACCGACGACAGCCGACGTACGTCGTCTCGCTCGCATCATGACGCGTCCGGAAGGTAGATGCCGGTGCCCTTGGGCACGTGGTGGGTGGCCGGACCGTCCTTCGTCGTGTCGACGGTCGCGTATCGCCACAAGCCGTGGTAGCCGTCGTGCGCGGTCATCCCGCCGCAGCCCCGACGCAGCGTCTCGCAGTCGAAGCGACCGCCGTCAGGATCGCGGATGTCGAGCCTCGAGTGGTAGTAGAAGCTGAACATGTTCGGGTCGTGGAACGCGTCGATCGAGGCTTCCTGCTGGTCGTGCTGCCAGCGCGTCGTCACCAGCCGTCGGTACGCCGAGTCGTCATGTTTGAGGTAGTAGTCGAACCACGCGACGGTGTACCAGGCGATCATGTCCGGGCCGTACAGCGAGGCGCCGAACGCCGGGTTCGGGATGAACGAGAAGTCGAGGTGGCTGCCGCCCCGCACGACGATCTCGCCGGTGTCGACGTGGTGCTTCGTGTAGACCAGCGACTCCTCGGTCTTGTCGTCGTAGCCCGGGAGGGAGGTGTGCGGCGTCGGCGGCAGACCGAAGTCCGCGGACATGCCGAGGGCGGGAACCCGCACCTTCACCGTGCGTCGTGCCGCCTTGTCGACGCAGCCCTGCTCGCCGCCGGACTGCGGCTTTCCGAGGTTGTCCCACGCGACGATCGCACTGACACGCCTGTCCGCCTGGCCGACGTAGGACACACCGCCCGCGCCGTAGGAGTGTCCGGCGACACCGATCTGCTTGCGGTTGAGCAGGCTCCAGAACGGGTTGTACGCGGCGTCGAAGCCGGCCTTCACCCGCGCGTTCTGGTACGCCGCGTGGCTGGTGCCGGTCGCGCACGACTTGACCGGTACGTACGGGTGAGCCGGTGTCGAGAGGAAGAAGTTGATGGCGTCCTCGGTGCCGTCGTAGAACGGCCGGCCGTCGGTCTGCGCCGGGAAGCCTTCGTTGCGGTCCGCTCCCTGCCCGAAGGTGTCGGACTGCCCCTGACCCTGCGGGTCGAACGTCAGGACGACGTACCCGGCCTTGGCGAGCGCCTGCGCGGCGTACCAGTACAGCGGCTCGGTCGCCTGCACCGAACCGTTCGTGATGACGACGCCCGGCCGCTTGGCCGGACCGCTGCGCGTCGCCCAGACGTGCCCCGAGATCTGGGCGCCGTTGCGCGCCGTGAAGAGGAACGGCCGCACGATGCCGTAGCCGTTGGTCTGCCAGTCGTAGAGCCGCACGTCCCCGGCGCAGCCGTCGTTCCCGCTCCAGCACAAGTCGGAGACGAACTCGCGCTGTGGGTCGTTGATGGCCATCTGCGCCGCGGCGAGGCTGTTCTGGTGGCCGACCAGCCGCAGCTTGAGCTGGTAGTCCGGCGCGAGGTACAGGCTCTGCCGCTCGAGGTTGTTGGAGTAGTCCTCCGCCTCGACGGTGACGTTGAACGAGGTCGCCCGGTACCTCGGCTCGCCGCCGCCCGCTGCCTGGCGCCCGACGGCTCCGGCAGCGGTCGGAGTCGCGACAGCGAGGACGGCGGCCGCCGAGACGACCGTGCGCCAGCGGCGGGATCGTGTGATCTGAGACCTCTTCACGTCTCTTACTTCGCGGACCGGTCCGCCGGCACCTTCACGCCCTCGAAGTGCGCGATCCGGGTGCGCTGCTGAACCTTGACCGGCAAGGTGCCGAAGTCGGTCACCGCACCGGTGTTGATGTCGGGGTGCTGCAGGAACTGGACGGTGAGCTTGAGCTGGTCGAGCAGGTCGAGCGGAAGCTCGACGCTCTCACCGGGTGGGTAGCGGTTCTCGGTCCACCAGAGCTGACGACCCGACGGGTCCCATCCGAACTCCGGGATGATCCAGCCCTTGTCGCCGTCGTGCGTCAGCCGGCGTACGGAGTGGGTCTTCAGATCCAGCTCGTAGAGATCCGTGGACTCCGGTGCGATGGGCTGGAGGAAGCCGAGCTCGAACACGGGCAGGATCAGGAAGTTGTCGAGCTCGGTGGTGAGCCCGAGGTCGGCCGCGACAGTGCTGTAGGTGTTGTAGAAGCCAGGGTGCGCCCGCGAAGACATGAAGATCACGTCCTTCATGTCGGGCGTGAAGATCGCCTGCTCGTCCCATCCGACGTTGCGGGTCAACCGCCGGCTGTGGCACATGCCGTGCTTGGGCAGCCGGCAGTAGAACAGCTCGGTGTTGTCGGCGGTCCCGTGGGTCTCGGTATAGAGGAAGCCCTTGCCGTTCGGTGCCCACCACTGCGTCTCGTACCAGTGAGCGTTCGCCGGGCGCACGACGCGGACATGCGTCAGTCCCGGCTTGCCGTGACGTACGACGAAGGTCGCAACGCGAACGTCCCAACGCGCGTTGCCGTGACCGGTGATGAAGTTGCCGTCCAGATGCGCCCAGACGATCCGTCGGCCGTCGGGTGACCAGTAAGCGTGGTAGTCGTCGGTGCCCTCGCCGTCGCTGGGCTCGTGCAGTCCGTAGATCTTCGTGACGTGCGAGCCGTCGGGCCGCATCGCGTAAAGCTCGGAGCCGATGCCGCCGTACCCTGCGCTCCCGACATCGATGTTGTGGTTCATCCACGAGTGGAACAGGATCCAGTCGCCCTGCGGGCGCAGGGCAGGGACGTTGTTGCTGCGGGAGCTGAGCTCACAGGTCATGCACTTCAGACCCGAGCCGTCGCGATTGGCGCGGTAGACGTCGATCTTGTCGCCGGTGCCGAAGTCCTTGCCGAACCACACGGTGCCGTCCGGCGCGAAGACCGGCGCCTGCCCGAACGCGTAGGAGTTGGTGCGGACGTCGAACTTGGCCTTGGCGTACGTTGCGCGACGACCGTCCCCGGCCGCCGAGCCGGCAACAGCACCCGTCGGCAGCGCCATTCCGGCAAGCACGAGTGCAACCAATCCCGCGAGCACGCGGGAACACAGCCGAACCACCGGCACCCCCTCACCGCGGACGGTAGCGTGCGCGCGTGAAGGGCATGATCTCCGCCCCGCCTGGCGAGTTCGAGATGGGGAGCGACTCCCACTACCCGGAGGAGCGGCCCGCGCACCGGGTCGCGGTCGCGGGCTTCCACATCGACGCGCATCCGGTCACCAATGCCGAGTTCCGCAGGTTCGTCAACGACACCGGCTGGGTCACTACCGCGGAGCAGTCGCCGACCCGGGAGGACTTCCCCGACGCCCGACCCGAGGATCTCGTTCCCGGCTCGCTCGTGTTCACGCCGACGGCCGGACCCGTGCCGCTCGACGACTGGCGCCGCTGGTGGCAGTGGACGCCGGGCGCCGACTGGCGCCACCCCACCGGACCCGGGAGCACGCTGCACGGCCTCGAGCGACACCCGGTCGTTCACGTCTCCTACGAAGACGCCGATGCCTACGCGAAGTGGGCCGGCAAGTCGCTGCCAACCGAGGCGGAGTGGGAGTACGCCGCCCGCGCCGGTCGGCCCGCGACGGCGTACTCGTGGGGTGAGGAGTTCCTGGTCCGCGGCAAGCGGCCGGCCAACGTGTGGCACGGCGAGTTCCCGTGGCGCAACGACGACCCGCGCCATCAACGGACCTCACCCGTCGGGGCCTATCCCCCGGACCCCTGGGGCCTGGTCGACATGATCGGCAACGTCTGGGAGTGGACCAGCACGTCCTGGACCGACAGTCACGAGTCGGAAGCGCAGCCGACGTCGACCTCGTGCTGCGCGCCCACCACCTACGACGAGGCGGATCGGCTGACCATCAAAGGCGGATCGCATCTGTGCGCGTCGTCGTACTGCCACCGCTACCGACCGCCGGCACGCCAAGGCCAGTCCGTGAGAAGCAGCACGAGCCACATCGGCTTCCGCTGCGTCCTGCACGACGACCCGCGCTAGGCGAGCCGTCAGCCCGGCAGGGCAAGCAGCTTCGGCGGCGTCCACCGCGGCCAAGCGGCGGGAACGGCAGGCCGGCCGTGCTCGTACCGCGCGACGACGCGATACGGGTGCTCTGCGTTCGCGTTGTCATAGAAGGAGGCGGCGGTCACGATCGCGACCGCATCGAGGGACTCGCAAGACCCTGACTCCGACCGGAAGCTAGAAGACGCTCGCCGGTCCGTTGACGGCGACCCACACCTGCTGGCCGGGTTGCAGCGCCACGTCGCCGCCGACGCGGGCCAGCACGGTCTCGTCGGCGTCGCGCAGTTGCAGCCGCGCGAGTGCGTCGTG
The DNA here is from genome assembly GCA_035545175.1 of Mycobacteriales bacterium. GTDB lineage: Bacteria > Actinomycetota > Actinomycetes > JAFAQI01 > JAFAQI01 > DASZTV01. Next base: position 17,185 of record DASZYY010000007.1, read on the forward strand.
ACCGAAGAACGTCACATCCTCGACCGTCGCCGCGGCCGCGGTCTTGGACGGCGTGACCTGCACATCGAGCTGCTCCGGGCGCAGCAGCAGCATGCACGGACCGTCCTGAACCGAGTCCGCGCCGCGACGCAACGTCACCGCCCCCATCGCGCACTTGCCGCGCCCCCCCGACACGGTGCCGGTGACGACGTTCGCCTGACCGATTGCCTCGGCGGCCCGCAGGTCCGGCGGATCCTGGTACAGGTCACGCGGCGCCGCGATGGCGGCGATCCGGCCGTCCCGCAGCAGCGCGATCTGATGCGCGAGCGACATCGCCTCGTCCTGGTCGTGGGTGACGAGCACCGTCGTAGTGCGGGTCTCACCGAGGATGTGGGCGATGTCCTGGCCGAGGCTCACCCGAAGCGACGCGTCGAGCGAGCTGAACGGTTCGTCGAGCAGCACGACTTCGGGATCGGTGGCCAGCGCGCGAGCGAGCGCAACCCGTTGCTGTTGCCCGCCCGACAGCTGGTGCGGGAACCGCTTGCCGTAACCGGTCAGGCCCACCAGCTCGAGGAGCTCCTCGACCCGTCCCTTGCGGTCCTTGGGCAGCCCGAACGCGACGTTGGCCGCGACCCGCAGATGCGGGAACAGCGCGCCGTCTTGCGGCACGTAGCCGACCTTGCGACGCGATGCCGACACCGAGCGTCGCCCGTCGTCGACGACGCGATCGCCGATGCTGATCGTGCCGGCGTCCACCCGGTCGAGACCGGCGAGCAGGCGCAGCAGGGTCGTCTTGCCGCTGCCCGACGCCCCGAGGACCGCTGTGATGGAGCCGTCAGGCACGACGAGGTCGAGCGCCTCGAGAACCACGGCCGGACCGAATCGCTTGCCGACCCCCCGCAGCTCGAGCGTGCTCATCGGCCCTCACGGTCGAACCACAAGCCGAGCAGCGCTCCGGGTACGACGGCGAGCAACACAATGACCAAAGCGTACGGCGCAGCGGCACCGTAGGCGACCTCGCTCTGATAGGCCCAGAACTGCGTCGCCAGCGTCTGCACCCCGATCGGCGCGAGCACGAGAGTGGCTGTCAGCTCGGTGACCGCGGTCAGGAAGACCAGGCAGAATCCGGCGATCAGACCGGGGGCGATCAACGGCAGCACGACCCGGACGAACACGTACGCCGGACCGCGTCCCAATGACCGGCCGACGTCGACGAGCCGGGACGGAGCCTGCGCGACGGACGTCCGCACGCACACCAGCGCGAGCGGGAAGTGCATGATCGCGTAGGCCGTGACAAGGAGCACGCCGGTTTGGTAGACCCGGAAGAAGTAGTGGGTCGCGAAGAAGACCAGCGCAAGCGCAATGACCACTCCCGGCACCGCCTGGGTCACGTACGTCGCGCGCTCGATCATCATTCGCACCGGCGTCGTACGCCGAAACATCATCATGGCCACCGGCAGCGCCAGCAGGACGGCGACGAGCGCACCCCACGCGCTGTACCGCACGGTGGTCCAGGTTGCGGCGGCAAGCGTCGCGGTGGCGGGCAACGTCGTGTGGTGGCTGTGCGCCATCCAGTAGGCGAGCGTCCCGATCGGCACGCCGACGCCGAGCCCGACCACGACGAGCAGTCCACCCACCGCGGGAAGCTGCCACCACGCGCGCCGTCGCGGCGCGAGTGCGCGCCGAGGTGCGGTACCCGTCACCTGGCGCCGGGGAACGACACCTTCGATCGCGAGGATCAGCAGACCCAGGCCGACGAGCGGAAGGGCAAGCGCACCCGCGGCATTCGCGTCGAACTTGAACTCGGTGAAGATCTCCGTGGTGAAGGTCTGGTAACGCAGGATCTCGAACGCGCCGTACTCGGACAGCACCGTGAGGGCGACGAGGATGCACCCGCCGAGCACGGCGGTGCGGATCAGCGGGAGCGTGATGCGCACGAAGATGCGCACCGGGCCCGACCCGAGGCTGCGAGCGGTGTCCTCCATCGCCGGGTCGGTGCGGCGAAGCGCCGCCGCTACGGGCAGGTAGACCAGCGGATATGTCCCGAGCGTCATCACCAGGACGGCCCCGAACAGCGGGTTCAGCGTCGGGTTGATGGAGTGCCAGGCATACCCGACGACGAAGTCCGGGATCGCGACCGGCATCACCAGCAGCACGGTCAGCGACCGCCGGAAGGGCAGGCCCCCTCGCTCGGTGCACCAGGCACAGGCGACTCCGACCACGGCCGCGAGCACGACCACCAGCAGGCAGAGCACCACGGTGTGACGCAGCAGGAAGCCTGATCGGTCACGGAACAGCACGCGACGGATCTCGTGCCACCCCGCGTCACGAGCGTCGAGACCGACGAGCACGAGCGGCGCGAGCAGTCCGGCGGCGATGAGGCCACTCGCGACGACGAGACTGCCGCCGCCGCGCCGACGCCGGCCGCGGCGCGCCGGCTCCGCGGCAACCGGCGGAGCCGGAACGAGTACGTCGGTCATCGCGAGGTCGTCACGCGCGCTACAGGAGCCCGACCTGCTGCATCAGCCGCTTTGCGTCGAGACCCGTGCCGAGCTCAGCCACTGTGAAGTCGTTCGGCTCGAGCGACTTCAGCGGTGGCATCTCGGAGCTCGCCGCGACGCCCGGGTGGATCGGGTACTCGAAGCTGTCGCTGGTCGCGAGGATGCGCTGGCCGGCGTTCTCGGTGAGGAACGCGAGGAACTCCTGTGCCGCCGCAAGGTGCTTGGTCGACGCCATGATCCCGGCGCCCGAGATCGCCTCGACGTAACCCGGGTCGTGCGGCGCGAAGTACGCGAGCTTCGCGTCGAAGCTGCTCGCACCGGCCTCGGCCCGCAGCCGGAAGTAGTAGTAGTGGTTGATCAGGCCGAGGTCGGTCGTCCCCTTGTCGACGTCACTCGTCAGCGTCTCGTTGTCGGGAACGTTGGCGTTGGAGCCCGCGTTGGCCTTGATCCCTCGCAGCCAGGCGAGTGCCGCCGCGTCGCCCTTGGCGCGCGCGATCGCCGAGACGACCGGCCAGAAGTCGGTCTCCGCCGGCGCGAGCTCGATCTTGCCCTTCCACTGCGGATCAGCCAGCTGCAGGATCGACGTCGGCAGCTGCGCTGCGCTCACCTTGTTCGGGTTGTAGACCATCGCGCTCACCCGGGCGGAGACCCCGACCCAGTTGCCGTTCGGCGCACTGTCCGCGGCGGGCACGTTCGCCAGGGTCGACGCATCGACGTGAGCGAGCAGGTGACGATCGTCGAGCTGCTGCAGCCAGTTCGAGTTCTCGGTGTAGAAGACGTCAGCCGGCGAATGGCTGCCTTCCTGCTCGATCTGCGCGGTGAGAGCGTCCTCGTCGCCGTCCTTGACCCGCACCTTGATCCCGGTCTTGGCCGTGAACGCCTTGATCAAGGCTTGCGTCGTCTGTTCGTGCTGGGAGTTGTACAGCGTGATGGTGGTGGCGCCGCTCGATTCGCCGCTGGAGCCGGAGCCGCACGCAACAAGAGTGAGACCGGCGCTCAGCGCCACCGCGGACAGTCGAAGCGATCGGCTGGGCACTGCGTAGGCTCCTCACGAGTAGCGGTGGTCCGGTCAGGTGAGGGTAACCTTACCTGACGTCGGCGTCAATTTCGTTCCGGCTGTCCGGGATCCCGCCACGCTCGACGCCGTGACTCGTTGAACTTGAAACCATCGCACTCCCGAAAGGTCTCCCCGTGTCAGTGCACCGCCGCACCATCGCCGCGACGCTCGCCGCCGTCACCATCGGCGGAACCGGGCTCGCACAGGTTGCTTCCGCCTCCCCCACCAGCCATTGGGCCGGCACCGCGACCAAGGCGTTCCACCTCACCGGCGTCAAGGTGCTCGGCGCACCGGCGGCCGATCGCCGGCTGCACATCGGGCTGGCCCTCGCGCCACGCGACCGCGGGGCCGTCGACCGCGCCGTGAAGGCGATGTACACCCCGGGAAGCGCGACATACCACCGGTTCATCAGCCCGAAGCAGTGGAACGCGCGCTACGCCCCGACGACGGCGGCTGTCGTGAGGGCGACGAGCTACCTGCGCCACGAGGGCATGCGCGACATTCACGTCAGCGGCAACCGCCTGCTGGTCACCGCCGACACCACGGTGGGCCGCGCCGAGCAGGCGTTCCACACCTCACTGACGACGTTCGTGCTCGACGGCGCACGTCGCTTCGTCAACGTCGAGCCCGCGATGGTGCCATCGGCGCTGCGCGGCATCGTCGCGTCCGTCCAGGGTCTCAACAACCTGCCGCTCACCCACGTCGAGCCGCAGCTCGCCAAGCAGGCCGGCTCGCCCGACATCGAGTCCGGTCTGTTCCCGGCGCAGTTCAACACGACGTACCTGTCCAAGGGCACCCGCAAGGGCTCAAAGACGTCGATCGCGATCATGACCCAGGGCGACACCAAGGGCGTCATCTCGTCGCTTCGCTTCGCCGAGCGCAAGGAGCACCAGCCGCGAGTCCCGGTGAGCGTCGTTCCGACCGGCCCGCAGTCGACCGACGCGTCCGGCGCCGACGAGTTCGACATGGACACCCAGGTCTCGACGATGGTGCCGGGTGGCGTCAAGCACCTCTACCTCTACAGCATCGGCTCGCTGGTGAGCACCAACCTGCTCGGTGGCATCGAGGACTTCGTGTCACAGGACGTCGCCCAGGCGATGTCGGCGAGCATCGGCGGCTGCGACCTCAACGCCTACCTCGACGGCTCGATGGAAGCGACCGACGTCGCGTTGCAGCAGGGCGCGCTGCAAGGCCAGACCTTCTTCGCCTCCTCCGGTGACAACGGCGCCGGGTGCGGCTACGTGATCGCGGTCGGCGTCCCGGCCGGCGTCCCGGAGGCCAACTGGCCGTGCGACGGCGAGTACGTCGTGTGCGTCGGCGGCACGAGCCTGATCGTCGACGACAAGGGCAACCGGATCTCCGAGCTCGGCTGGGCCGGCAGCGGCGGCGGCTTCTCGGTCGTCGCCAACCCGGGCTTCTGGACGCAGGCGACCGACCCGGCCTACGAAGCCGGGCTCGTCTCCGGTGGTCGCGCGACGCCCGACATCGCCCTCGACGGCGACCCCAACCTCGCGACCCCGGTGAAGGTGTACGTCGGGAAGTCGATCAGCTACGTCGGGGGGACGAGCCTGTCCTCCCCGATGATGCTCGGCTTCTGGGCGCGCCTGGAGTCCAGCCACCGCAACCTGCTCGGCTTCGCCGCGCCGGGGCTCTACGGCCTGTACGAGAAGGTCAACCCGGGTGTCTCGGTGACGGCGCCGCTCGAGCCCATCACGGTCGTGGTGCCGAGCCCAGCGCCGAAGGCGGTGCCGCAGTACACCGACATCCTGATCGGCGACAACGGCCCGTACCCGTGCCTGCCCGGCTACGACCTGGTGACCGGCGTAGGCGCGCCGAACGTCGCAGCAATCAGCAAGGCGCTGGCGACGCCGCGCGTCGCTCGACGCCACGCGCGTTAGGAGCCTCGGCTAGGCCGGGGTCCATTCGAGGTGCAGGTCTGACAGACCGCGCAGGATCCAGGTCGGCTCGTAGCGGAACGTGCGGTTGCCGGCCGGTCCGTGGTGCTCCTCGGACAGCCGGATGTCGTGCATCCGGTCGAGGATCCGCTCGATGCTGATGCGTCCCTCGACGCGAGCGAGCGGGCCGCCCGGGCAGGAGTGGTTGCCGCGGCCGAACGCGATGTGGGTGCGCACGCCGTCGCGGTCGATGTTGAAGTCGTGCGGGCACTCGTACTGCCGCGGGTCGCGGTTCGCCGCGCCATTGAGCAGCATGACCGGCGTACCGGCCTTGACCTCCACGCCGGCGATGCTCGTCGTTCGACGGGCCATCCGGAAGTCGGTCTTGACCGGGCTCTCCAGCCGCAGCGTCTCCTCGACGAACTCGGGGATCCGGTCCTTGTGGGCGCGCAGGTAGTCCTGCGTCTCGGGGTTCTCGGCGAGGTACTTGAGCGACGCGGCCAGCAGGCGGGCCGTCGTCTCCTGGCCGGCGGCGAAGAGGAACGTCGCGGTCCGGACGACGTTGATGACCGGCGGCAACGAGCCGTCGGGGTACGTCGCGTGCGCCAGGTCGTTGAGCACGTCGTGGCGCGGCTCCTTGCGCCGCTCCTCGATGTATGCGGCGAACTTCTGGTCGGCCCAGCCGAGCATGTTCAGGTCTGCCGCCTCGTTCGCGGCGCCCTCGGCGCCGATGGCACCGGCCGTGCCGGCAAGCCCGAACCCGCGACGGAACTCCTCGAAGTCCTCCTCCGGCACGCCGAGCAGGTCGGCGACGACGAGCATCGCGAACGGCTGGGTGTAGGTGCGGATGAACTCGCACCTGCCATCGGCGATGAACTCGTCGAGCTGGCGGTCGGCGAGCTTCCAGATGAACTCCTCGTTCTCCTTCAGCCGCTTCGGCGTGATGAGCCGCATCAGCAGTGCGCGCTCGCGCGTGTGGTCCGGCGGGTCCATCGTGACCATGTGCTCGAACATCGGGAGCTGGTCGCGGTGGGCGTCGATGATGTCGCCGACGTCATCGCCCTCGAGCGGCACCGGGAACATCGCGTAGGGACCGATGACCGAGTTGCAGGATGAGAACGTCTCGGCGTCGCGGTAGACCTCGCAGATCTCCTCGTACCCGCTGACGGCGACCACTCCGAGATGCGGCATCGGGAGCACTGGCGCGGCTTCGCGAAGCTCGTCGAAGTATGCGTACGGATCGTCGTTCAACGACGCGTCGTTGAAGTAGTCGATCGTCTCCCAGCTCACGGACTCCCCTTAGCTGCTGGCGCTGTGCGAGTGCACAGCATGTCACATCTAGACGATGAAGTCCGCCTCGCGGCGGTGAAACCGCCAGCCATCGTCGGTCCGGTGCAACAGGTCGCGATACCGGCCGATCAAGGTGACCTTCCAGCCCGACCCACCTCGGACCAGGAACAGGAAGTCGCTCACCGCCGACGCCTCGTCGGCATCCCACTGCGTCACCAGCGTGTTGGTGACGACATGACGCTGCGGGATCGTCGGCTCGACCTTGGCATACGCCGCGCGCAGCGCCTCGTGGCCCTGATGGGCGCCGAGCGCCTTGATGTCGCAGCTGCCGTCCGGGCAGTACGTCGCGACCACGTCGTCGGTCCGTCCGTCATCGACGGCGTGGTTGTAGGCGGCGATCGCGGCGCGCACGCCCGCCTCGACATCGGCGTACCGGGTCTCCTGCGACATCGCGCTCACTGTACCGATCGGTACACTTTGCCGCCATGGCGGACCCGGACGTCGACGTGCTGGTGGTCGGTGCCGGCATCACCGGGATCTACCAGCTCTACCGCGCTCGCGAGGCCGGCTTCTCCGCCACCTTGCTGGAAGCCGGTACCGGCGTCGGCGGCACCTGGTTCTGGAACCGCTACCCCGGAGCGCGCTTCGACTCCGAGAGCTACACCTACGGCTACCTGTTCAGCCGCGAGCTGTTCGAGGAGTGGGAGTGGTCGGAGCACTTCGCGGGCCAGCCGGAGATCGAGCGCTACCTCAACCACGTGGTCGACCGCTTCGACCTGCGTCGCGACATCCGCTTCAACAGCCGGGTCGTGGAAGCGAGGTACGACGACACCTCGTCGACCTGGCTCGTCACGACCTCGGACGGGCGGCAGACCCGCACCCGGTTCCTCGTCGCCGCCACGGGTGTCCTGTCGGTGCCGTTCTTTCCCGTCGTGCCGGGCCGCGACGACTTCGGCGGCAGGCAGCTGCACACCGGTCTGTGGCCCGCCGAGCCGGTCGAGCTCGCCGGCCGGCGGGTCGCCGTCGTCGGCACCGGTTCGAGCGGCGTGCAGGTCATCCCCGCGATCCTCGATGAGGTCGCCGAGCTCACCGTCTACCAGCGTCGCCCCAACTGGTGCACGCCGCTGAACAACTCCCCCATCACCGCAGCGGAACAGGCACGGCTGCGCGCCGAGTTCGACTCGATCTGCGAGACCCTGAACAACTCGGTGAGCGGGTTTCTCCACCCCGTGGGGACCCGCGGGTTCGCTGAGGACAGCGAGGCCGAACGGCGGGCCTTCTACGAGAAGCTGTGGGCGGTACCCGGCTTCGGCAAGCTGATCAGCAACTACTTCGACGTCACCTTCAACCTCGAGGCCAACGCCTCGTGGTGCGCGTTCATGGCCGACAAGATCCGCGAGCTCGTCCACGACCCGGACGTTGCGGAGCAGCTGATCCCCGACGACCACCGGTACGCCGAGCACCGGCCGCCGTTCGTCACCCGCTACTTCGAGGCCTACAACGACCCGAAGGTGACGCTGGTCAACCTGCGGCGGACCCCGATGCTTCGCCTCACCCGAACCGGGATCGAGACATCCGAAGGGGTGCGGGAGCACGACGTCATCGTGTGGGCGACCGGCTTCGACTTCGGCACCGGCGCGCTCGCGCGGATGGGCATCCACGGCCGCAACGGGCTCGCCCTCACCGATGCGTGGAGCGAGGGTCCGGCGACGTACCTCGGCGTCCAGGCGGCACGTTTCCCGAACTTCTTCTTTCCCGGCGGCCCCCACGCGGCCGCCGGCAACAACCCGCGCTACAACGGCGACCAGGTCGACTTCGTGATGGATCTGCTGCTTGCCGCGCGTGACCGCGGCGCCACGACCATCGAAGTCACCACCGACGCCGAGGACCTCTGGACCTCGAAGATCGACAAGGCGGCGCGGCAGCCTCCGTCGTTCGGCGAGTCCAGCTACTACTTCGGCACCAACATCCCGGGCAAGCCGCGAAAGTACCTCCTCAACGCGGCCGGCCGGCCGAAGCTGATGGAGCTGATCGCGAAGTCAAAGGCGAACGGCTTCGAGCCCTTCGTCTTCTCCTGACTCCTCGCGATTCAGACGGTCGCCTCCTCGACCACAGTGCGGATCAGGTCGGGTAGCGCGCGGATCTGGTCCTTGGGCAGCCAACCGTTCGCGCCACCGGCACGGGCCCGCTCGATCACCTCGTCGTCGAGATAGGCCGAGAAGAGGATGACGATCTGCTTCGGGCGCCGGCCGCGCAGCTCGGTCATGGCGTCGATGCCCGTCATCCCCGGCATCATCTCGTCCATGATCACGACCAACGGGTCGAGCAGCTCGATGGCGTCGAGCGCTTCAAGGGCGCTCGCTGCTTCGCCGACGACCTGCAGACCGTGATCAGCACGGTCGATCATCATTCGCAGCAACAGCCGGATGTCGTCCTGGTCATCGACGATGAGCGTCGGGATCCGCCGGGCGTGCGTGTCAGTCATGAGTAGCCTCCCCATCCGTGGACAGCCAAGCCCGACGGACCGCTTCGCGTTGCTGCACGGTCCGCGCAAGCGCGGTTTGGACTTCCTCGACGAGCCTGCCGATCGCGAACGGCTTGCTCAGGTAGCCGTCGCATCCAGCTCGCCACGCGCGCTCGGTGTCGGCGGGCAATGCCTTCACCGTGCACATGATCACGGGCACACTCTCCAGCCGCGGATCGGCGCGGATCGCCGCGAGCGTCTCCCACCCGTCCATCACGGGCATCTGCACGTCGAGCACCACGGCATCCGGCAACGGCTCCGTGGCCAGTGCCGCCAGCGCGTCTGGTCCGCCGGCGGCTTCGACCACCGAGAACCCGGAGCGCCCGAGGATGGCTCGCTGCAGCAACCGAATGTCCGCCGCATCATCAACAACAAGAACCGTCGTCATACCGTCACCACCGCTGTTTCAGCCGCGGCACGCGGCCGCTCGTTCCAGTCGATCAGCGTGCCGAGATACAGAGCCCGCACCACCCAGACGAAGTAGATCGCCGCGGGCACCGCGAGCCAGTCGATCGTCAAGCCGACCGGGTCGACGTCGTAGCGCCCGGTGGCCGCGTACACGGAGTAGTAGACGTGCATCAGCCCGCATGTCGGGAAGACCACGGCGAGCGACAGGCCGGACACGGACCAGCCGCCCGCTTCCGGCCGGTTCTCGATCTGCGTCCGCAGCAGGTAGTACCCGACGAGGCTGTACATCCCGAGCAACAACACGTTGGGCGTCATCCGCGGCGTGAAGTGCGATCCGTCGACGAGCAGTGTCACACCCGCCGCTACCGCGAACACGACGTACGCACCCGCCAGATACGGCATCGCGACCAGCCAGCGTGGCGTGTCACTGATGAACCGGTCGCCGCGACCGCCGGTGAGTGCTTCCACGCGCAACAGGAACCAGATGACGCCCGCCGGCATCCCGACCAACACGGCCACGAGGTCCATGGGGCCGCCCGGAACGCCGGCGGTCAATGTGTGCAGACCGTGTTCAAGGTGATGCGGTCCGCACGTGAAGGCCATCGCAACCCAGGCGGCCCCGAAGTGCGAGAACCCCCGGGTCCGCCATCCGCGTTTGAGATCCACGATCGTCATCAGGCCGTAGCACGTGTAGACCACGCCCAGAACGAAGTTGGTGAGGGCCACGGCGATCGTCATCGAACCCTCCGTTCCGGCACGCCGATCTGGCGCATGAACTCGCGGATCGACGTTGCCTCGCCGTCGCCGGTCGGCGTCAGCTCCTCGGCAGGCTCCGGCACCCGCGGGCGAGGCAGCCGAAGCGTGAACCGGCTTCCCGCGCCGCGCTCGCTGGAGACGCTCGCCGTTCCACCCATTGCCTCCACCAGCGACTGCACGATGTACAGCCCGATTCCCGTGCCGCCGAACCGGCGTACGTCGCTCGACTCGGCCTGCCAGAACTTCTCGAAGCAGTGCGCTGCCTGTTCCGAGTCCATACCGATGCCGTGATCGGCGATCTCGACCTGCACCCATTCCGCGTCGCAGACCGCGCCGACTTCCACCGGCTCGCCACCCGGCGAGTACTTGAGGGCGTTGTCGATGAGGTGATCGACCACCGTGATCAACGCATCCTCGTTCGACACGACCGTGGGTAGGTCCTCGAGGGAGGCGACAACCTCACGACCGGTAGCCGCGGCGAACGACGCCACCCGACTGGTGATCAGGGACTCGATCTCGAGCTCTTGACACGTCAGCTGGAGGCGACCGGCCTCGATACGGCTGGACAGCAGCAAGCGGTCGACGATCCGGCTGAGCTCGGTCGCTCGCGCCCGGATCGCGTTGAGGGCGGCCGACCGCACCTCCTCGTCAAGGTCGTCGTAGCGAACCAGCGTGTCCGCGAACCCGTGGATGACGGTCAACGGCGTCTTCAGCTCGTGAGACGCGGTCGCTAGGAAGAGCGTCTTGGCTTCCTCGGCTTCTTTCAGCCGGGTGATGTCCCGGATCGAGTGGACGACCTCGACATCGCCGCCGTCGCTCTCCACGCGGCTCGCACTGGCCAACAGCGGCTGCCGCTCCGTGTTCGAGCCGATGCGCCACACCTCGACGCCCAAGCCTGCGTCGTCTCCCAGGTCCGATCGGAGCAGTCCACAGCCGGCTGAGCAGTCAAGTCGTCGTTCGCCGCTGTGCAGGCCCAGCAGCTCTTCACAAGACCTGCCGACGAGGGGCTCGTCCGCGCATCCGACGATCCGCGCCACGGCCGGGTTGCTCTGCAGGATCCGTCCCTCGGCGTTCGTGACGAGGATCGCGTCCGCGACATGGGCGAGGATCGTGTCCGCCTTGCTGCTCAGCAATGCGTATTGGCTGGCGGCGCGCGTCTGCATGCGGGTCGTCCGCTCGATCAACAACAGCAGCAAGACCACAGCGACGGCGTACGGCGCCAGCACCGCGGCGCCAAGGCGGTCCGTCACCGGCAACAGCCGTTGGGCGACCGTCGGCACGGCGATCGCGGCGACCCCGATCCCGACCGCCGCCGGGCGCTCGAGCGTGTAGACCGAGAACACCACCACGACGAGGTAGGCCGGCAGGATGGCCGCATCGAAGTTCGGCACCGCCGCCTGCGCCAGCAAGCCCTGCGACAGCCCGATCACCAAGAGGTCGCCGATCGGACCACCCAGCCGCGCGACTCTGGCGCCAGGCTGCTCGGATGCGAACAGGACGACCGCCGCCCACGGGACCCACACCAGGTCGACGATGAAGAAGACGACGGCCCGCTCCCCCGACACGTGCGGCAAGAACGAGCCGACAGCCGCGGCGGTGATGGCGACGGCCAACCTGAACACGGCGGCGACCCGTACCGCGGTCGAGTCGACCCGGATCCCTCGGTCGATGCCTACTCGCCCGTCGCCCGTGTGAGCCCACCTCATTCGAGGCGCCCCGCCAGCTTCCGGCTCGCCGCGCCAACCTGCCGAGGAATCCCCGACAAGGCGAGCCGGCCGGAATGGAGCAGCCGCTCCATGCCGGCTCCCGTCGTAGGACGCGCAAAGAGATATCCCTGGCCGGTCTCACACCCCATCGCCCGCAGCGCAGCCAGCTGCTGCGGCGTCTCGATGCCCTCAGCGACGCAGCCGACCCCCAGACCCCTGCCGAGCCCGAGGCAGGCGGACACGATCGCGGAGTCCGCCGGCTCGACGCCAACCCCCGACACGAAGGACTGGTCCACCTTCAAGTGGTCGATCGGAAGCGTCCGCAGCCAGGAGAGCGAGGAGAACCCGGTGCCGAAGTCGTCGACGGCGAGCCGCACGCCACGCGCATGCAGCGGGCTGAGCAGCGCCACCGCACGCTCCAAGTCTCGGATCAGCGCGCTCTCGGTGATCTCCAGGCCGAGATCCCATCCGTCATGCGTGGTGCCGAGCGCCCGTTCCACTCCCTTGAACAGCTCGGCGGACTCGAACTGTCTCGACGACGCGTTGACCCACATCACGAACCCACGTGGCAACGCACTCACCGCCTGCCACCGCCTCGCCTGGTCGCACGCCTCGGCAACCGCCCAGGCCCCGAGCTCGACGATCTGGCCGCTGTCCTCCGCGACGGGCAGGAAGTCGGTCGGCATGAGCAGCCCGCGTTGCGGATGCCGCCACCTCATCAGAGCCTCGACCCCGAGGATGCGGCCGGTACGCAACTCGACGATCGGCTGGTAGTGCAGCTCGAGCTCGCCCGCACTGACCGCCCGCGACAGGTGTCGCTCCGTCTCGAAGCGATCGACCAGACGCAGTCGCATCTGCTGGTCGAAGAGCTCCCAGCGCGAGCGCCCCTCCTCCTTGGCGCGATACATCGCGGTGTCAGCGTTGGCGAGCAGCTCCTCCGGAGACGTGCTCGGACCATCGGACAACGCGACGCCGATGCTCGCTGACATCGATTGATGACCGCCTGCGTACTCGAACGGAGTCGCGAACATCTCGAGCACGTGCTCGGCGAGGCGCGCCGCCTCACCTGCGTCGTCGATGTCCTCGAACAGCAGGACGAACTCGTCTCCACCGATTCGAGCCACGGTGTCGGCCCGACGTACGACGTGTTGGAAGCGTTCCGCGACGCCCATCAGCAGCTCATCGCCGACGCGATGGCCAAGGGTGTCATTGATGAACTTGAAGCGGTCGAGATCGACGAAGAGGACGGCGAGTCGGGCGTGATGGCGCCCGAGGCGGGCGCACGCGAGAGCGAGCCGGTCCTGCAGCAGCTTGCGGTTGGCAAGGCCGGTGAGGCTGTCGTGCAGCGCATCGTGCGAGCGTTGCGCCTCGAGCCGAGCGCGCTCGACCGCATAGACGATGGTCCGCTCCAGCAGCTCCCGCGTGATCCCGCCCTTGACGAGGTAGTCCTGCGCGCCGTGCCGCACCGCGTCCACGCCGCGCGCCGCCTCGGCGTACCCGGTCGTGACGATGATCGGGAGCTCCGGATCGATTGTGTGAAGTGCCGCCAACGCCTCCAGGGCGACGGCGTCCGGAAGGCTGAGGTCGAGAAGGGCACACGCCGGCCGGCTCACCGTCAGCTGATGGCAGGCGTCGCGCAGGCTGTGGCACCGCACCACCTGCCAGCCGGCTCCGATCGCGGGCCCGAGCAGGGACTGGAACAGATGAAAGTGGTCGTCGTCGTCCTCGACCACCAGAAGTTGCGGTTCGACGCCGCCCGGAAGCTCTGCGAGCCACGCCGAGGGAGTCGCGGACACCGCGCCGTCGGACACCCCGTCACCGCCCAGTCGCGTGGACCAGTCGGCGAGCAGCGCGTCCATCTGGAGTGTGTTCTCGGCGAGCCGGGCCAGATGACCTCTGACGATGTCGATGGTGACCTCGCCGACCTCGTCGGCGATCAATGCCGCAAACCCCGACACAACGGCCGCCCGATTGTGCAGCTCGTGTCGAACCTGCCCGAGGTCGTGGAGGTCGGCGACCGACTGGTCGTCAACCGGCTGGTCGCCGCACTCCACCGGGTGCCGGCCCGCGTGCCTTGGCACAGTCCCAATATCGCGGCACATCGCGAAGGTTGGAATCACCACTTGTGACCAACCGGCGATGGTCATTGCTCGTCAGTCGCGAAACGGTTTCGCAACAGATAATCGGGTTGTGGTGGCTGCGACCGCATCACCGCTTGGTCGTCACCAAGCGCATCTCATCGTGCTCGCCGTGTGGCTGGGCGTTGTCGTCACGGTGCTCGTGATCGACCACATCCGCGAGCGCCGCCGCGGCCCCACCGAGCGGCCGGAAGCAGCCCCGCCGGCGCCGACCGGTCCGGTGTCGATGGCCACCTGGCCACCGCCCCGCGGCACGACCGCACCGAGGCCGAAGCGCGAGCCCCGCACCTCGGCCGGTCCGTCGTCGCCTGCGTCTTCGCGCGGGCCGACCTCAGACGGTGGCGACCGGCGTCACCGGTGAGCCGACCGCCCCGGGTAGGCGCAACGGCGGCGCGGTGAGCAGGAACCGGCTGCGGCCGTTCGCACGCAGCCAGGCGGCGAGATCGTTGAGGAACCACATCTCCCCCAGCGGCACGCCCAGCCGGAACAGACATTGGTGGTGCAGCGGCAGGAACGAGTGACGACTCCCGTCCGGGTCACGACCGAGCAGTCCCTCGACCGCGTAGTTGTCGGCAACGAGCGCCGCGATCTGGGAGTCCGCCACCCACTCGAGCAGGTCGGGATCGCGGGCGTCGAGGTACGTCGACATCCGGTGGATCTGTTTCGGGTCGGGATTGCGGTCCCACTCGTACACCCGGGTCGCGAACCCGGTGTGCAGCAGGAGGATGTCACCCGGCTCGACGACGACGTTGTCCGCCGCCATGACCTCCTCGAGCATCTCGCGGTTGACACCGCGCCACTCGTCCCCGAAGTGGTGGTGCAGGTCGACCAGCACACCCCGCCCCTGCACGCCGGTGGCCGCCATGTGCTCGAGCCCGAGGTGATGGGCGAAGCTGCGGTGACCGCTACCGTCCCCCCGCGCGTCGTCCGACGGTCCGACGAGATCGACTCCGGCGCGATACCCGTTGTAGTAGACGGACTCCTCGACGCCGTCGTCGTCGACGTCGAACGCGGCCCCGACGTGTGCGAGCGAGTCCCACTGGGTGGAGTACTGCAGCGACAGCGTGACGGTGTCGTCGGCCCACACATCGACGTACCGCGGGTCGCCCCAGTCGGGCATCTCGTCCATCCGGACGTTGAAAAAGACACCCGGCGTGCCGTTCATGTCCTCGGTCGGCGCAAGCTTCGGTGGGTGCCGCCGCTGGTTCAGCGCCGTACCGCCCGGAAAGTCCAGCGGAAGGCTCAGACAGAAGCTCTGGCCGGCGTGGACCTCGCGCACACCCTCGAGCACCTTCTCGGAGGTGAGCAGGTTGATCCGGCCCAGCTCGTCGTCGTCACCCCAGTCTCCCCACGTCGAGCCCTCGGGTCGCTGCACCCAGCGCTTCGGCACCCGGATCTCCCCTTCCAGTCTTCTGTACCGATCGGTACAGTAGCGCCATGGAGAAAGACTTCGTCGTCTCCGCCGACGGCCACGTCCTCGAGCCGACCGACCTGTTCCGTACGCGGCTACCCAAGCACCTGCGCGAGCGCGGCGTCTGGGAGGAGGACTTCGAGCTCGACGAGCCGCTCGTTGCGGGTGGCGCGCGGATCTTCCGGAAGCTGCACACCGCGGGGTACGAAGGCTGGACGATCTCC
Source organism: Mycobacteriales bacterium (assembly GCA_035545175.1). Taxonomy (GTDB): domain Bacteria; phylum Actinomycetota; class Actinomycetes; order JAFAQI01; family JAFAQI01; genus DASZTV01. The sequence continues at coordinate 33,074 of DASZYY010000007.1, forward strand.
CGCTACCGCCAGACCGGCGGCCGAATGCCCGAAGGCGATCCGGAGCAGATCCTCGAGGACATGGCACTCGACGGCGTCGACGTACAGGTGATGCACCCGAACCTCTCGCTGTTCGGCCTCTACTCCGACGACCACGAGCTGTCGATGGCGCACGCTCGCGTCTACAACGACTACATCGTCGAACGCTTCTCGCCGTACTTCGACCGCATCTGCCCCACCGCGCCGGTGCCGATCACCGACGTGGCCGACGCGGTCGCCGAGATCGAGCGAGTCGCCGCGGCCGGCTTCCGCGCGATCCTGCTGCCGGCGACGCCACCGCGCAGCTACTACACCCGCGAGCTCGACCCGGTGTGGGCCGCGGCGGTCGCCAACGGCGTGCATGTCTTCTTCCACACGCAGACCGGCGGCGTGAAGGTCAACGACACCGAAGCCACGACACTGAAGGTCGTCCTGGAGAACGCCGCGCAGGTCAACCAGCCGATGACCGAGAAGGCCGCGGCGAAGCGAATGATCACGCAAGCCGTCTACAGCACGCTCGTCCCGCAGCAGCTCATCTGCCAGCTGGTCGGCGGCGGCGTGCCGGAGCGGTTCCCCGATCTGCACTTCTACCTGATCGAGTTCAACGCGCACTGGCTGTCCTCGCTGGTCGGCGGCATGGACAAGTGCTGGGTCACAGGCATCGGGCAGGACGCCGACTGGTGGCTCGGTCGCTGGGACGACTCGCGTCCGCCGAACGACCAGCCCGACATGGCGCAGCTGTTCCGGCTGAACGAAAAATGGCAGTACCCGCTCATGCCCAGCGAGTACGTCGGCCGCCAGTTCCACGTGCAGTTCCAGGACGACCCGGTCGCCATCGCCTGCCGTCACATCACCGGGCTGTCGACTCTGATCTGGGGCAACGACTACCCCCACGCCGAAGGCACCTTCCGAGGCAGCCGGGACCTGATCAAGCAGCTGTTCGTCGGCGTTCCCGATGACGAGCGCAAGGCGATCCTCGGTGGCACGCTCGGCGAGCTGCTCGGCTTCGAACCGCCTGTGGCAGCCTGAGACGGTCTCGCACGCACGACGAAAGCAGGGCGGCACCATCCATCCCAGCGACTACAGCTTCGACGGCCGCGTCGCGATCGTCACGGGGGCGGGCCGCGGCCTCGGTCGCGCCTACGCCCGGCTGCTCGCCCAGCGCGGCGCCTCGATCGTGGTCAACGACCTGGGGACGTCGATGACCGGCGCCGGGACCGACCTCACGCCCGCCGAGGAGGTTGCCGCCGAGATCGTGGCGGCAGGCGGCAGCGCCGTCGCTGACAGCAATGACATCTCCTCCCCGTCCTCGTCGCAGGCACTGGTCGACGCGGCGATCGAGACGTACGGCCGGATCGACATCCTGATCAACAACGCCGGCATCATCGAGTGGTCCGAGTTTCCTGCCGTCGACGACGAGAACTTCGGCCGGCACCTCGCGGTGCACCTCGGCGGCTCCTTTCTCACCACCCGCGCGGCTTGGCCGCACCTCGTCAAGCAGGAGTACGGGCGGGTTGTCATGACGACTTCGTCGGGCGTCTTCGGACTTCCGAACAACACCGCCTATGCCGCCGCCAAGGGCGGGGTGATCGGGCTGACCCGAAGCCTCGCGACGGCGGGCATGCCGCACGGGATTCGGGTCAACGCGATCGCTCCTGCGGCCGGCACCCGGATGGCCGGCAGAGCGGCGGACGAGTCCGGGCCCATGTCGTCCGATCTCGTTGCGCCGATGGTCGCCTACCTGGCGCACGAGACCTGCCCGGTGACCGGCGAGATCTATGCCGCCGGCGCCGGCCGGTTTGCCCGGATCGTCCTTGCCCAGACTCCTGGTTACGTGCATCCCGGCGAGCGCGCCACGATCGAGGACATCGCCACGCAATGGGACGCCATCAACGACGAACGGGGCTTCGAGGTACCCAACGGGTTGATGGCCTGGTCGAAGATGTTCCTCGCCCACCTTCCGGCGGGCGGCGCCGATGGGTGAGAACACCGCCCGTCGCGGAGCCAACTGGGAAGCCCGGCGGCAGGCGATCATCGACACCTCGGCGAAGGTGTTCGCCCAGGGCGGCTATCACGGCACCGGGATCGCGGAGCTCTGCGAGGCGAACGACCTGGGCAAGGGAGCTCTGTACCACTACATCGGCTCCAAGGAAGAGCTGCTCGTCGCCATCACGGATCTCGTGATGGACGAGGTCCTCGCGGGCGTGGACCGGGTGGCCGCATCCGACGGCACGCCCGCCGAGCGCCTTCGCATGCTCGGCAACGAGTACCTCGACATCCTGGTTCGCTACCCCGACCACGTGTGGGTGCTGCTGCACGAGTTCCCCGCCCTGACCGGCGAGCGAGCCACCGAGTTCCACAAGCGCCGCCATGTCTTCGAGTCGGCGGTCGAGACGATCATCCGCGACGGTGTGAAGGCCGGGGCGTTCCGAAAGACGCAGCCGCGGCTTGCCGCGCTCGCCTGGCTGGGCATGCACAACCACGCCTATCTATGGCTGCACCCTGGCGGCAAGTGGTCGGCGGGCGACGTTGCCGAGAACTTCGCCGACCTCTTCCTCGACGGCATCACTCCGTCCGCCTGAACTTCGCCACCGACGCCGAGATCAGCACGAGGCCCATCGCGAGCAGCATCAGCGTCTCGATCGCGACGGGGACGTGCCAGCCCCACCAGGTGACGCCAGGCGCGAGCGTCCGCACCGCTTCGGCGGAAGCGCCGACATGGCCGAACATCAGCCGCCGCATCGGGTCGACGGCGTACGTCAGCGGGTTCAGCCGGCTGAGCACGCCCAGCCAGGTCGGCAGGCCCGACACCGGGTAGAGCGCGCCCGAGGTGAAGATCATCGGGATCACCAGCATCTGCATCACGTTCGTGAAGGTCTGCGCCTGTCTGATCGTGGTGGCGACGAACACCCCGAACGCCGTCACGGTGAATGCGACGAGCAGCTCCAAGCCGAACACGCCGAGCAGCATGACCGGGTCGTACGGGACATGAACCAGGCCGGCGAGCAGCAGTACGACGATGCCCTGAGTCGCCGCGATCGTCGCCCCACCGAGGCACTTGCCGAGAATGATCGACGACCGGCGGATCGGGGCGATCATCAGCTCACGCAGGAATCCCAGCTCGCGATCCCACACCAGCGATGCCGCGCTGAACATCGCGCTGTAGATGAGGGCCATCGCAACGACGCCGGGGAAGATGAACGTCGTCAGCTTGACGCCGTGCGTCGAGGCGTCGGACAGCGTCTGCAGTCCGGTTCCCATCACGAACAGGAACAGCAACGGTTGGATCAGCCAGGCCACGATCCGCGTCGGATCGCCCGCGAACCGGATCAGATCGCGTCGCCAGATGATGCGAATCGCTCGCATCGACGATCGCCAGGTCCTGGTCGGCACCCGCACCGCGACGACGTCGGCGGCGGCCATCACCGGCCGCCCTTCGTCATCGCGCGCATCATCTCGCGGTTGAGGTTCATCCCGGTCGAGAAGCCGTCTCGGATCTCGCTGCCCGTGTAGTGGATGAAGACGTCGTCGAGGCTCGCCGCCTTGCCGACGCTCGCCTTCAGCGCGGCAGGCGTATCGAGCACGACGATCTTCCCCCGGTCCATGATCGCGATCCGATCGCAGTACTCCGCTTCCTCCATGTAGTGCGTCGTCATGAAGATCGTCGTGCCCTCCGACTCGCGAAGGGCGCGGATGTAGCTCCAGATCGAGCTGCGGGTCTGCGGGTCGAGGCCGATCGTCGGCTCGTCGAGAAACAGGACCCGCGGCGAGTGCATCAAGCCGCGCGCGATCTCCAGGCGCCGGCGCATCCCGCCCGAGTAGGTGCGTACGGCTTGCTTGCGACGCTCCCAGAGATCGACCATGTCGAGCATCTGCCGCATCCGGGTCGGGATGACCGCCGGGTCGACGTCGTACAGCTCGGCGTGCATGCGCAGGTTCTGCTCGCCGGTCAGGTAGACGTCGAGCGTCGGATCCTGGAAGACCAGGCCGATGTGACGTCGCACCTCGTCGCGTTGCGTCACGACATCGAAGCCGCACACCCGCGCCGTCCCCGAGGCGGGCGTGGCCATGGTGCACAGCATGTTGATCGTGGTGCTCTTGCCGGCACCGTTGGGGCCGAGGAAACCGAACACCTCGCCGGGCTCGACGGTGAAGGAGACGCCTCGTACCGCCTCGACGTCTCCGTAGCTCTTGGTCAGGGCGGACACTTCGATGGCAGACACAGCCGACGATTGTGGGGCCGCACCCAGCACTTGCCGCAAGACCCGGGGTCGGCTATACCTTGAAAGTGGAGAGGCAAACGCCTCTCCTTCTCTAATTCCCGAGTTGCTCGCGGAGCTCGCGCTTGAGCACCTTGCCGGACGGGTTGCGCGGAAGCGCGTCGATGAACCGTACGTCCTTCGGCACCTTGAACGACGCGAGCTCCTCGCGGCACAGCGCGGTGAGCTCCTCCGCCGTCACAGCCGCACCGTCACGCCGTACGACGAAAGCCACCGGGACCTCGCCCCACCGCTCGTCCGGCCGGCCGACGACGGCGGCTTCGAGCACGCCGGCATGGGAGTAGACGACCCGTTCGACCTCCGAGCTGGCGATGTTCTCGCCCCCCGACACGATCATGTCCTTGAGCCGGTCGACGATGAACAGGTAGCCATCCGCATCCCGCACGCCGATGTCGCCGCTGTGGAACCAACCGCCCGCAAATGCGGCAGCGGTCGCATCAGGATCACGCCAATAGCCCTTGAAGACCTTGGGGCC
>DASZYY010000008.1:0-11856 GCA_035545175.1 Mycobacteriales bacterium
CAGCGGGTGGTAGCCACGATCGTGCACCGTCCCGGTCGGGGCGGCTGAGACTGCCATAATCGAAAACGATAATCCGATTCTCACTTGTCGGCAATGCAGCAGGCAACGACGCGTGGAGGGGCTCAGGTGGCCGACCGCAACTGGGGGATGAGGACGGTCCCGGACGCCCTCGTGAAGACCTATCTCGAGCGCGGGTTCTGGACCGACGAGAGCCTCGGCGACCTCGTCGCGACCGGCCTGGGCAGCAAGGGCGGCGCCGCGTTCCGGGTCCACTCGCAGGTGCACCCGTGGTCGGGCACCTTCGCCGACGTCGATCGCGCCGCGCGTTCGCTCGCGGCCTCGCTGCGCGACCGTGGCGTCGGCCCGGGCAGCGTGATCGCCTTCCAGATCCCGAACTGGGTCGAGGCCGGCATCGCGTTCTGGGCCGCCGCCTACCTCGGTGCCGCCGTCGTACCGATCGTGCACTTCTACGGCCCGAAGGAAGTGGACTACATCCTTCGGGTCACCCAGCCCGAGGTCGTCATCACCGCCGACAAGTTCGGCCAGGCGGACTTCGCCGCGACGTACGCCGACCTGCTGCCGAAGCACGGCTCGCCGCTGTGGCTGCTCGTCGACTCCGCCGGTGACGCTCTGCCGCCGGGCGCGACCCGGTTCACCGACCTCCTCGACGAGACGCCGATCGAGCGACAGGCGAGCGTCGATCCCGACTCCGTCGCGGTGATCGCGTTCACGTCGGGGACGACGCGCGACCCGAAGGGCGTGATTCACAGCCAGCGCACCATCGGCTGCGAGACTCGTCAGCTGCACCGGATGTTCCCCGACATGCCGCCACCACCGATCACCGGTGCGCCGGTCGGCCACTTCATCGGCATGGTCAACGCGTTCCTCGTGCCGTTGATGCGCACGACGCCGGTGAACCTCGTCGACGTGTGGGATCCCGGCCGCATCCTCAAACTGATGCTCGACGAGGACCTCGCCGTCGCGGGCGGTGCGACGTACTTCCTGACGAGCATCCTCGATCACCCGGACTTCACCGACGAGCACCGCAAGCGGATGCCGTTCTCGGGGCTCGGTGGCTCGACGGTTCCGATCGCGGTCACCGACCGCGCCGAGCGGATGGGCATCCTCTGCTACCGGTCCTACGGCAGCACCGAGCACCCCTCGATCACCGTCTCCTATCTCGAGGAGCCGCAGGTGAAGCGGTGTACGACGGACGGTCACGCGATCGAAGGGGTCGAGATCCGGCTGGCCGACGACGGTGAGATCTTCAGCCGTGGCCCGGACCTGTGCCTCGGCTACACCGATCCCGGGCTGACCGCGGCGGCCTTCGACGCCGACGGCTGGTACCGCACCGGTGACGTCGGCGTGCTCGACGCGGACGGCTACCTGTCGATCACCGATCGGGTCTCCGACATCATCATTCGCGGCGGTGAGAACATCAGCGCCCAGGAGGTCGAAGAGCTGCTGCTCGGCATGGAGTCCGTCGCGGAGGTCAGCGTCGTGGCCGCTCCCGACGAGCGGCTCGGCGAGCATGCCGCCGCCGTGATCCGGGTGCGCCCGGGTGCGGAGCTCCCAACGCTGGCGCAGGTTCGCGATCACCTCACGAGTGCCGGCCTCGCCAAGCAGAAGTGGCCCGAGTCGTTGCACGAGGTCGCGGACTTCCCCCGCACGCCGTCGGGCAAGGTCCAGAAGTTCCAGCTGCGGCAGGCGCTGCGCGAGGGCCGGCTGCCCGCCGTCGAGGGCCGGTAGGCGTCGTGGCGCTTCCGCTCGAAGGCCTGCTCGTCGTCGCACTGGAGCAGGCGGTGTCCGTGCCGCACGCGACGCGCCAGCTGCGTGACATGGGCGCGCGGGTCATCAAGATCGAGTCCGGTTCCGGCGACGCATCGCGCTGGTACGACGACGCGGTCGGTGAGGTGTCGGCGTACTTCGCCTGGACCAGTCGCGGCAAGGAGTCCGCGGTCCTGGACCTGAAGGAAGCGGGTGGCCGAGCCGTCGCGGAGCGGCTGGTCGCGCAGGCCGACGTCCTGATCCAGAACCTCGCCCCCGGCTCGGCGGCGAAGCTCGGCCTGGACGCGGCGTCCGCGGTCGCGCGCTATCCGCGACTGGTCGCGGTCGACATCAGCGGTTACGGCACCGGTGGCACGCGTGACACCTCCCGCGCCTACGACCTGCTCGTGCAGTCGGAGAGCGGGTCGTGCGCCGTCACCGGCTTGCCGGGTCAGCCGGCGAAACCGGGCGTCGCGGTCGCCGACATCGGCACCGCGATGACTGCCGCCAACGCGATCCTTGCCGCGCTCTACGCGCGCGAGCGCACCGGTCAGGGCGCGGTGATCACGATTGCGATGTTCGACGTCATCACCGACTGGATGAGCTGGGCCTACCACCAGGCCCGCGCGACGGGCGAGAACCCGCAACCGCGCGGGATGTCCAGCCCGGTCGTGTCGCCGTACGGCGCGTTCGTCACCAAGGACGAGCAGACGATCGTCATCGGGACGACGAACGACGGGGAGTGGCAGCGGCTCGCGACGCAAGTGCTCGGCCGCCCCGACCTGGCTGAGGATGCGCGCTACGCGACCAACGCCGACCGGATCGAACGGCGTGACGTGCTCGACAAGGTGCTGGCCGACTGGGCGGCATCGATGACCTTCGACGAAGCAGCCGCCTCGGCTGAGGCGGCGGGCATCGGCTGGGCGCGCTACAACACCCCGCTCGAGGTCATCGACCACCCGCATCTCGCGGCCCGTGGTCGGTGGGTGGACACGCCCGCGCCGGGCAGAACCTTCAAAAGCCTGCGGCCGCCGGCGGACTCGCCGGGCTGGGACTGGCGGGTCGGCGCCGTACCGGCACTGGGGGAGCACACCGAGGCCGTCCGCCGCGAGTTCGGCGCCAGAGTCGAATCAGATTCGTAGAACCGTTCTCACTGTTGAGAGTAGTGTTTCCGCCGTGAGCCCCGAGAAGCCGGCGAAGCGCTCCGCGGTGTCGCGGCGCGAGGCGGCGGTGGCTCGAGTGCTCGACCCGGCGCGGGAGCGCGCCGAGACGCGGGTGCAGGCGTTCCTCGATGCGGCGATGGAGCTCATGAACTCCAGCTCCGGCCAGGAGTTCACGGTCCAGGAGGTCATCGAGCGGTCTGGTCAGTCGCTGCGCAGCTTCTATCAGTACTTCGACGGGAAGTACGAGCTGTTGCTCGCGCTGTTCGAGGACTCGGTGCGAACGGTCGCCGCGCAGCTGAACGAGGACATTGCCGGTGAGACGACGGCGTACGACCGCCTGCACCGTTTCATCGTCGAGTACTTCCACCAGTGCCAGCCGGCGCTGAAGGCCCGCACGTCGAAGCGCGGGTTCGCGCCGGCCTTCGCGAGCTTCTCGCACCAGCTGCTCACCGAACACCCCGTCGAGGCGTCGCGTGCCTTCCAGCCGCTGGCGACCATGCTGGAGAGCCTGCTCGCCGCCGCCGCTGACGAAGCGGCGATCCGCTCGGGGCTCGACCACGCCCGCCTCGCCGGCACGATCCTGCAGGCGATCATGTTCAACGCCTTCGCCTCGACGATCAGCGGCGTCTCGGCGCATCCGGCTGACGTCGACCCGGGCGAGGAGCTCTGGGATCTTCTGATCAACGGGATGGGGAAGTAATGCGCGAAGCCGTCATCTGCGCCGCGGTCCGTACTGCCATCGGCAAGCGCAACGGCAGCCTCGCCGACGTACATCCCGTCGACCTCTCCGCCGACGTCCTCAACGCCGTCATCAATCGTGTGGGCATCGAGCCCGACGCGGTCGACGACGTCGTGTGGGGTTGCGTCTCGCAGGTCGGCGACCAGTCGAGCAACATCGGCCGGTTCGCGGTACTCGCCGCCGGCTGGCCCGACCACATCCCCGGCGTCACCATCAACCGTGCGTGCGGCTCGAGCCAGCAGGCTGTCGAGTACGCCGCGCAGGCAGTGATGTCCGGGCAGCGCGACCTGATGATCGCCGGCGGCGTCGAGACGATGACCCGGGTCCCGCTCGGCTCCGCGCGGGCGACCGGCTTCCCGTACGGCCCGCGCGTCCTCGCGCGCTACGACAACTTCGAGTTCAACCAGGGCATCTCCGCCGAGCTGATCGCCGAGCAGTGGGGGCTGACGCGGGAGCGGCTCGACGAGTACGCCAGCCGGTCGCACGAGCTGGCCGGTCGGGCCATCTCCTCCGGCGCGTTCGCCGAGCAGATCGTGCCGATCAAGGTGGGCGACGCGACGTTCGAGGTTGACGAGGGCGTCCGTCCTGGTACGTCGGTGGAGTCGCTGGCGAAGCTGAAGCCGGTCTTCAAGGACGACGGGGTGATCCACGCCGGCAACTCCTCGCAGATCTCCGACGGCGCTGCCGCGCTCGTCGTCGCAACACCCGAGCGGGCCGCCGAGCTGGGCCTGAAACCGATCGCGCGGTTCCACACCGGCACGGTCAGCGGCGCCGACGCGCGAATGATGCTCACCGGCCCGATCCCCGCCACCGAGAAGCTGCTCAAGCGCTCCGGCATCGGCATCAACGACATCGGCGTCTTCGAGGTCAACGAGGCCTTCGCTCCGGTGCCGCTCGCCTGGCACGCCGAGATCGGCGGCGACTTCGACAAGCTCAACCCGTTGGGCGGCGCGATCGCGCTCGGCCACCCGCTGGGCGGATCGGGCGCGATCCTGATGACGCGGATGATCCACCACATGCGGGACAACGGACTGCGTTACGGCCTGCAGACGATGTGCGAGGGCGGCGGCACGGCCAACGCCACTCTCATCGAGCTCGCGGCGTAGATGCGACGCGACCTCTACACCTCGGACCACGAGGCGTTCCGCTCCACGGTCCTTGAGTTCATCGCCCGCCACGTCGAGCCCAACTACGACGAGTGGGAGAAGGCCGGGATCGTCCCGCGAGAGGCGTGGGTGGAGGCCGGCAAGCAGGGCCTCCTCGGCACGGACATCGACGAGCAGTACGGCGGCGGCGGGATCAAGGATTTCCGCTACAACGCGATCATCCGCACCGAGCTGGCGAAGGCCGGCGCGCAGGGCCTCGCCATCGGCACGCACAACGACGTCGTCGCGCCGTACGTCACACGGCTCGCCAACGACGAGCAGAAGCAGCGCTGGCTGCCCGGCTTCTGCAACGGCGAGATCATCTCCGCGATCGCGATGTCCGAGCCGGCGTGCGGATCGGACCTGCGCGGCATGCAGACCAACGCGAAGCGTGATGGCGACGACTGGGTCATCAACGGCCGCAAGACGTTCATCACCAACGGGATCAACGCGGACCTGGTGATCGCCGCCGTCAAGACCGACGAGATCAAGGGCGCGCACGGTCTGACCTTGTTCGGCATCGAGCGCGGCATGCCGGGCTTCGACCGCGGCCGCAACCTCGACAAGATCGGGTGGAAGGCTCAGGACACCGCTGAGCTCATCTTCGAAGACCTCCGGGTGCCCGCGTCCAACATCCTCGGCAACTTGCACGGTGGCTTCGTGCACCTGTCGGAGAACCTGCCGCAGGAGCGCATCGCGATCGCGATCGCCGGGCTCGCCGCCGCCGAGAAGGCGCTCGAGATCACGATCGAGTACTGCAAGACGCGGACAGCCTTCGGCAAGCCGATCGCGTCGTTCCAGAACACCCGCTTCAAGCTCGCCGAGATGGCGACCGAGGTCGAGATCGCCGGCCACTACATCGACAAGGCCATCGCCGAGCTGAACGAGGACCGGCTGACGGCAGTCGATGCGGCGATGGCGAAGTGGTGGACGACCGAGCTGCAGAAGCGGGTGGTCGACACCTGCCTGCAGCTGCACGGCGGGTACGGCTACATGCTCGAGTACCCGATCGCGAAGTTCTACCTCGACGCCCGTGTGCAGACGATCTTCGGTGGCACCACCGAGATCATGAAAGAGATAGTCGGCCGGTCACTCGGCGTCTGAGTCGAACGATGGATCGAGTCCGGCGAAGCTCGGTGGCCGTCTTTCGGTGAAGGCGGCGACGCCTTCTCTGAACTCGGCGCGCCTGGACGCAGCGACCGTCTGCCGGACCGCCCGCTCGTAGGCTTCGCCCACCGCAAGGTGCAGGTCGATGAGGATCTGCCGCTTGATCCGCGCCATCGCCTCCGGTGCGCAGTTGTCCGCCAGCTGACCCGCGTAGTCCAGCGCGTCGTCCAGCAGGTGCTCGGCTTCGACGACGCGCGACACCAGTCCGAGCCGCTGGGCTTCGTCCGCCGTCACGGTCCGGGCGGACAGCAGCAGGTCCATCGCGTGCTCGACCCCCACGATCCGGGGGAGCAGCCAGGAGACAGCGTGTTCCGCCGGCAAGCCGCGGCGCGCGAAGGCGGTCGTCATCTTCGCGGTCGATGCCATGAAGCGGATGTCGCACATCATCGCCTGCACGAAACCGACGCCGGCGCAGCCGCCGTTGATCGCCGCGATCAGCGGCTTGCGGAACTCCAGGGTCCGGGTGAACGGGATCCGCTCGCTGTAGTCCAGACCGGTCTCGACGATCTCCTCGAGTCGCCCGCCACCCACGCCGGGACAGAACATCCTGCCGGTGCCGGTCAGCACTGCCACCCGGACCGACGGATCACCGTCGATGTCGGCAAGTACGCCGTAGAACTCGCGCTCGAGCTCGGCGGTCCACGTGTTGTGCTGCTTCGGCCGGTTCAGCGTGATGAGCGCGACTCCGGCTTCGTCGACGTCGAGCAATACCTCTGCCATGCACCAGACGTTAGTGACCCTCCGGTTCTATCGTTCGATCCGTGACGCAGTGGCAGCCTCCACCGGGGGCGCAGTACGGCGGGCCGCCGCCGGGGTATCCGCCGCCTGGCTACCCGCCGCCGGGGTATCCGCCGCCCGGATACCCCCAGCCGGGCTACGGCTACGGCTACCCGGCGTACGGCTACTACGGCGACGGGCCACCCGGACAGATCCGGCGTACCGGCATCTCGATCCTGCTGTTCGTCTGCACGTTGGGGATCTACGGCTTCGTCTACAACTACTCGGTGCATGACGAGATGCGTCGCCATACCGGTCGCGGCATCGGCGGCGGAGTCGCGCTGCTGCTCACGTTCCTCGCCTGGGTGGCGATGCCGTTCGTCACGCCGGCTGAGGTCGGCTCGATGTACATCCGCCGCGGTCAGCAGCCACCGGTCAACGGCTGGACCGGCCTCTGGACGGTCGTGCCGTGGATCGGCGGGTATCTCATGTACTTCTTTGTGATCTTCGCATCGTTCGCCTCGACGCCCGCCAACAGCGATTTCGGCAACGTCGCGGCGGGCGCGGCGATTGGCCTCTTGCTGTGGTTCGGTGCCGTCATTGCCGGCGGCATCATCGGCTTCGTGAAGACGAACGACGCGTTGAACGCCTACTGGGCGTCCTTGGGCGTGCAGCCGCGCTAGACCCCGCAGGTAGCGTTCGGGCGTGAGCGAGCAGATTCAGATCCACGTTCCCGACGACGTCCAGACCGGTGTCTACGCCAACATGGCGCTGGTCTGGCACACGCCGTTCGACTTCACGATGGACTTCGCCGTCCTGCAGCCGACGGTCCCAGGTCAGGACGGCGAGTCCGTCACCCCGGCGCGAGTGGTGGCGCGGGTGAAGTTCCCGCCGTCGCAGATCTTCCAGCTGCTGCAGGCGATCAACGCGAACATGACCAAGTACGAGGAAGCGTTCGGGCCGATCGCGGGCCCGGGCCGGCCTGAGCCGAGCTAGAGCGTCATCGACGAACCGCCGTTGACGGCGATTGTCTGGCCCGTCATCCATGCCGCGCGCGGGCTGGCGAGTGAGAGTACGGCCCATGCCACGTCATCCGGCTCGCCGGGGCGCCGTACCAGGTAGCTGGACATGATCGACCGGCGCATCTCCTCGGCCCCCGGGTCCGACCACAGCGCCTCGGTCATCGGAGTACGCATGGTGCCCAGCGACACGACGTTCACGGTGACCCCGAAGCGAGCGACCTCCCGTGCCACCGCTCGGGAGAAGCCGGCGGCGCCGGCCTTGGCCGCGCTGTAGACGGCGTAGCGCGCGCCACCGGTTCGGGCCGCGTCGGAGGAGATGTTGATGATGCGACCCCAGCCGGCTGCGGTCATGTGCGGCAATACCGCGTGCGTGCAGTTCATGACGCCGTAGAGGTTGACCGCGATCAGCGGATCCCAGTCCGCGGGCGTCGTACCGACGAACGGCGCGATCGCGCCGAACGTGTCGACGCCGCCGTTACCGGCGTTGTTGACCAGGATGTCGACGCCTTCGGTATGGCTTACCGCGGCGGACACGGCGTCGTGGTCGGTGACGTCGAACGGGAGCGCGGTGGCGACGCCGCCGGCCGCGGCGATCTCGGCCCGAACCGACTCGGCGCGCTCGGGGACGAAGTCGTTGACGAGCACCTCGCAGCCGGCCGCCGCAAGGTGGCGCGCGATGGACGCCCCGATGCTCTGGCCGGCCCCGGTCACGAGCGCGCGCTTGCCGGCCAGGATCGGATCCACCCCCGTTTCGTCCACGTCTCGCATAGTAGAGAGGTGTCAGTGATGCTGAGCGGTTGCTCAGCGTATGCTGGAGTGGGCAAAAGGGAGGCCGTGCAGATGAAGGTCGTTCATGACTGGAACCGGTGCGAGTCGCACGGGGTGTGCACGGCCGTCGACCCGGATCGCTTCGAGCTCGACGACAACGACGACCTGCTGGTGCACAAGGCCGAGGTCTCCGAGGAGGAGCTGCCGACGGTTCGCACCGCGATCGCCAGCTGCCCGCGACAGGCGCTGAGTCTGCAGGAATAGGGCGCCTGCGGGGCTCCGGCTCGCCGCGACATACTCCCTACCCATGTGGGATTTCGAAACCGAGCCTGAGTTCCAAGCCAAGCTCGACTGGGTCGATGCCTTCCTGACCGAGAAGGTCGAGCCGCTCGACCTTGTGTGGCCGGGCTTGGAGTTCACCCCGCTCGAGGGCAAGCGTCGCGAGGCGGTCGAGCCGCTCAAGCAAGAGGTTCGCGACCAGGGGCTTTGGGCGACCCATCTTGGCCCCGAGCTCGGGGGTGCGGGCTACGGGCAGATGAAGCTCGCCCTGCTCAACGAGATCCTCGGCCGGTCGTCGTGGGCGCCGATCGTCTTCGGCTGCCAGGCACCCGACACCGGCAACGCCGAGATCATCGCCCACTACGGCACCGAGGAGCAGAAGGAGCGCTACCTGCAGCCGCTGCTCAACGGCGAGCTGTTCTCCTGCTACTCGATGACCGAGCCGCAGGGCGGGTCCGACCCGGGCATGTTCACGTGCGCCGCGGTGAAGGACGGCGACGAGTGGGTGATCAACGGCTGGAAGTTCTTCTCCTCCAACGCCAAGACCGCGTCGTTCTTCATCGTCATGGTGGTCACGAACCCCGACGTCGAGATCTACCGCGGCATGTCGATGTTCCTCGTGCCGGCGGACACGCCTGGCATCAAGATCGAGAAGAACTTCGGGATGGGTGCCGAGCACGAGGGCTCGCACGCGCTCATCCACTACGACAACGTGCGGGTGCCGGCGGATGCGCTGCTCGGTGACGAGGGCCAGGCCTTCGCGATCGCGCAGACCCGACTCGGTGGTGGACGCATCCACCACGCGATGCGCACCATCGGGATGGCCCAGCGGGCGATCGACATGATGTGCGAGCGCGCGCTGTCGCGTCGTACCCAAGGCTCGCTGCTCGCCGACAAGCAGTTCGTGCAGGGCTACATCGCGGACTCCTACGCGCAGCTCAAGCAGTTCCGACTCTTCGTGCTCTACACGGCGTGGTCGATCGACAAGCACAACAACTACCTGAAGGTCCGCAAGGACATCCACGCGATCAAGATGGTGATGCCGACCGTGCTGCACGACATCGCGCAGCGGGCGATGCAGATCCACGGCGCACTCGGCGTCACCAACGACATGCCGTTCACCCGGATGATGGTCGGCGCCGCCGTGATGGGACTTGCCGACGGTCCGACCGAGGTGCACAAGGTGACGGTCGCCAAGCAGGTGCTGCGTGACTACAAGCCGTCGGACGACCTGTGGCCGACGCGGTACGGACCGAAGATCAAGGCGCTGGCGCGCGAGCAGTACGCCGAGTATCTGGAGCACGAGGTCGGCAACCTGTAATGGCGAAGATGTTCGAAGGCGGCGACGAGCCGGCGCTCGACGTCGACCGGCTCGCCGGGTGGCTCGATGGTCTCGACCTGCCCGGCAAGGGTGAGCCACTCGAACATCACTACGTCTCCGGGGGATCGCAGAACGCCATCTACGAGATCCGCCGGGGCGACCTGCACGCCGCGCTTCGGATCCCGCCGCCGGAGGCGCCGCCGAGTCGCGACGACGGAATCTTGCGTGAGTGGCGGATCATCGACGCCCTCACCGGCACTGACGTCCCGCACACCGCGGCAGTCGCGGTCTGCTCGGACCCGGCGGTGCTCGGGCGCACCTTCTATTTGATGGGCTTCGTCGACGGTTGGTCGCCGATGGGACTCGACGACAAGCGGTGGCCGGCGCCGTTCGACACCGACCTCGATGCCCGGCGCGGTCTGGCGTTCCAGCTCGTCGAGGGCATCGCGCTGCTGTCGAAGGTGGACTGGCAGGCGAAGGGTCTGCAGGACCTGGGCCGGCCGGACGGGTTCCACGAGCGGCAGGTCGAGCGGTGGACCGGTTTCCTCGAGCGGATAAAGGGCCGCGAGCTGCCCGGCCTCGAGGAGGCATCGGCCTGGCTGCGCGAGCACCGGCCGCTGGACTACATACCCGGCTTGATGCACGGCGACTACCAGTTCGCCAACGTGATGTACCACCACGGCGCCCCGGCCCGGCTTGCCGCGATCGTCGACTGGGAGATGGGCACGGTCGGCGACCCGAAGCTCGATCTCGCCTGGACGGTGCAGGGGTGGCCGGCGGACACGTCGTCGGCTGAGGCGTCATCGTCGGGCTACGTCGACATGCGGGGCATGCCTTCTCGTGACGAGGTGCTCGCGCACTACGCCGCCGTGTCCGGCCGGCAGGTCGACGACGTCGACTACTACGTCGTCCTTGCCCGCTGGAAGCTCGCAATCGTCCTCGAGCAGGGATTCCAGCGCGCCGGCAACGACCCGAAGCTGCTCGCGTTCGGCGATGTGGTGCTGGGGTTGATGCGCGACGCCGCGGAGCTTGCCGCGACGACCGACTACCGCGGTTAGCGCATGAAAGCAGCCGTCTGCGCGTCGTACGGCGGGCCCGAGGCGGTCACGGTGGCGGACGTTGATGCACCTGCCATGGGGCCGCACGACGTACGCGTCGCGGTCGACGTGGCCGCGGTGAACTTCCCCGACGTCTTGATCGTGGCGGGGGAGTACCAGATCAAGGTGCCCCCGCCGTTCGTTCCCGGCAGCGAGTTCGCGGGAAGCGTGGTTGAGGTCGGGTCGGCTGTGGTCTCGACCGCCGTCGGCGACCGCGTCTTCGGGTCCGGCCTGGTCGGTGCATTTGCCCAGCAGATCGTCGTCCCCGCGGCAGCGGTGACCGCGATTCCGCCGGGGATCGCCACCGACGTCGCCGCGGGGTTCGGTGTCGCGCACCGCACGGCGTACCACTCGCTGCGCTCGGTCGCCGCCCTGCAGGCGGGGGAGGACCTGCTGGTCCTCGGCGCCGGCGGTGGGGTGGGTCTGGCCGCGGTGCAGCTCGGTGTCCTGATGGGCGCCAAGGTGGCGGCGGTGGCTTCATCCACGGCGAAGCTCGACGCGGCGAAGGCATGCGGAGCCGTGACCCTGATCAACCATCGTGACGGTGACCTGCGCGCTGCGCTACGTGAGCGGCTGCCGGAGGGCGCGGACGTGGTCATCGACCCGGTGGGCGGCGACCTCAGTGAGCCGGCGCTACGCGGCATGCGGCACGGTGGCCGCTTCGTCACGGT
>DASZYY010000009.1:0-3103 GCA_035545175.1 Mycobacteriales bacterium
ACCTGATCGAGCCACTCGCGCACCTGGGCGGGGCTGACGGCGAACGGCGTCCAGCCGTCGCCCAGGCTCGCGGCGCGGCGCAGCGATCGCAGGGTGCGGCCGCCGACCCAGATCGGCACCCGCGCCTGCACCGCGCACGGATCGATGACGAGCCCGCCGAAGGAGTAGTACGGCCCGTCGTACGACGGCTCGCGTTGCGACAGCGCGGCGCGCAACGCGCGCATCGCATCGTCACCGCGCGCGCCGCGATCGTCAAACGCCGCGCCGAGCAGGTCGAACTCCTCTCTCAGCGTCCCCACGCCGACGCCGAGGATCAGCCGCCCGCCGCTGACGACGTCGAGCGTGCCGTACCGCTTCGCGATCTCGAGCGGGTGGTGGTAACCCAGCACGAGCACGTTGGTCGCCAGGCGTACCCGAGTCGTCCGGGCGGCGAGATACCCGAGGGTGGCAAGCGGGTCCCAGTACGTCGCACCGCGGCGCGGCGCTTCGGTTGCCGGTACACCGATGTGCTCGCTGCAGGTGAGGTGGTCGTAGTCGAGCCGGTCGCACGCCTCGGCGATTCGCGCCACGTCGTCGATCGTCCCGGTCTCCTCCCACCTGGCGTGGGCGCCGGGCATCATCGTGAGCACCGGGGTGACGAGCGACAGTCGCACTTCCTCAGTCCTTCCAGGCTTCCCAGTCGATCATCGTGCGCAGCGGCCCGGCGAACATCGGCCGCACCGCACGCGACGACCAGCGCCGCTCGATCATCGGGGTCAGGCTTGCGGTCGTCTCGAGCGGGTCGGCGTCAAGAAATATGACGGTGTTGCGCTGCGGGGGCCCTTCGCAGGTCGTTCGCAGCTTCCAGGTCTCGTTGGTATGGAACGACCAGATGCCGGCGACTCCCGGGACGTCGAGCATCGCCGTTCCGGCTTCGCCGGCGAGCCAGTCGTGCCACGCGGTTGCGTCGTCGTTCGACGCCTCGACGATGAGCACCACGCCGCGGTGCGGTCGGAACGGCACGACCTCGGCGGACACCAGCGCGGCCGGCGCGGTCTGCGCCGAGTCGAGGCCGAGCAGGCGGGTCTGCAGCGAACGGCGCGTCTCGGGAAAGCGACCGGCATCTCGAAGTGCCGGGCCGAGATCCATGAACGCGTCGTAGGTCTCCTGCACGGGCTCTGACATCAGGTAGCAGACCGCGTTGCCGACTTCGGTCAGCTCGCCATCACCGACGAGCTGGTGCTTGGGGTAGTCGCCGTCGGCGATCCAGCGCAGTCCGAGCGCGATCCCGGGAATCGAGTACTGCTCCGGCATGTGGTCGAGCAGATGCCACCGCAGGTAGCTGCCGTCGTCATCGGCCGGTGCCGGGGGAGTCAGGCTGAAGAAGCCGGCCTTGACGCGGTTCACCGGACGATCATCGCCTAGAAGAGCTGCTCCATCAGCCAGTCACGGCGGGCGATGAGAACTTCCTCGGTCGGCGACTTGTCGTGGCTCGGGACCGCCTTGCGCAGCTGCGCGTGCACCGCGGCGTGGGTCATCTTCTTGCGGGCGGCCAGCTGACCGACCATCTCGTGGATCTCCTTCTTCAGCCCGGAGACCGACTGCCACGCGGTGTCGCGGCGATGGCCGAGCAGGTCGTCGCCGGTGGCGCGCCGCCGATGTGCCTCATCGCGCCGGGCCAGCAACGACGCGGTCTGCTCGGCGGTGAGCAGGCCTGGCAGACCGAGGTAGTCCTGGTCGTCCTCGCTGTGCGCCACGTGCGTGGCGACGACTGCGCGACCACCTTCGAGGACGTGGGCGAACTCGGCGTCGGAGTCCAGCGCCTCCCAGCTGTCGACCTCGGTGAGCCGGTCCTCCGCCGCGATGAGCGGGTCGAGGTCGTGGGCGTCGCCGGCGTCGGTGCGGGGCGGCATCACGTGGTTGCGCGCCTGCTCGATCTCTGCGGCGAGAGCGAGGAGCGGGCGGACGGCGGGCAGGAAGACGGTCGCGGCTTCGCCCGGTCGCCGGGAACGTACGACACGGCCGACCGCCTGGGCGAAGAACAGCGGCGTTCGGTAGCTCGTCATCCACGCGAGGCACGCGGCGCGCGGGATGTCGACACCCTCGCTGATCATGCGGACGCAGACCGCGAACCGCTCGTCGGAGTGGGTGAACCGTTCGAGCCGTTTGCTGGCCTTCGGGTCGTCGGACAGGATCAGCGCGGGCTTGTGCCCGGTGATCCGCTTGACGATCTCTGCGTACTCGCGGGCGTCGTTCTGGTCGCTGGCGAGGACGAGGCCGGCGGCGTCCGGCATCGTCCTCGCGCGCAGGTGCGTGATCCGCTCGTCCATCGCGGCGATGACGTGCGGGATCCACTTCCCGGCCGGGTTGAGCGCGGTCTTCCAGGCGCGTGCCTCGGTGCTCTTGGTCGACGTCTCCGACAGCGAGGCGGCGATGACGTCGCCGGCGGAGTTCTTCCAGCGCGAGACGCCGGTGTACGCCGCGAAGACGACGGGCCGTACGACCCCCTCCGCCAGCGCCTCGCCGTACCCGTAGGTGTAGTCGGCCACGCTGATCAGGGCGTTGTCGCTGTCGGTCTCGTAGCGGACGAACGGGATCCGCTCGTCGGGCCTGGTGCGGAACGGCGTGCCGGTGAGAGCGAGTCGCCGGCTCGCGGTGTCGAACGCGTCGCGGGTCGCCTCGCCCCAGGACAGACCGTCACCGGCGTGGTGGATCTCGTCGAGGACCACGAGGCTGCGCTTGGCGCGCGTGCGCGCCTCGTGGAGTGCGGGCTTCGCGGCGACCTGCGCGTAGGTCGTCACGTAGCCGTGCAGATCGCCGCGCACCGGTCCGACGTCGTTGCCGAGGGTCGGGTCCAAGCGCAGGCCGAGCCGGTCGGCGGCGTACGCCCACTGGGTGCGCAGGTGGTCGGTCGGGGCGACGACGATCACCCGGTCGATGACCCGCTTCGCCATCAGCTCGTTGGCCAGGGCGAGGGCGAAGGAGGTCTTGCCCGCGCCCGGCGTTGCCGTGACCAGGAAGTCGGCGGGAGTCGTCTCGCGGTACTTGGCGAGAGCCTCGGCCTGCCAGGCCCGCAGCCGCAAGCCCGGGCGCTCGGTCTCAACGGGCTGGGCAGTCACGACGT
>DASZYY010000010.1:0-13110 GCA_035545175.1 Mycobacteriales bacterium
GGTCGAACAGCTCCGCGACGACGCGGGTGATCACCCCTCTGCCCACCGCGGCCGCGGCCAGCCAGTAGCCGACCTCGCCGCTGCGCTGGATCGGGACGATCCGCAGGTCGGCGTGCCCGGCGAAGCGGCCGTCCACGTGGATGACCGCATGCAGGCCCTCACCGGCAGCGTCAGCCCGCTCGACCGCTTCGAAGTACTGCTCCGTGTGGTTCACGGTCGTGGTGTGGTCGACCCACGGCAGCCACTCGCGCAGTCGCTCACGCTCTGCGTCGACGACGGCGAACGACTCGCTCGCGAACTTTGTCGTCGCGGCGGAGAGGACTATGCCGTTGCCGAGATCTCGCGGCAGCAGCGACGCGGTCACGAACCGAGGCGAGCCGAGACCAGATCCCAGATCGCGTGCCCGAGGTCTTCCTTGCTGACGTCCTCGACCGAGGCGCTGGAGCCGTCCGCGCCGAGGATCGTCGCAGTGTTGTGCTCGGCACCGAAGGTCAGGTTCTCCCCCACCTGGTTGACGACGATCAGGTCGCAGCCCTTCGAGGCGAGCTTTGCCCGCCCGTTTGCGAGGACGTCGTTCGTCTCGGCAGCAAAGCCCACGATCACCTGGCCGTCGCGGCGACGGTTGGCCGAGATGTCGGCAAGGATGTCGGGGTTGCGTACCAGGGCGACCGGCTCGGGATCGCTGGCGCCCTTCTTGAGCTTTGCGTCGGCACGGTTGGCGGGTCGGAAGTCCGCGACAGCCGCCGCCATCACGATCGCGTCGGCACTCGCCGCCACCTCGTCGACCGCCACCCGCATGTCTTCGGCCGTGCGGACCCGCACCACCTTCGCCCCGGCGGGGTCGGCAAGCGCGGCGTTCGCGGATATCAGCGTCACCTCCGCGCCCCGGGCGAGCGCGGCGCGGGCGAGGGCGTAGCCCTGCCGGCCGCTCGACCGGTTGCCGAGATAACGGACCGGGTCCAGCGGTTCGCGGGTCCCGCCCGCCGTGACGACCACGTGCCGGCCGGCAAGATCCGGACGCAGCGAGTCGGCACCCCGCGACAGCACGGTTCGGGCAACCGCGAAGATCTCCTCCGGGTCGGGCAGCCGGCCGATGCCGGTGTCCGCGCCGGTCAGCCGGCCGACCGCGGGGTCGAGCACGATCACGCCGCGTTCCCGCAGCGTCGCGACGTTGGCCTCGGTGGCGGGGTGCTGCCACATCTCGGTGTGCATCGCCGGCGCGACCACGACCGGACAACGCGCGGTGAGCAATGTTGCGGTCAGCAGGTCGTCGGAGCGACCGATGACCAGCCGGGCAAGGAAGTCAGCGGTCGCGGGGGCAACCACGACGAGGTCGGCCTGCCGGCCGAGCGTGACATGGGGAACTCGGTGTGCCGAGGTCCACACGTCGGTCGCGACGGGGTTGCCGGACAGCGCGGCCCACGTCGTCTCACCGACGAACTTCAGGGCTGATGCGGTCGGCACGACCTGCACGTCGAAGCCGGACTCGGTGAAGCGTCGAAGCAGCTCGCAGGCCTTGTAAGCGGCGATGCCACCGCAGACCCCGAGAACGACTCGCCGGCGCTCACCCGACGACGCACTCCCGCGCATGGCAGGAAGGCTTCCTAGACGGGTGCGTCGATCTGCTCGAACGTCAGCAGGTCCTCGTTCGCCTCGCGCAGAGCCACCGACAGCGGCTTCTCCTGAACGTGGGCGGGAACGAGCGGGCCGACGTACTCGAGCAGACCCTCACCGAGCTGGGAGTAGTACGCGTTGATCTGGCGGGCGCGCTTCGCGGCGTAGATGACGAGCGCGTACTTGCTCTCGACCTTGTCGAGCAGCTCGTCGATCGGCGGGTTGGTGATCCCCTCGGGGCGAGCGGCGGTGCCGGACACGCGTGCCTCATTTCGAGAAAGCAGATGGGACGTTCACACGTTCACGAACGCCCGACAAGGCTAGCAGCCGAACCCGGTTCGGCCGATCTCACGCGATGAGTGCCGCGAGCTGCTCGGCTGCCTCGGCCACCGACGTGTTGACGATGAGCGAGTCGAACTCCCCCTCCGCGGCCAGCTCCACCTTGGCCTGGGCCAGCCGCCGCTCGATGACCGCCGGGTCCTCCGTTCCGCGGCCGCGCAGCCGCCGTTCGAGCTCCTCCCACGACGGCGGGGCGAGAAAGACCAGCAGCGCGGTCGGATCCAGCAAGCGCACCTGCCGGGCCCCTTGCAGCTCGATCTCGAGCAGAACCGGCACACCGGCAGCCAGCCGCTCCTCGACCGGGCGGCGTGGCGTCCCGTAGTGGTTCCCGGCGTACGTCGCGCTCTCGAGCAGGTCTCCGCTCGCGGCCATCGCCGCGAACTCGGCTTCGGTGACGAAGAAGTACGACTCGCCGTCGACCTCACCGGGGCGTTGCGGGCGGGTGGTCGCGCTCACCGAGATCCAGACCTCAGGCGCCACCTCGCGCAGCGCCGCCACCACCGAGCTCTTCCCGACACCGGCAGGGCCGGAGAGCACGGTGAGGCGGCGCGTCTGGTCGGTCATCGGTGTCTGGGTCGGTAAGCGGAGAGGCTGGTCAGTCGGCGAACTCGCGCTCGAGCGCGGACCGTTGGTGCTCGCCCAGCCCACGGACCCGGCGGCTCGGCGAGATCGACAGCCGCTCCATGATCCGCTGGGCGCGAACCTTCCCGACGCCAGGCATCGACTCGAGGACGGCGCTCACGCGCATCTTGCCGATCGCCTCGTCGCGCTCGCCGGCCGTGAACACGTCGGTGAGAGAGACCTTCGACTGCTTGAGCTGCTCGCGAAGCTCCGCGCGGGTACGGCGTGCCGCGGCTGCCTTCTCCAGCGCGGCAGCCCGCTGCTGCGGAGTCAACGGCGGGAGCGCCAAGCCGATTCACCTCGTGGTCACATACGGACGAAGTCGGGACCTACGCGGCGCCCCACCTCAACATCGCCAGCGGCGGCGAACCTAGCGAGGCCGAGACGCGTTGCGCAACTGAGGTCAGCGGGCACGAGGCGGAAGCGACGCGGCGATCGCCGCAGCCGCCTCACCAGGATCAGCGGCACCGGTGATCGGGCGACCGATCACGACGATGTCGGCGCCGTCGGCGAGCGCCCGCTCCGGGGTCGCAACGCGCGCCTGGTCGTCGTGTGCGGCGTCAGCCGGGCGAACACCGGGAGTGATCAGCGTGACGGCGCCACCCACCGCCGCGCGCACCATCGCGACCTCTTGCGGTGAGCAGACCAGGGCGCGAGCGCCCGCGGCAACCGCGAGCTTTGCCAGCCGAACGACGGCGTCCGCGGACGGCCCGGCGATTCCCAGCTCGTCGAGGTCGGCGTCTGCCAGCGACGTGAGGATCGTCACGGCGGTGATCTTCGTGTCGGGCAGCGCTTGCGCAGCCGCGGCGATCATCGCGCTGCCGCCGCTCGCGTGCACCGTCAGGTAGTCCGGGGCAAGCGGCGCCACCGAGCGCGCCGCGCCGCCGACCGTCGCCGGGATGTCGTGCAGCTTGAGATCGAGGAACAGGGCGACGTCTGCCGCCGAGCGGATCTTCTCCACCGCGCCCGGGCCCTCGGCGCAGAACAGCTCGAGACCGACCTTGAGCGTGCTGACGTGCGGACCGACCGCCTGCGCCCAACGGGTCGCCGTGGCGAGGTCGCCGGTGTCCAGGGCAACCGCAATCGGGGCGTCAGACATCCTGGTCTTCCAACCACTCTTCTTCGATGTAGGCGCCGGTGATGTCGCCGTCGTCGGCGGTCGCCGCCTCGTACAGCTCGTCCTCCAGCACATCGCCCGGCGGATCGGGCAGCTCAGGCACGATGACCTCCGGCGGTCGGTGCGCCAGTCCGATCGCCTGCTCGAGGCTGCTCATGCCGCGATCGGCAAGAGCCTCGCTCAGCTCGCGGGAGATTCGCTGCGGTGCACCCGGGTCGTTGAAGAGCACGGTCCCGATCTGTACGGCGCTGGCGCCGGCCAGGATGAACTGCAGCGCGTCGAGGCCGGTACGTATCCCGCCGATCCCGAACAGCGGCACGTCGGGTAGCGCCTGGTGGACCTGCCACACGCAGCGCAACGCCAGGGGCCGGATCGCCGGTCCGGACAGCCCACCGGTGACGCCGGCCAGCAGCGGGCGCATCGTCGTGGTGTCGATGACCATGCCGAGCGTCGTGTTGATCAGGCTCAGGCCCGTCGCGCCGGCGTCCATGCACGCTTTCGCGATCGCCACGATGTCGGTCACGTCCGGCGACAGCTTGGCGAAGATCGGCGTGCTCGCCGGCGCGGCCCGCTTCACCGCCTGGACCACCGACGCCGCGGCGCTCCTGTCACACGCGAAGACCTGCCCGCGGTCCTCCACGTTCGGACAGCTGATGTTGACCTCGATCATCGACACCGGCTTGCCGCGCAGCTTGCCCGCGAGCTTCGCGTACTCGTCGACGCTTTGACCGGCGATCGACACGACCGCGGTGACGTCGTGCTCGTGCAGCCAGGGCAGGTCGCGGTTGAGGAAGATCTCGATCCCCGGACCCTGCAGACCGATCGAGTTGAGCATCCCGCTCGGCGTCTCCGCCATGCGTGGGGTGGCACGCCCGGCACGCGGGTTGAGCTGAATCGACTTCGTGACCACACCACCGATCGCGGTGAGGTCGTTGAAGGCCGCCAGCTCCTGGCCGGATGCCGCGCACCCGGATGCGGTGAACACCGGGTCCGCCACCGTGAGGTTGCCGAGCTTGGTGCTCATGTCCACGTTGACGTGCTTGACCGGGCGCTCCTGGCGCCGAATCGTGACGCTCATTGCTGGGCCCCCACCGCGTCGTCCGGAACGGTTCCAAGGGCGTCCCATCGGATGCGATCACCGGCGAACACCGGACCGTCCACGCATGAGCGCGCCATTCGCGTCTGCCCGTCGTTGCCGATGATCGGCAGGACGCAGGTCATGCAGACGCCGATGCCGCAGGCCATCGACTCCTCAACCGACAGCTGCGTCGGGATGCCGGCGCCGTCGTAGGCCTCACTGGCGACGCGTTGCACCGCCTCGAGCATCGCCATCGGGCCGCAGGCGTAGACCACGTCGGCCCGCACCCGCGCGATCACTTCCGGCAGGACGTCGGAGACCCGGCCCTTCTCACCGTACGAGCCGTCGTCGGTCGTGAACGCGACGCTCGCGGCCATGCGCTTGGCATCGAGCGCCCCGAACAGCCGGTCACCGGTAGACGCGCCCAGTACGGCGTCGATCCGGCAGCCGCGGGTCCGTAGCGCGTCAGCCAGCGTGAACAGCGGTGCGGCCCCGTATCCCCCGCCGACCACGACGCAGTTCGCCGGTTCGCGCGGCAAGGCGAACGGCCGTCCGAGCGGGCCGACGATGTCGATCGGGTCGTACGGGCGCTGTGCGGCGAGCCACGCGGTGCCACGTCCGGCGACGGAGAAGATGAACTCGACGGTCCCGCCGTACACCCCGGTCTCACGCACCGAGTAGATGGAGAAGGCGCGCCGCAGCAACATGCCGCCGGTCTCACCACCAACGGCGACGGCGACGAACTGGCCCGGCTTGGTGCGCTCCGCGATGCCGGGAGCGACGACCGTCATCGAGAAGTACTCCCCGACCGGTTTGACGTTGAGGACCTCGCCCTTTACCTGAATCGGCATCAGGCAACTCCTCCCTTGCCGGCGTCAGACCCACCGTATCCAGCGCCTGCCGCCTCGGACCGGGCGGCAGGATCACCGCCGCGGGACGCGACGATGAGGGCGTGGTGCTGCTGCAGTGGCGCGACTCCGATCTCGCCGCTTCGCAGTGCCTCGATCCCCTGCACCGCTGCCGCCAGCGCCTGCACCGTCGTGAGACACGGGATCCCGCGGGACACGGCGGCGGTGCGGATCTCGTAGCCGTCGAGACGCGGACCGGAGTTGCCGAACGGGGTGTTCACGATCAGGTCGACCTCGCCGGCGACGATCCGGTCGACGATCGTCGGCTCGCCGTCGGGGCCTCTGCCTTCGGAGTGCTTGCGCACGACCGTCGGGCTCACGCCGTTGCGCCGGAGCACCTCGGCGGTTCCCTCCGTCGCGAGGACCTCGAACCCGAGGTCGGCGAGCCGCTTGGCGGGAAAGATGAGGTGCCGCTTGTCGCGGTTGGCGACCGACACGAACACCCGGCCCTTCGTCGGCAGCGCGCCGTACGCCGCCTCCTGCGACTTCGCGAAGGCCGTACCGAAGCCGGCGTCGACCCCCATGACCTCGCCGGTCGACTTCATCTCGGGTCCGAGCACGGTGTCGACGCCGGCAAACCGGTTCCAGGGGAGGACGGCTTCCTTCACGCAGATCGGTGCGTCCATCGGCAGGTCGGCGCCGTCGCCCGCCGGCAGCATGCCTTCAGCGCGAAGCTGCGCGATAGACGCCCCGAGCATCACCCGAGCCGCGGCCTTGGCGAGCGGCACCGCGGTCGCCTTCGACACGAACGGCGCGGTGCGGCTGGCCCGCGGGTTCGCCTCGAGCACGTTGAGCACGTCACCGGCGATCGCGAACTGCACGTTGAGCAGGCCGCGCACGCCGACGCCGCGGGCGATCGCCTCGGTCGCGGCGCGGATCCGCGCGATGTCGGCGCGACCGAGGGTGATCGGCGGAAGCGCGCACGCCGAGTCGCCGGAGTGGATGCCGGCTTCCTCGATGTGCTCCATCACGCCGCCGAGGAACAGCTCCTCGCCGTCGTACAACGCGTCGACGTCGACCTCGATCGCGTCGTCGAGGAACCGGTCGACGAGCACCGGGTGCTCGGGCGAGACCTCGGTCGCGCGCTCGATGTAGTCACGCAACGTCGCGTCGTCGTACACGATCTCCATGCCGCGCCCGCCGAGCACGTACGACGGCCGGACGAGCACTGGGTAGCCGATCTCGTGGGCGATCCCCTGTGCCTCTTCGAAGGAGCGGGCGGTGCCGTGCTTCGGCGCCGCCAGCCCCGCCTCGTGCAGTACCCGGCCGAACGCGCCGCGTTCCTCCGCGAGGTGGATCGCCTCGGGTGAGGTGCCCACGATCGGCACGCCCGCGTCCTTCAGTCGCTGGGCGAGCCCGAGCGGGGTCTGGCCACCGAGCTGGACGATGACTCCCACGACTCCGCCGTCTTCTCCCAGCCCGCCTGCGCGGCCGCTGCGCTGCTCGGCCGCGACGACCTCGAGCACGTCCTCGCAGGTGAGCGGCTCGAAGTAAAGCCGGTCGGAGGTGTCGTAGTCGGTCGACACCGTCTCCGGGTTGCAGTTGACCATCACGGTCTCGTAGCCCGCGTCGTGCAGTGCGTAGCAGGCGTGCACGCAGGAGTAGTCGAACTCGACCCCCTGCCCGATCCGGTTCGGGCCGCTGCCGAGGATCAGCACCTTCGGCCGCTGCCCGGGCGAGATCTCGTCCTCCTCGTCGTAGGACGAGTAGTGGTACGGCGTCCTCGCCTCGAACTCGGCGGCACAGGTGTCGACCGTCTTGTAGACCGGCCGCACGCCGAGCGCGTGCCGAAGCCGCCGCACGTCCTCCTCGGTGAGGTCACCGCGGATCGCGGCGATCTGCACGTCGGAGAAGCCGTGGCGCTTGGCGGCGCGCAACGTATCGGCATCGAGCTGCGGTGCGGCCTTCAGCTCATCGGCGACCTCACCCAGCAATGCGAGCTGGTCGAGGAACCACGGGTCGATCCCGGTTTCCTGGTGCAACGTCTCGATGCTCGCCCCGGCACGCATCGCCTGAACCACTGCCTGCAACCGCCGGTCGTGCGGCCGCTTCGCCCTGGGCAGCCACTCGTCGACCGTGCCGGCAGGTGAGGCGAAGTCGAGCTCGGCGCCTTTGGCCTCGAGCGATCGGGTCGCCTTCTGTAGCGCCTCGGTGAAGCTGCGGCCCAGCGCCATGACCTCCCCGACGCTCTTCATGTGCGTCGTCAAAGTGGTGTCGGCGCCGGGAAACTTCTCGAACGCGAACCGCGGGATCTTCACGACGACGTAGTCGAGGCTCGGCTCGAAGCTCGCCGGCGTCTCCTGCGTGATGTCGTTCGGGATCTCGTCGAGGGTGTAGCCGAGAGCGAGCTTCGTCGCGATCTTCGCGATCGGGAAGCCGGTCGCTTTCGAGGCGAGCGCACTAGAGCGCGACACTCGCGGGTTCATCTCGATGACGACCTGCCGCCCGGTCACGGGGTCGACGGCGAACTGGATGTTCGACCCGCCGGTTTCGACGCCGACCTGGCGGATCACCGCGAACGCGGTGTCGCGCATGACCTGGTACTCGCGGTCCGTGAGCGTCATCGCCGGCGCGACGGTGATGCTGTCGCCGGTGTGCACGCCCATCGGGTCGAAGTTCTCGATCGAGCAGACAACGACGCAGTTGTCGTTGCGGTCGCGCATGACCTCGAGCTCGTACTCCTTCCAGTGAAGGACGCTCTCCTCGACCAGGACCTCGTGCACCGGGCTCTGCGCCAGGCCGGCGGCCAGCATGGAGCGCAGCTCGGTCTCGTCGTGGGCGAAGCCGGAGCCGGCCCCGCCGAGGGTGAACGACGGGCGCAGCACCAGCGGGTAGCCGAGCTCGCCCGCGACCGCGACGCCCTCGTCGACGGTGCGGACCAGCGTGCTGCGCGCATAGTCCGCACCGATCGCGTCGCAGACCGCCTTGAACTTCTCGCGGTCCTCGCCGGCGTGGATCGCGTCGATCGAGGCACCGAGCAGCTCGACGCCGTACTTCTCGAGCACCCCGCGCTCGTGCAGCGCGACAGCGGTGTTCAGCGCGGTCTGGCCACCGAGCGTCGCGAGCAACCCGTCGGGACGCTCGGCTGCGATGACCTTCTCCACGAACTCCGGCGTGATCGGCTCGACGTACGTCGCCTCGGCGAACTCCGGGTCGGTCATGATCGTCGCCGGGTTGGAGTTGACGAGGCTGACCCGCAGGCCCTCCTCGCGCAGGACGCGCAGCGCCTGGGTGCCCGAGTAGTCGAACTCGCACGCCTGCCCGATGACGATCGGCCCGGAGCCGATGACCAGGACGCTGTTGATGTCGGTGCGCTTCGGCACTACCGACCACCCGCCATCAGCTCGGTGAACGCGGTGAAGAGGTTCGTCGCATCGTGCGGTCCGGGCGCGGCCTCCGGGTGGTACTGCACCGAGAACGCCGGGATGTCGAGGCAGCGCAGTCCTTCGACGACGCCGTCGTTGAGGTCGACGTGGCTCACCTCGACCTTTCCGTAGTCCGTGGATGCCGGTCCGTCCGTGGGGGCGTCGACCGCGAAGCCGTGGTTGTGGCTGGTGATCGCGATCTGGCCGGTG
The DNA here is from genome assembly GCA_035545175.1 of Mycobacteriales bacterium. Taxonomy (GTDB): domain Bacteria; phylum Actinomycetota; class Actinomycetes; order JAFAQI01; family JAFAQI01; genus DASZTV01. The sequence continues at coordinate 9,253 of DASZYY010000010.1, forward strand.
CGGCGGTCCTGCACCGGCTGGTTCACGCCGCGGTGGCCGAACTTCAGCTTGTACGTGCCGAACCCGAGCGCCCGGCCAAGGATCTGGTTGCCGAAGCAGATGCCGAACACGGGCTTGACGCCCAGCACGCCACGAAGCGCGGCGACCGGGCCGTCCGCGGTGGCGGGGTCACCGGGGCCGTTGGAGAAGAAGACACCGTCCGGCGAGACGGCGAGGATCTCCTCTGCCGTTGCCGAGGCGGGCAGCACGTGCACCTCGCAGCCCTGCTCTGCCATGTAGCGCGGCGTCGCCGCCTTGATGCCCAGGTCGACCGCGGCGACGGTGAACCGCTTCTCCCCGACCGCGGGCACGACGTAGGCCTCCGGCGTGGTGACCTCACCGGCGAGGTCGGCGCCTTCCATGCCGGGGCTGGCCAGCACCCGCTGCAGCAGCGCGTCGGTGTCGGTCTCGACGCTGCTCACGCCCACCCGCATCGCGCCGCGCTCCCGCAGGTGGCGGGTCAGCGCCCGGGTGTCGATGCCGCTGATGCCGACGACGCCTTGCGCGGCGAGCTCGGCGTCGAGGCTGCGCTGCGACCGCCAGCTGCTCGTGATCCGCGCCGGGTCCCGTACGACGTAGCCCGAGACCCACACCCGCCGCGACTCCGGGTCTTCGTCGTTCATCCCGGTGTTGCCGATGTGCGGCGCTGTCTGCACCACGACCTGCCGATGGAACGACGGGTCGGTCAGGGTCTCCTGGTAGCCGGTCATTCCGGTCGTGAAGACCGCTTCCCCGAACGTCTCGCCCACCGCGCCGTACGACCGGCCGCGGAAGGTCCGGCCGTCCTCGAGGACGAGGATCGCCGGCTCACTCATGGTCGTCGCCTTCCTTTCCGTGCCGAACCCGCTGGATGACGATCCAGGTCGCGAAAGCGAGGAAGACGACCAGGGCCGCGATGCCCACGCCGATGCTGCCCCACGCCGGATGTGGGTCGACCAGCACCTGCTTGTCCGCGAGAAGCTCCGTCATACGTCCACCACCCCGCCCCCCGCCCTGAAACGGAGCCGGCTTCGCCGGCTCATATTGGTTTGCCGTCCAGGACGGTCGGCTTGCCGCGCAGGAAGGTCGCGACCACTCGCGCGTTGAGCTCGCGGCCGGCGAACGGGGTGTTGCGGCTGCGGCTCGCGGACGCGGTCGGGTCGACGGTCCAGCGTGCCGCCGGGTCGATCAGCACGAGGTTGGCCGGCGCGCCGGGCTCGAGCGGCTGACCTTGCTTCGACAGCCGGCCGATGGCAGCGGGCCGGACGCTCATCCGGTCCGCGACACCGGCCCAGTCGAGCAGGCCGGACTCGACCATCGAGGTCGCGACGACGGACAGCGCGGTCTCCAGCCCGGTCATCCCGAAGGCCGCGGCGGCGAACTCGGTTTCCTTGTCCTCCAGCGCGTGCGGCGCGTGGTCGGTCGCAACCGCGTCGATCGTGCCGTCGGCAAGCGCCGCGCGCAGCGCCGCGACATCGTCGTTGGTGCGAAGCGGCGGGTTGACCTTGTACACCGGGTCGTAGCACGCGACGAGGTCGTCGGTCAGCAGCAGGTGGTGTGGTGTGACCTCAGCGGTCACGTTCCAGCCTTTGGCCTTGGCCCACCGGACCAGCTCGACCGAGCCCGCGGTCGACACGTGGCAGAAGTGAACTCGCGAGCCGACGTGGGCGGCGAGCAGGCAGTCGCGGGCGATGATCGCCTCTTCGGCCACCGCCGGCCAGCCGGCGAGGCCGAGCGTGCCGGACCACTCGCCTTCGTTCATCTGGGCCGACTCGGTCAGCCGCGGGTCCTGCGCGTGCTGCGCGACGACGCCGTCGAAGGCCTTCACGTACTCCAGCGCACGGCGCATCAGCAGCGGGTCGTGCACGCACTTGCCGTCGTCGGAGAAGACCCGCACCCGCGCGGCCGAGTCGGCCATCGCGCCGAGCTCCGCCAGTCGCTCGCCTGCCAGGCCGACCGTCACCGCGCCGACCGGATGGACGTCGCAGTAGCCGGCTTCCTGGCCGAGCCGCCACACCTGCTCGACGACGCCGGCGACGTCCGCGACCGGATCGGTGTTGGCCATGGCGTGCACGGCTGTGAAGCCGCCGAGCGCGGCGGCACGAGTGCCGGTCTCCACCGTCTCGGCGTCCTCACGGCCCGGCTCTCGCAGGTGGGTGTGCAGGTCGACGAAGCCGGGCAGCGCGATGAGCCCGTCGGCGTCGATGACGTCGGCCTTGGTCGGCGCCTCGCCGACCAGCTCACCGCCCTCGATGTACAGGTCACGAGCCTCACCGTTGAGCGGCTTCGCACCGCGGATGACGTACCGGCCGATCACTTGCGACCCCCGCGGAGTGGTGAGCGAAGCGAAGAGCTTCGTGGGGTGTTCATGCTGCTACCTCATCTGCGCCGGAAACGTCGATCAGGCCCCCGAGCAGGAGATAGAGGACAGCCATCCGTACCGATACGCCGTTCGCGACCTGCTCGACGATGGTCGACCGCACGCTGTCGGCCACCTCGGCGGCGATCTCGACGCCGCGGTTCATGGGTCCGGGGTGCATGACGATCGCATCGTCGGGAAGCGACGCCATGCGCTGCGCGTCGAGGCCGTAGCGGCGCGAGTACTCGCGCGTGGTCGGGAAGAAGCCGCCGTGCATCCGCTCGTGCTGCACCCGCAGCATCATCACGACGTCGCTCTTCGGCAGCACCGCGTCGAGGTCGTAGGACACCGCGCACGGCCAGGCACCCAGCCCGACCGGCAGCAGCGTCGGCGGCGCGACGACCGTCACCTCTGCGCCGAGGGTGGACAGCAGCAGCACGTTGCTGCGGGCGACCCGTGAGTGCAGGACGTCGCCGACGATCGCGACCTGCAGACCTTCCAGCCGGCCCGTCCGACGGCGCATCGTGTAGGCGTCGAGCAGCGCCTGGGTCGGGTGCTCATGAGTCCCGTCGCCGGCGTTGACCACGCTGCCGCGGATCCAGTTGGCAAGCCGGTGCGGCGCGCCGCTGGCGGAGTGGCGCACGACCACCGCGTCGGAGCCCATCGCCTCCAGCGTCAGAGCGGTGTCCTTCAGCGACTCACCCTTGCTGACGCTCGAGCCCTTGGCGGAGAAGTTGATGACGTCGGCCGACAGCCGCTTCGCCGCCACCTCGAAGGAGGTGCGGGTGCGGGTCGAGTCCTCGAAGAACAGGTTGACGACCGTCCGGCCGCGCAGGGTCGGCAGCTTCTTGATGCTGCGACCGGCAAGCGCGGCGTCCATGTCGGCGGCGGTGTCCAGGACGAGCAGCGCGTCCTCGCGACTGAGGTCTCCGGCGGAGAGCAGATGCCGATTCATCCCGCGACCTCCCGCTTCAGATCTGCCGGGCCCAGCAGCACCGCGTCCCGGCCGTCGTGTTCCTGCAGCAGCACGTGCACGGTCTCGGTGAGCGAGGTGGGGATGTTCTTGCCCACGTAGTCGGCCTTGACCGGAAGCTCGCGGTGCCCGCGGTCGACGAGGACCGCGAGCTGTACGGCGCGCGGCCGGCCGATGTCGGACAGCGCGTCGAGCGCCGAGCGGACGGTCCGGCCGGAGAACAGGACGTCGTCGACGAGGACGACGATCAGGTCGTCGATCCCGGCCGGGGGAATGTCGGTCTCCTCGAGCGCGCGCACCCCGCGCAGCCGGAGGTCATCGCGGTACATCGTGATGTCGAGCGCACCAACCGGCACCTCGACGTCGTCGTGCTCGGCGATCCTGGCCGCGAGCCGCCGGGCGAGCGTGACGCCACGGGTGGGGATGCCGAGCAGCACGATCTGGTCGGCGCCGTTGCGCTCGACGATCTCGTGCGCGATCCGGGTCAGCGCGCGCTGCACGTCGTCGG
>DASZYY010000011.1:0-19854 GCA_035545175.1 Mycobacteriales bacterium
GAAGCGCGACTGCCCACAGCCGGTCGCGGTGTCGCGCGACGATCTCGCTGAACGCGTCGGGGTCACCGCCGACATGGCGCGCGAGCAGGTCGGCGTCGCCGAGCGGTCCGTCGCTCATTTGTCGCTGAGGGTACCGGCGACACCGCGCTAGCGAAGCAGCGAAAGCTCGGCGATTCCCAACGAGTAGCTGTCCGCCCCGCTGCGGGGAAGCGAGGTGATCCAAACCAGCCAGTACCTAGCGTGCACCGAGTGGTCGAGCTGCAAGGTCAGCGACGAGGGGGCGTTGGCGCGGCGCGCCACCTCCGGGAGGTCGGTCGGTTGTCCCGGCGGATTCGGACCGGCGCGCAGCTCGATGTCCGCGCCCGGTGCTGAGAGCAGCAGCCGCGCGGTGTTGACCGTCTTCTGCCGGCCCAGGTCGATCAGCAGGCCGACGCCGTCCTTGAGCCCACCGAACCGCGGGTTGCCCCGATAGGCGTCCGTCGTCCAGGCGGTCGAGGGGTCGTCGTCGACCGCCAGCCCCACTCCGCCGGGATCCTCGATCCCGTTGCCGTGCGGATCGAAGCTCATGGCGTTGGGCGGGGTCGACCAGACCAGCCGGGTGCCTGTCGTGCCCTGGTTGTGCGACTGCCGAAACGTCGAGGCGGCGACTCGGTCCGCGCCGGGAACTCGTCCCAGCCGGCTGCCGGCGCTCCACGACGCGACGCCCACGCCCGCGACCAGCAGTGGTGGCACGACCCACCACGCCACCTGACGGCGCCGCTCACGACGGCGCGGATCGGGTTCGGCTGCAGCGCCGACGAGTGGCGTCTGCGGGAGGCGTGACAACGCTCGGCTGAGTGCGGTCGCGTCGGTGAACCCACCGTCGAGCGCGCGGGCAACCACCTCGTCGAGCGCGCGGCCGACACTTCGTCGTTGCGTCCTCGGGTGGATGCCGTCGCCGCGGCGTACCGCGGGCAGCCCGTCCCAGCCATGCAACGGCCAGTGCCCGGTCACCGCGGCGAACAGGAGGGCGCCGAGCCCGCGGGTGTCGTCGTAGGTGTCCTCGCCAGCCAGGGTGTGGTGGATCTCGAGTCCGGTCAGTCGGGGATTGCCGTCGGCCGGGATCAGCACCTCGTCCGGGTGGAGGCGGCCGTGCAATGCCCCAGCGGCCTGCGCCGCGGCGACGGCCTGCGCGCACCCGGCAATGAGGAACGTCGCCACCGGCCCACGGAGTGGCTCACGCCGCAGCAACGTCGTGAGCGGCTGCCCCTCGACCCACTCGCTGACAATCCACACGGTGACCGAGCGCCCGGTTGGCACCGAGCCGACGTCGAGGATCCGCACCCAACGCGCATCCGAGACGGCACCGGCCCGGGAGGCAGCCGCCGCGACCGTCTTTGCGTCGCCGCGGGTTCGCCCGGAGAGCAGGTGGACCGCCACGGTTCGGTCGAGGACCTGGTCGGTGGCGCGCCACAGCTCGCGATCGCCGACCGTGTGACATTGCCGGTCCAGCCGGTAACGGTCGTCGAGCAGGTCCCCGCTCGTGAGACCTACGACCACGGGTCGATGTTACGGACCGGCTAGCTGGCCCATGGGCGGGTCGCGCCCGCGAAGCCGGCCATGTACACCGGCTGGATCTGGATGACGGTGCCGGTGTGGGGCGCCGCGATCATCAACCCGCCACCGAGGTACATCGTGACGTGGTGAATCGTCGCCGGGTTCGACACGTCGGTCGCCCAGAACAACAGGTCCCCGGGCTCGAGATCGGCGAGGGACGGATGCGGGCCGGCGTTGAACTGGTCGGCGGCGACCCGAGGAAGTGTCACGCCCGCCGCGTCGTAAGCGCCTTGGGTGAGACCGCTGCAGTCGTAGGAAGCCGGACCGGTGCCGCCCCACTGGTAAGGCTTGCCCAGCTGCTTCTTCGCCCAGCTGATCGCCGTGGCGACCGTTTGGTTCGGTGGTGCGCCTTCGCCCGTGCCGACCGTCCCGCCGGCGGCCTTGACCGCGCTTGCGAAGTCCTTGGCTCCCTGCGCCTGCTGGGCGGCGAGGGTGATGTCGTACAGCCGGCGGATGGTGCCGTTGATGTTGTCGAGCTTCTGCTGCTGCTCGGTGATCAGCGCCGAGATCCGCTGCGTCTCCCGGTTGCGCGCGATCTGCAACTTGGTGATGCGCGAGGTGATGTTGGCGTCACGGTCGTCGAGGATCTGCGCCGCAGCGATCGTGTGCGCGGCGGCCTCGGCGTTGTGCGCCTCGAAGCTGATGACCGCGCTCGCAAGCCGGTAGCGGTCGATGGCGTCGAGCGGGTTCTCCCCGCCGAGCATGGCGGCCAACATCACCGGGTCGCCGCCGCTCTCATACAGCGCTCGGGTCCGGTCGACGACTTCTTGGCGGGCAGTCGCGGCCTTCGCCTGGATCGCGTCGAGCGCCTGGTCGGCGTGGATCTGCTCGCCGACGGCTTGCTGCAGCGAGGTATTCACCTTGTCGAACCGCTCGGTAGCGATCTCCGCCCTCGTCTGGAGTTCCTGGATCGAGTGAGCCAGGGCAGCAGCCTGCGCCCGGGCATCGCCGATCGGGTCGGCACTGGCGATGGGCATGCCGGTGACGATCAGCCCCGCGGCGGCGGTGAGGCCGGCGAGCGCGATGGCCGTGCGTGAGCGACCCACGTCAGCTCTGGTCGGTGCTGGCGTCGCCGTGCTCGTAGGCGGTGAGCATGCTGTGCATGAACCCGAGGTGCTTGAACACGAGGGTCTCGGCCTCGCGCCGGATCACCAGGTGGACCATGCCGTCGGAGTCGACCATGAACGTTCCGTGGGAGCCACAGATCGGCGCCTGGGTCTTCGCCCCAGTGCATACGTAGTCGCAGCCAGCCGGGATCGTCGCCGGGACCGCCTGACTGGCGTCGCTGGTCAGCTCGTCGCGACACTTGGCCGGCTCGTTTGTGAGCAGGTACTGGATCACGCCGTCGTAGGCAGTCGCCGCGTTGTGCGTGTCGCCGGACCCGGAGGTGGCGTCCCACGCCTGGCTGCCGGCGTACGCCGCGTTCTGTGCGACGTCCTCGGCCTTCAGGTGCGTCGCGATCGTGAAGAAGGTGTCATACCCGAGCAGGCCGAAGACCGCCAACGCGATGCCGATCTTGACGATTCCGGGCACACCGATGGCGCCTTCATCCGAGCAGAGGCGCATACCGCGAAATGTCGGCGCGGCAGCGCGATTTCTTTACCCGTTCGGGATCAGGGCATTCTCCCCCGGAATCGCCCAATTGGGAGCAAACCGGCTAGCTGGCCCAGCTCCCGGATCCGCATTCGACGGGCGATGAGCAGGAATGCTCCCGCTCCTGCCGGCGCGGCCAGGACGATCGTCACGAGCGAACCGGTGGATCCGGTACCCGCCAGGTGCCGGGTGAGCAGGACGATCAGCTCGGTTGGGACGGCCGCGACCAGTGCCGCGACGATGAGCCGGATGTGAGTTCGGATGACGAACGTTCGCTGGGCGGCGACCAGCCGGCGGCGCAGCTTCGCGGCGAAGACCACGGTCCCGACGGCATAGGAGATCGAGTAGCCGGCCGCCAGCCCGACCACCCGGTCGCCCGAGGGCAGCACGGCGTACAGCAGCACGTCCGCGGCGAGGTTCAACCCCGTGATCCAGAGGTTCACGATCATCGGCGTGCGCGAGTCGTGCACCGCCAGCCACGCCCGCAGCTGCATCTGGAAAGCCGAGAACGGCACCAACCCGGCGGCGAAGGCGACCAGGACGTGACCGGTCAACGCGGCTCCCGTGTGCGTGGTGTGGCCGTGGGCGAGGACGAGTACGGCGATCGGGGTGCCGAGCGTCACGAGGAGCAGCGTCGCCGGAACGAGCACGACCCCGGCAAGGGACAGGCCCTCCGCCAGGGTGCGTGACACCGCCGCGTCGTCGCCTTCGGTGCCGCTACGGCTCATCGCGGGAAACAGCGCGGTGATCACCGTCACGGCGACGACGGCGTACGGAAGTGAGAAGAGCAGGTAGCCGTAGGAGTAGATGGCGAGCTGGCCACGACCGTGATCGATCGCCTCGGCGAGGTCGGAGATCACGACGTAGCCGAGCTGGTTGGTGATGACGTAGCCGAGCACCCAGCCGGCGAATGGTCCGGCGCTGCGAAGACCGGATCGCCGCCAGTCCCATCGCGCTTTGAGTCGTACCCCCGCGTGACGTAACGCAGGCAGCAACGCAACCGTCTGGACGACGACACCCGCTGTCGTACCGAGTGCAAGCACCAGGATCTGCGCTTGCGACAGGTGGCCGGCGCGCGGCGGCGAGTGCGTGATGACCGCGAACGCGATCCCGCTGGCGATGACGACGACGTTGTTCAGAACCGGCGCCCACATGGGTGCGGTGAAGCTGCCGCGAATGTTGAGGATGGCGCCGAGGACGGCGCCGAGTCCATAGAAGAGGAGCTGCGGCAGGAAGTAGCGCGCGAACGTCGCTGCCAGGGCTTTCTGCGCCGGCCGTGCATTGTGCGCGTAGATCGAGACGATCCACGGTGCGATCAGAACGGCGACGATCGCGACCGCCGTGAGGACGACGGCAACGATGGTGACGAGTCGTTGCGCGAAGGCTTCGCCATCGTCGGACTCGTTGTGTGCGGCTTGCACGAGCAGCGGCACGACGAGGGCTGAAAGCACGCCGCCGAGCAGCAGGTCGTACAGCGCGTTGGGAACGGTGTTCGCAACGGTGTAGGCGTTGTTGACGCTGCCGACGCCGAGCGCGTAGGCGATCACGACCGTGCGGATGAACCCGGTGCCGCGGGACGCGAGCGTCCCGGTCGCCATCGCGACCCCGCTCCGGGCGAGCGTGGCGCGGCCGGAGGCGGGAGCTGACTCGGTCACGGGGTGGCGTCGGTTGCGGCCCGCCGTGCGGCAAGTGCGCGGCGGGTGAGCCGGATCCCGACTGCCATGAGCAAGGCGGCGGTCGCAGCTCCGGTGATCACAAGCGTGATGGTCCCGTAAACCGTGGACCGGACGTACAACTCAACCGGCGTGCCGTACTTCTGACCGCTCGGCGTCAGCAGCTGCACCGTCAGGGGAAAGACGCCGGAGGTCTTGGACGTCGCATGCACGTCGACCGTCGTCTGACGGTTCGGTGGGATCGTGACATGCTGCCGACCGTTGTGCGGCAACGTCAGACGTTGGCCCGCGTTCTCGAGCTGCACCGTGATGCTTGCCGGCGCGCTCAGGGTGTTCGCGATGGTCACCGGCACCTTGCCACCGTGGCCGGTGAGGGTGACCGTGCTGTACGGCGCGGACACGATGTGCACGCCGGAGTACTTCTCCTGCAGCCCACCGGAGAAGGCGCGGAGCCAGATCCGTCGCGCCGCCGGTTCGTCGCGCCATGCCGAGGACAGCGCGCGGAGCAGCGCGGTGCTCAACGGCCGCGTTTCGGAGTCGCCGGGCGGCAGGACGTTCGTGAGCTGCGACAGCAGGTGCTGCTGTTTGGCCACCGCTCTCACGTACGGCGCAGGGAGCTCGGCACGCCGCGCGGTGGCGGGATAGGTGAGCGGCTGCCGCTCGATCGAGGTGTCCGGCGCGCCGGCGAGGATCGCGCCGACCGTGGTCGAGCTCAGCCACGGCACCTTGCCGGTGTCTGCAAGCAGGGCGGCGGCCAGCGACGGCGTGGGATTCCATCGGCGTGCCGGTGTGATGACGACATTGCGCTGGTTGGACGGCGCCTCCGCCTCGATCATCAGCGTCTCGCCGAGGTACCGCTGCAATGTGAGGCGGGCGGCGCCCGGAACCTCAGCACCCTCGGACAACGCGTTCGAGAGGATCGAGTCGGACAGCGCGGTCGGGATGTCGCCGGCGGCGGTGACCAGCGAGGCGAGGGCCGAAGGCGTCTCGTTCGGAGCCAGGACCGGTGGCAACGCGCTGTCGGACAGGACCAGGGTGGTGGCTCCGTCGCTGAACAGCGCATCCACGGCACGCTGGTCGATGAGACCGCCCGGGGGCCAGCCGGCATCGAGGACCGTCGCGGCGGGAAGCACGCGCTGGACGACTCGCTTGCCTGACGTGGCGGCCACGCCGACCAACGTCGAAAGCCTGTTGCGCACCGCGGCGGCGACATCCGGATCTCCGTACGGAAGCGAGATGACGTCCGTGTCCGTCGTCGCGATGCGAAGCTTGCCTAGCCATGCGCGGGCCGCCGGGCTGCCGCTGCCCGGCGTCGGGGTCGGGGCGTGCGTGACCTCGTAGCTTCCGCGCATCGCGTCGACGTCGTCGAGCAGCATCGGGTCGATCGCCCAGGTCACCGGCACGTCCTGCGCCGCCGGCTTGGTGGGCGCCGGGCTCTTGTGGTGTCGCGTGCGGTGCTGAGCCGATGGTGGCGCCTGGTGAGAGGCGGTTGCCGCTGCGTCCAGCAGGCCCGCCAGGCGTCCGCCTGGTCGCAGCGCCGCCGCCAGGTCGTCGTCACGCCACGGGGCTGCGCTGTCGCGGTGCGGACGGTCCACCAGCGGCCACAGCCACGCGACGTCAAGGGGCTGCGGGCCGATGGCCGTACGTGGGGCCCACGGCAGGAAGGTGCGCAGGTTGCCGACCGTCGCCGACCCGAAGCTGGTCGACCCGGTGACCGCGACACCGAGCTCACGAACCTGCCAGCTCGATGTCGGCAGTCCGGTGGTTGCCGGGTCCAAAGTCGCCTGTAAGGCGAATCGCTCCTGCTGGCCGGCCGCGAGGGTCGTCACCGACAGCGACCGGCCGGCGGCCAGGGTGATCGGCAGGTCGGTGACCGCCCCGGTCGGGTCGGCGGCATACGCGTCGAAGGTGCTGCGGGCCGAGACCGCGTCGCTCATCCGCAGCTGTACAGCGAGGTCGTCGATCGGCTCGGCCGAGTTGTTGGTGATGGTTCCCTTCAGCACAAGCGTGTCGCCTGGCTGGGGCGCGATCGGGCGAAGCGTGGTGAGGGTCACGGTGGCCGGGAGCGCCGCCGCGGTGGTGGTGACGGCACCCGCCGGGGCTGCGACACCCAGCGGCGCCAGGGCAAGCCCGGCCGCGAGCAGTGCCGCAGCGATCCCGCGGAGCTTCATGCAGTGTCGGCGAGAAGCCCCGGCACGGCTTGGACGAGCCGCCGCTCGTCGTCGTAGGCCAGCCGCTCGGCGAGCTGCGTCAGCGGCACCCACTCGACCTGCTCCACCTCGACGTCCTCGTCGGAGAGCTCACCGCTCTGCGCCATCAGTAGGAAATGGTGCACCGTCTTGTGGATCCGGCGACCCTCCGCCACGAACCAGAAGTCGATCGTTCCGAGCGGGGCGAGGACCCGGCCGGTGATTCCGGTCTCCTCGGCTACCTCGCGGATCGCCGCGTCCTCGGTGGTCTCGCCGGCTTCGACGTGGCCTTTCGGCAGCGACCAGCGCAACCGGCCTCGGCGGTCGAGGCGACCGATCAGCGCGGCGCGAGCAGCCATGTCCGTGCCGTCGACGACCAAACCGCCGGCCGAGGTCTCCTCCACGCGTCGGAGGTGGCGACGCACGGAGGGGGACATACGTCGATCCTACGAGCGGGGTCCCCCGGTTCCTGCGGCTGTTTTCCTAGTCTGGTCCGCGTGCCGGCGCCGGGTGATGACTGGATCCTGGCCGCCGGCCGGCGGGCGATCCAGGAGCTCGTACGGCTGGGCCCGGTCACCGACCCGCTCGCGAAGCGGTTCCAGGATGCCGGCTACGAGCTGTATCTGGTCGGGGGCCCGGTCCGCGACGCCCTGCTCGGTCGGGCGACCTCGGACCTGGACTTCACGACGAATGCCCGGCCTGAGCAGATCCTGACGGTCGTCAAGTCGCTGGGCCCCACCTGGACGACCGGCATCGCCTTCGGCACCGTCGGGGTACAGGTTGGCGAGCACCGTTGCGAGATCACGACCTTCCGAAGTGACGTGTACGACCCGTCCTCGCGCAAGCCCGACGTCGACTTCGGTGACACGATCGAAGGCGATCTGATTCGTCGCGACTTCACGGTCAACGCGATGGCCGTCAGCCTGCCGCTCGACGCGGCGCGACCGATCGTGGATCCGTCCGGTGGCCTGGACGATCTCGGCGCCCGGGTTCTGCGGACGCCCGTAGCGCCGGAGCAGTCGTTCTCCGACGACCCGCTTCGCATGATGCGCGCGGCCCGCTTCGCATCGCAGCTCGGCTTCGCGGTCGAACCGGCCACGTTGCGGGCGATCACCCAGATGACGGATCGGCTGGAGATCGTCAGCAAGGAGCGGATCAGGGACGAGCTGACGAAGCTGCTCCTGGGCGCCGGGCCGCGAATCGGGCTGGCGATCCTCGTGGAGACCGGAATGGCCGACCACGTCCTGCCCGAGGTGTCGAAGCTGCGGGAGACCGTTGACGAGCATCGGCGGCACAAGGACGTGTACGTGCACACGCTCACCGTTCTCGAGCAGGCCATCGCGCTGGAGCCGGACGGGCCTGACCTGGTGTTGCGCATGGCGGCGCTGTTGCACGACATCGGCAAGCCGAAGACGAAGTCCTTCGGCCCCGACGGCAAGGTCAGCTTCCACCACCACGAGATGGTCGGTGCGTCGATGACCAAGAAGCGACTGTCGGACCTGCGCTATCCGAAGGACGTGGTCGAGGACGTGGCGCGACTCGTCGAGCTGCACCTCCGGTTCCACGGCTACTCCGGCGGCACCTGGACCGATGCGGCGGTACGGCGTTACGTGCGCGACGCCGGTCCGTTGCTCGACCGCCTGCATCTGCTCACGAGGTCGGACTGCACCACCCGAAACGCGCGCAAGGCCGCTGCGCTCGCCGCGGCGTACGACTCACTCGAGGAGCGGATAGCGGTCCTTGCCGAGCAGGAGGACCTGGCGGCGATCCGCCCAGACCTGGACGGCAACGAGATCATGGCCGAGCTGGGGCTCGCTCCCGGTCCAGAAGTCGGGAAGGCGTACCGATACCTGTTGGAGCTACGCGTCGAGCGTGGCCCGATGAGCCGCGAGGAAGCCGTCGCGGCGCTGCACGAGTGGGCGGCTGAGCACCTGGGGCGGTGATCGCCCGGCGTGTCGGGAGCGTGCCGCCCGAATGGATGACAGGTCACCTTGGAATAGTCATCTCTGACTATGGAGCGGATGGACTTGCCGGGCGAGAATGGACCAATGAGGCGAACCGGACGTTCGGCTCTTGCACAGGGTGTAACGGCGCTGGCTGTCATGGCTGCCGGTGTCGTGGTTGTCGCCACGGACGGCTCCACTCCCGTCGCAAACGCCGACACAGTGCTCGGCGTGGTCAAGGACGCCCGGATCTCCAGCCCCTCCGGCGCCACCCGGGTCGCCGTTTCCGGCGAGCGGCTGGTCAACGGTGATGTGGTCACCACCGGCGCACACGGCTCCGCGCAGCTCATCACTCGACACCGCACCACGTACCTCGGCGGCCTGGGCGCGCTCGCCGTCTTGAACGGCGGCCGGCAGAAGCTCCGTCATGGCACGGCGGTTGTCGATGCCCTGCATGGCCCGCAGCTCGACCTCGTGCTGTCCGGCTCGGTGGTGACTGTCTTCCACGGATCGGCAACTGAAGCCGCGCGCGGTCCGTCGACGCGGGTCGGTGCCTTGGCCGGCCCGGCGACGATCACCAGCGTGAGTGGACGACGACTGACGCTGACCGCGTTGTCGCAGGCGGTCCTCAGCGGCGACGCGGTGCCCGGCGGCACTACTCCGTTGCATCTGACGGACAGCCCGCACGAGTTCAGCGTCGTGCCCGCCCTGGTCAAGGACGACATCGCCTTGAAGACGCTCGCGCGCGGCATCGACACGACCGGGCGCTCGACGGCGCACGTCGTCGAGGCCTCCTGGAGCGGGATGACGCAGCCGGTGCCGGATCGCGTGAATCGGTCCGAGCGGGTGCTCCCTGTTCTCATCGCCGACTCCACGCATGGCGGAAGCGCGCAGCAGCGCTACAACAGCGCGGTCGCGTGGCGCGCCCAAGGTGGCTCGTGGGGCGTGGTGCTTCACCTGCTGTCCGGCCGGGCCTCGGCCGTCGAGTCGACGTTGGCCGCGCTGCAGCGGTCCAACTCCTCCCCGGGTCAGATCGGGACGGTCGCGAGCACCGTTTCTGCTGCCGGCAGCGGCCCCAGGCCTTTCACCACGCCGCCGGTGAACCCACATGGGACGCACTACCCGAGTGGCAGCGGCACGCCGCCGCCGGCCCGTACGTCGTCACCGCCCCCGCCGGACAACCTGCTGGGTGGGCTCGTGGCGACGGTGCAGAACGTGATCGATGGCGTGCTCGGTCTGCTTCCGCATGATTCGACGACGAAGGAACCGGTCTACACGCCGAAGTCGTCGGCCGAGAAGTCGTCCACGACGTCCACTGCGACGAAGTCCTCGACGAGCACCGCGACGAACCCGGTGACGAGCGTCACGAAGAAGGCGACGAAGAGCGTGACGAAGACCGCCACGCCGGCTCCGACCCAAACCCCGTCAAGGGGTCTGCTCGGAAACCTCCTGGGAGGCCTGCTCGGCCACCAGTGACGGGTTCGTTGCTGGGTCGGGTCGGGGATCGGTGCGGCTGGTCGCTGCATACGCTCCGGACAGGAGCAAGTAAGCAGTGCTCATCACGATCAGTGCAGCTGGACTGCGGCCGCTCAACGGCAGCATGAACGCCCCGACCACCGCCATCGCCGCGAAGCACGCGTTCGAGCCCGCGTCATAGAGGGCGAACGCGCGGCCTCGGAAGTCGTCCTCGACGGTCTCCTGCACGATGGTGTCGACACAGACCTTCGTCGCGTGCATCGCGAACCCGAGTGCCACCGCGGACAACACGAAGAGCGGCAGCCGGTATGGCGTCCCGAGCGCGAGTAGGGAAAGCGCGGGTAGCGCGGTGCTCAGCGCAATCCAGCGATGCAGCCCGATCCGACGGGTCATGCGGGGCGTGATGAGTGCGGCAACCACCAGGCCGACGCCACCTGCGGTTGCCGCCTGGCCCGCGCCGACCAGGCCGGCTCGCAACGGCCCTTCGTTGTGGAAGGTGTTGCGGTAGAGCAGCAACGTCATGATCGTCCACAGACCGAACAGCCCCTGGTGGCCGAACCGTACGCCGAGCGCGCGCGCGGCAGGCCGATGCCGCCAGACGTACGCCGCTCCGGACGCGAACCCCGACGCGATGGCCGACAGCTGGTCCTTGACCGCTCCGACGGCGGGCTCGTGCGGGCCCAGTCGGTCGGCCGGAAGGCGAGCGGCGGCTGCCGCCGCCACGAGATAGCCGACGAAGGAGACCGCCGCGACGACAGCGGTGCCGTCATCGTTCGAGCCCGAGAGGTGGCGGACCCCGAGCCCGATCCCGCCGCCCACGATCGTCACCACCGTTCCTGCCGTGGTGCTGAGCGCGTTGCCGATCACGAGGTGCCGCTCGGCAACGACGCTCGGCAGGGCCGCGCTCTGTGCGGCGAGATAGAAGCGGTTGACCGCCAGCGCGCCGAACGCCGCGATGTCGAAGATCGGCGAGCGTGACCCCAGAGTCGCCAGCAACACGGCCGATCCCGCAGCAAGGACACCGTGAATCGTGGCGCCGCGGGAGAGCACGCGCTGGCGACGCCACCGATCGAGGAAGACTCCGGCAAACGGGCCGACGACGCTGTAGGGCAGCACGAGCAGTACGAGCCCGCCGGCGACTTCAGCCGGTTCGGTGTGGTGCTCCGGATTGAACAGCAACGCGCCGTACAGGCTGGCCTGGAAGATGCCGTCCGCGCATTGCGAGAAAAGCCGAGCGGCCAGCAGTGTGACGAACCACTGCTGGCCGAACAGCTCGCGGAGCTGGCCTCCGCGCTGACTCCGCACGGGCTCGTGCGGGAGAGCTTCTATCGCTCGATGGTGCCTTCGATGAAGTTGGCGACGGCCTCGCGGGCCTCGTCGTCGCTGTACTGCACGGGCGGCGACTTCATGAAGTACGACGACGCCGACAGGATCGGGCCACCGATGCCACGGTCCTTCGCGATCTTCGCGGCGCGGATCGCGTCGATGATGACGCCGGCGGAGTTCGGGGAGTCGTGCACCTCGAGCTTGTACTCGAGGTTCAGCGGGGTGTCGCCGAACGAGCGACCCTCGAGGCGGACGTAGGCCCACTTGCGGTCGTCGAGCCACGGCACGTGGTCGGACGGACCGATGTGCACGTCTGCGTTACGCATCTCGTGCGGGATTTGCGACGTGACGGACTGCGTCTTCGAGATCTTCTTGGACTGCAGGCGCTTGCGCTCCAGCATGTTCTTGAAGTCCATGTTGCCGCCGAAGTTCAGCTGGTAGGTCCGCAGCAGCTCGACGCCGCGGTCCTCGAACAGCTTCGCGAGCACACGGTGCGTGATGGTCGCGCCGACCTGGCTCTTGATGTCGTCGCCGACGATCGGCACGCCGGCGTCGGTGAACTTCTGCGCCCAGACCGGGTCGCTGGCGATGAAGACCGGGAGTGCGTTGACGAACGCAACCTTGGCGTCGATCGCGCACTGCGCGTAGAAGCGGTCCGCCTCTTCGCTGCCGACCGGCAGGTAGGAGACGACGACGTCTGCCTTGGAGTCCTTGAGGACCTGGACGACGTCAACCGGCTCGTCGTCGGACTCGTCGACCATCTCGCGGTAGTACTCGCCGAGACCGTCGTAGGTCGGGCCGCGCTGCACGATCACGCCGGACGGCGGAACGTCGGTGATGTGAATCGTGTTGTTCTCGCTGGCGACGATGGCCTCGGAGAGGTCGCGGCCGACCTTCTTGCCATCCACGTCGAAGGCAGCGACGAACTCCACGTCACGGACGTGGTAGCCGCCGAAGTCGACGTGCATGAGACCGGGAACCCGCGCCTCGGGGTCGGCATTCTTGTAGTACTCAACGCCCTGGACGAGCGACGAGGCACAGTTGCCAACGCCGACGATGGCGACTCGTACGGAACCCATTAGCTGGTCTCCTTGGTGGTTGCGGGTTACTTCGCGGTTTGTGGGGTGGCGGTACGGCGGGTGCGGGCCGGACGGGCGGTGACACCCGCGCGCTCAGTCGCGATCAGCTCGTTGAGCCACCGCACCTCGCGCTCGACCGACTCCAGACCGTGGCGCTGCAGCTCGAGCGTGTAGCGGTCGATGCGGCCACGGGCGCTACTCATCGAGGACGTGGCGTTCTCCTGCCGCTCCTCGAGCCGGCTGCGACGTCCTTCGAGGATCCGCAGCCGGGTCTCGGCGTCGGTCTGCGCGAAGAACGCGAACCGAACTCCGAAGCTTTCGTCGTCCCACGCGGCCGGACCACCTTCGGCGAGCTGCTCCTGCAGCCGCTCCTTGCCTTCGGCGGTGAGCTTGTAGGTCGTCTTCTTGCGCTTGCCCACCTCGGCCGCACTGTCGTCCGTCGTGATGTAGCCGGCCGACTGCAGCGAGTTGAGGCAGGGGTAGAGGGTGCCGTAGGAAATCGCACGGAACGGGCCGAGGACACCCTTGAGGCGCTTGTTGAGCTCGTAGCCGTGCATCGGAGACTCGTTGAGCAGCCCAAGAACGGCGAGCTCCAGCACGCCGGACTTTCTGCTCAAGATCTGCCCCTACCGTTGATTTCGTTCGATCTGCTCGATGTATCAGTTCGATACATCGAGCAGAGTAAGCCAGGGATGACCGGAAGGCAAACCGGCGACGAAATCGGCGTGTCGAGCGGCGCCCGCGGTGCGACGGCACGGATTCAGATCGCGCGCCGGTTCGCGGCGTACTCTGCTCCGCATGCTGCGCTCCACCCCGGTCGAGGAGGTTGCCGGGGCGCGCTGTGTCGTCGACTACGCGCTGGCGCGCCGGGCGGTGCTGACCGGCCTGGCGAGCGGCCGGATCCGGCTCGAGGACGCCTGCGACGCGCACGTCTACCTTCGCCGTGCGGCGCGCTACCACGGTGAGCCGGCGGGTGAGCCGTGCCCGGTCTGCGCCACCGAGGACCTCGTCCACGTCACCTACGCCTACGGCGAGTGCTTCAACGCCGACACGAACGGCCGGGCCTGGGCGTCACGTGACCTGCCGGGCCTGGCGGCGCGGCTGCCCGAGTTCTCCGTCTTCGTCGTGGAAGTCTGCACCGGATGCGGTTGGAACCATCTCGTGACGTCCGCGGTTCTGGGTACAGGTGAGCGCGTGACACGTCGACGTCGGTCCGGATCCCACGGGTGAGATTCTTCGCACGATTCGCGCCACGCCCCAAGCACGTCCTGTGGGGCTCGCTGGGCGCATTGGTCGCCTTCGTCATCCTCGCGGTGATCGCCTACGCCCGCACGAACATCCCAAACCCCAACGAGCTCGCCGCGCAGCAGACGACGACGATCTACTCGAGCGATGGCAAGGTTCTGGCACACATCGGGACGACCAACCGGACCGACGTGAAGCTGTCCGACGTGCCGATGCCGGTTCAGCACGCGGTGCTCGCGGCGGAGGATCGGCACTTCTACTCCGAGCCGGGCATCTCCCCGACCGGCATCGTCCGCGCGCTGCTCGTCGACCTCAGGGGCGGTGACATCAGCCAGGGCGGCTCGACGATCACCCAGCAGTACGTGAAGAACGCCTACCTGTCACAGCAACGGACGCTGACCCGCAAGCTCAAAGAGATCCTGATCGCCACGAAGCTCGGCCAGACCCGGTCGAAGTCGACGATCCTGGAGGACTACCTCAACACCATCTACTTCGGTCGCGACGCCTACGGCATCGAGGCAGCGGCACAGGCGTACTTCCGCGAGCCGGCATCGCAGCTCACGACGTCGCAGGGCGCCTTGCTCGCCGCGGTCATACGCGGGCCGAGCATCTATGACCCGGCGGTGAACGAATCCGCCGCGGAGTCGCGGTGGCACTACGTCATCGACGGGATGGTCAGCCAGGGCTGGCTGTCCCGGCAGAAGGCTGCGCACATCAAGTTCCCGGCGACGAAGAAGGTGCAGGCCGCGCAGGCCAGCTGTAGCGGCGAGTACTGCTTCATCCGCGACGCGGTGGAGTACGAGCTGCGGACCAGAGACGGCATCTCCTCCTCGCAGCTCGACCTCGGCGGGTACAAGATCGTCACGACGATCGACTCGAAGGCCGAGGCGGCGCTGATCCAGGCGGAAAAGGCGATCGTTCCGAACAACCGGAAGGGCACCCCGGAAAGCGGTGCCGCTTCGGTCGTTCCCGGCGACGGCGCGATCGCCGCGTTGTACGGCGGCCACGGGTACTGCCGGGACACCAAGGACAACCCCGATGCGTGCATCGACCTGTCGGGGGCGACGGACAACTGGGCGCGACCGCCCGGCTCGTCGTTCAAGGCCTTCACGCTGATCGCGGCGCTGAAGAAGGGCATCTCGCTGTCCAGCACGTTCGACGGGCCGCCGACCGTCAGCATCGACAGCGGCGGCAGCGTCACACAGATCCACAACTCCTCGCCGGGCGAGTCCTGCTACGGCTGTTCGCTGCAGGTCGCGTTCGCGAGGTCGATCAACACGATCTTCGTGCCGCTGGCGAAGCAGATCGGCCCGGACAAGGTCGTCGAGGCGGCGTACGACGCAGGGATTCCCGCCTCGCGGAACCTCAGCGCCGTGCCGGACATCGCGCTCGGTCCCGACCAGGTCTCGCCGCTCGATCTCGCCGACGCGTTCGCGACGATCGCCGCGCAGGGGATGTTCGCTCAGCCGTACCTCGTGAAGTCGGTGTCGACCATCAACGGGCAGCGCATCTACCACGCGACCCCGCACCCGACGCGGGTGTTCGACCAAGACGTGATGGCGGACACGACGTACGCCATGCAGAAGGTTCTGCAGCCCGGCGGTACGGCCTACGGCCGCGGCCTGTCGGGTCGGCCGGCCGCCGGCAAGACCGGCACCACCGACAAGAACACCAACGCGTGGTTCACCGGCTTCACTCCGCAGCTGTGCACCTCGGTGTGGATCGGCAACGTCGATCGCAACCAGACGGTTTCGGCGGGTGGGGTCGGTGAGGTCTTCGGTGGCACCCTGCCCGCCGAGGTCTGGCAGCAGATGATGAACGCCGCGCTGGCCGGCAAGCCGGTCCTGCCGTTCCCGCGGCCGTCCGGCGTCGGCACCCCGGAGGCGTCGTCGAGCGCGACGCCGACCGTCAGCGCAACACCGACCGAGACGGTGACGCCGACGGCCTCGTCGACGCCGACGGAAACGGTGTCACCGACCGCCTCGGCCACCTCGACGGCGGCGACGAGCCCGACGCCTTCGAACTCGCAGTCTCCCGGCCCGCCGTTCGGAACCGCCGCCGCCCACCGGCGCGGTCGTTCCTAGTCCCGGCTGCCGTCGCGCCACACTGCACGAGTGCCGAATCCCCCGACTCGCGAGGACCCCGCCGCCGCCGGTGCCAGCGAGCTCATCGGTGGACCCTTCGGCCGGCATGCGCTGGGGCCTTCGTCGCGATGGTGGACGCCGCTGCGAGTCGCGCTCGGCATCACGATCCTGGTCTGTCTCGCGGGCTACCTGCAGAAGTCGCAGTGCCTCACGCATCCGTACACCGACGACTACCAGTACACGCGGCTCTGCTACACCGACACCTACGTCCTCTACACCGCCGAGGGCCTGAACGCCCGCACCGACAACGCCGGGAACGTCACCGGCTCCGTCGGCGTCCCGTACCGGGACCACCCGGTCGAGTACCCGCCGATCATCGGCGGGCTGATGTGGTTCGCGGCGGAGGTCACCTCCGTCGTACACGGCGGCGGTGCGGACCCCAGTGGCAGCCGCGCCACCACATTCTTCAACGTGACGGCGCTGGGCCTGGCGGCGCTGGCGTTGGTGTCGACCTTCACGATTGCCCAGCTGGCGGGCCGCGCTCGCCAGTGGGACGCGGTGCTCGTCGCCGCATCGCCGGTGTTGTTCATGCATGCGTTCACGAACTGGGACCTGGCCGCGGTCGCGCTGACCGGGCTCGGCCTGTGGGCGTGGAGCAGAGGCTCTCCGACGTGGGCCGGTCTGGCCCTTGGGCTCGGCATCGCGACGAAGCTCTACCCGCTGCTGGTCCTGATCGCCCTGTTGATGTTGTGCGTGCGCGCGAAGAAGTGGCGGGCCGGCGCGAAGGCGATCGGCGGCGCGGTCGCGGCCGTCGTCGTCGCCTACATCCCGGCGATCGTGTTGTCCTACCAGACGCCGTCGGCGGTCTATCACTCCCGATTCCTGTTCCCGCAGGGCTGCGCGACGGCGGAGCCGCTGCGGGGCTGGCGGTGGTTCCTGTCCTTGTCGCAGACGCGCGGTGGTGACTGGGGAAGCGTCTGGCTGGTCCTTCGCAACGTCTTCTCGGGCGACGCCTTCGGCCGGGCGCTCGGGCCCGGGGCGCACTGCGGCTCGGCCCCGTTCGACCTGAATGTCGCCTCGGCGTTAGCGGTGGCGTTCGTCGTCGTCGCCGTCGCGATCCTCGTCGCCGCCGCGCCGTGGCGCCCCCGGGTCGGGCAGATCGCGTTCCTGCTGGTCGCGGGATTCGTGATGCTCAACAAGATCGACTCGCCGCAGTACGCGCTGTGGCTGGTGCCGCTCGCCGTGCTTGCCCGGCCCCGGTGGTTCTCACTGCTGATGTGGCAGGTGACGGAGGTCGTACTGGGTGCCGCGAACCTCTACACGCTTATCGCGCAGGCGCATTCGAACCAGGGGTTGTCGATGAACGCATACCTCGGGGTCGTCGTCTTCCGTGATCTCGTGCTGGCCGGCCTGATGGCGCTCGTGGTGCGCGAGGTGCTGAATCCACGTCACGACATAGTGCGAAATGACGGTGTAGATGACCCGGCGGGAGGCTTATTGGTCACTCCGCTTGGCACCATAGAGGCGTGACGCGCATCAGACCGCTGGCCGGCGGCATGCTGCTGCTTGCCGCCGCGACGGCTGCGGTCGGTGCCGTGACGGCGACCGACGCGGCGGCGACGTCGTGCAGCGCGATCACCATCTCTGCCAACCAGAACGTCAGCTTCGACGTGTCCTCGGTGACGGTGCAGCGCGGCGGCTGCGTGCGGTTCGCGAACCTGACCGACGTCACCGTCACGGTCAGGGTGTCGGGCTCGTCGTTCTCGGAGCGGTTGCCGGCTCGTACCCCGGCGTCCGCGTCGGCGAGCTACACCGCGACCAAGTCGGCGACCGTGACGGCCACCGACGGTGTTCGGAGCGGACAGGGCCGCATCGACGTCGAGGGGCCCGGCTCGACCACCGCCGCGACGCCGACCCCGACCCCCTCGCGGTCGACCATCGTGACACCGCCGTCGCAGTCGGGCACGCCGAAGCCGGCGTCGTCGCCGACCCGGTCCGGCGGCTCCGGTGGCTCCCAGATTCCCGGCGACGTGTCGACCGAGGCCCCGGCCGCGGTGAACACCCAGCACGCGATCGTGCTGCCGGGCCTGCCGGCCCCGCCCCCGCCGCCCGCCACCTCGAACGCGGCACCGCCGACGGCGAGCCATCCGGTGGTCGCGCCCCAGGTGAAGCCCGCCGCCAACTCGACCGACCCGAGAGTGACCTCGACGACGCTGGAACCGGTGAGCGGGACCGGGCGGGGCCTGCCGGCGACGGTGGCGGCGGTCCTGCTGCTTGGTCTCGCCGCGGCGTACGGCCGGACCGTCCTGGTCGCCGGTGAGGCTGTGGACTCCTCGCTGCGCCCCCGCCCGCTTCGCCCTACGGTCTAGACGCCACGCGCTGCTAGCCTGGTCGGCGCTCGACGCAGAGCAACCTCCTGCCACGACATCCGGCGATCAGACAGCTTCTCGATGGCTGAGTGCCGTGGCCGCCTTGCCACCACAGGGGTGGCGAGCATTGAGTCCAGAGGAGGTGGGTTGCACGCATGCGTCACTACGAACTGATGGTCATCCTCGACCCGGATCTTGAAGAGCGGACGGTTCAGCCGTCGCTCGAGCAGTTCCTCGGTGTGATCCGCCAGGCCGGCGGCACCGTCGACAAGCTCGATGTCTGGGGTCGGCGCCGGCTGTCCTACGAGATCAGCCACAAGGTCGAGGGCATCTACGCCGTCATCGACATCACGGCTGACCCGGCGGCGGTCAAGGAGCTCGACCGTCAGCTGAACCTCAACGAGGCCGTGCTGCGCACCAAGGTGCTGCGGCCGGACATGCGGTAGCCGTCGATGGCACAGGGCGATGTCACGGTCACGGTGGTCGGCAACCTCACCAACGACCCTGAGCTGCGATTCACCCCGAGTGGTGCCGCGGTCGCGTCCTTCACGGTCGCCTCGACTCCGCGGATCCTCGACAAGGCCACGAACGAGTGGAAGGACGGCGACGCCCTGTTCCTTCGCTGCAGCGTGTGGCGGCAGGCGGCAGAGAACGTCGCGGAGTCGCTGACTCGCGGTGCGCGGGTCATGGTGACCGGGCGCCTCAAGCAGCGCAGCTATGAGACCAAGGAAGGCGAGAAGCGCACGGTCGTCGAGCTCGAGGTCGACGAGGTGGGCCCGTCGCTGCGCTACGCCACCGCGAAGGTCACGAAGGCCTCGCGTGGCGGTGGCGGTGGCGGCGGAGCGTCGTACGGCGGTGGCGGCGGCGCCCCGATCGACGACGACCCCTGGGCCACCCCGGCACCGAGCGGCGGCGGCATGTCCGACGAGCCGCCCTTCTAACCCGTCACGACTTTCATCTGAACTGGAGCAACGAAAGCAATGCCTAAGCCGATTCTGCGTAAGCCCAAGAAGAAGGTGTGCGGGTTCTGCAGGGACAAGAACGCGACGTACATCGACTACAAGGACACCAACATGCTGCGGAAGTTCATCTCCGACCGCGGCAAGATCCGTGCCCGCCGCGTCACCGGCAACTGTGCGCAGCACCAGCGTGACGTCGCGACCGCGGTGAAGAACGCGCGCGAGATGGCGCTGCTGCCCTACACGAGCACGGCTCGATAAGGACTCTGCGATGAAGCTCATCCTCACCCAGGAAGTGTCGGGGCTCGGTAGCGCCGGCGAC
>DASZYY010000012.1:0-2225 GCA_035545175.1 Mycobacteriales bacterium
GCGGGCCTGCTCTTCGTCGGCTCGACACTGGGCGGGCAGATCGGGGCTCACCTCGGGCGGCGGATCCCGCCGAACGCGCTACGTCTTGTGATCGTGGTGGTCGGCACCGGCGTCGCGATCAAGCTCTTCATCACCGGCTGAGCGCGCGACGCCTTAGTCGCGGGACAGGTGTGGCGCAGGTCACTGCGGTCTCGGCGGATTCGGCGGATGATGGCCGCCGTGGCGATCGAGGCGGCAGCGCCGGTCCGGATCCGGATCACCCCGCGGCGGCTGGTTGCGTCGCTCGACCGCACGCGCAGCGCCGATCTCTGGGACGAGTTCGCTGAGTTCGCTCGTTCCGATGGCGTTGCGCGCTTCCGATTCATGGGCGACACGTGTTGGGTCGTCACCGATCCGGCGCTCGTGCGCAAGGTCCTGACCAGCCCGCCCGACGTCGTCGGCCGAAGCGGGACGTTCCAGAAGCTGCGAGTGTTTCTCGGTGACAGCCTGCTCACCACCGAGGGCGCGCAGCACCGGCTGAGACGACGCCAGATGCAGCCGGCGTTCCATCAAGAGCTGTTGGAGGTGTATTCGGCCAGCATGGTGACGGCCGCGCGCGCCACCGCGGATCAGTGGCGAGCCGGCCAGGTCGTCGCGATGGAGCGAGAGATGGCCGTCCTCACGATGGACGCGATTGGGCGCGCCGTCCTCGGCGTTGACGGGCGCGCCGCAGCGCCCGCGGTCGGTGCGGCGGTCAACAAGCTGATGTTGGCCATGCCGCTGATGTTCATCCCGCACATCGAGAAGTTCGTCCTCAAGCCGATTCCCGGCCTGGGCTGGGTACGACGACCGTTCAACACCCTCGATGCGATCGCGCGCCGTGGTGCGACGGAGAGCAACGCGGCTCTGGTGGAGTCGCTGCGAGCGGCCGCGGCCGAGGTTCCGCAGCTGTCCGACGCGGAGGTGCGCGACGAGCTTTTGACTCTCCTGCTCGCCGGTTACGAGACGACGGCAATCTTGCTGACCTGGGCATGGTGGCTGCTCGACAAGCACGCCGACGTCGCTGAGGCGGTCCGCGATGAGATCGAAGCCGTCATCGGTGACGGCGAGCCGTCGTACTGCGATGTCGAGCGATTGCACCTGACCCGGGCGGTACTCGCCGAGACCTTGCGGCTGCGGCCGCCGGCCTGGGTGAACGAGCGGGCCGTCATCGGCGATCTCGAGCTAGCGGGCTACCGGCCGAAGCCGGGCACGTTGCTCCTGCTGCCGATCTGGGCGGTGCACCGCGATCCGCGATGGTGGGATGCGCCCGAGGAGTTCCGGCCGCAGCGGTGGCTGACCAGCACCGGCGAGTACGACGAGAATGCGCCGGGCCATCCCCGCGGCGCCTACCTCCCGTTCGGCGCCGGAGCGCACGCCTGCATCGGGAAGATGTTCGCCCTGACCGAGGCTGCACTTGCTCTCGCCGTTCTGGTTCCGGCCTGGCGCCCGTCGGTCGCCTCGGGTGCGCGCATTGGATTGCGGGCTACCGCGACGCTGCGGCCGGCGCACGGGATGCCGATGCGCCTCGAACGCCGCCCTGGACGATGACAACCTTTCCGGGCTTCGTGGTGTCGTAGCAGTTGTGCGGGAACGCGGATCGGACTTCGACCGCTTTGTCGTGAGCGCCGCACCGGGACTGCTGCGCATGTCGATCGCCCTCACCGGCGACCGAAGCGCTGCCGAGGACCTGCTGCAGGACGTGCTCGAGCGGATGTATGTCGCCTGGCCGCGGATCGACGACCCCGCTGCCTACGCCAGGCGGGCGCTGGTCAACGCGTCGACGAACCGGTGGCGACTTCGCGGCCGCCGACCGGAGCGACCGCTCGATGACGCGCCGGAGCCGCTCGTGTCAGACCGGACCGAGGAGCACGGTCGTCGCGACGAGTTGGTGCGGGCGGTGGCATGTCTGCCGCCACGGCAGCGCGCGGTCGTCGTGTTGCGCTTCCTCGAAGACCTCAGCGAAGCCGAGACCGCGCGGGCGCTCGGCTGCACCGCCGGAACCGTCAAGAGCCAGACCGCTCGCGCGCTGGCGAAGCTACGCGATCTCGTCGGCGAGTCCGCCGAGCGCGCTTCGACGTCGACCCTAGGGAGAACCAGATGACCCTCGAGGAGAAGGCCCTGACCGAGGCCCTCGGTGCGATCGACGCCGACGTTTCACCGGACCTCGCCGCGCGCGCCCGCGCGGGTGGCCGGCGACGTCTGCT
>DASZYY010000013.1:0-23328 GCA_035545175.1 Mycobacteriales bacterium
GTCGAGCGTCGCCTCCGCGACCTCGCTCGGCTCGGTGTAGGCGATCGGCACGCCGGCCGCCTTCATCTGCTCCTCGAGCGCCTCGACCGTGGTGTACGGCGTGACCCGCGGCCTGGTCTTCGCGAACCGCTCCGGCCGCGACCGCCACGACTCGAACAACCCGGTCCGCAGCATGTGCGGACCGGGGAACAGCACCGATGCCGACACGTTCGTGCCGGCGAGCTGCCCGTACAGGCACTCCGTGATCGTGACGACGGCCGCCTTCGTCGCGGCGTACTGCGGAGTCGTCGGCAGCGGCGACAGGCCGCCGTTCCCGCTGGACGTGTTGACGACGTGGCACGCCTCGCTGCTTGCGACCATCCCGGGCACGAACGCGTTGATGCCGTGCACGACACCCCACACGTTGACGCCGATCGCCCACTCCCAGTCGCGAAGCTCGTGCTCCCACATCGGGCCCTCGGCGCCGGCGCCGATGCCGGCGTTGTTGCACAGCAGGTTCACGCCACCAAACGCATCGACGGCGGCGTCGCGCAACGCGACGACCGAGTCGTACACCGACACGTCGGTCGGGACCCCGATCACGTCGAGGCCCTGCGCCTGCAGCTCGTCGACCGTCTTCGCCAGCGGCTCCGGCTGCACGTCGGACAGCACGACCTTCATCCCGGCCGCGCCGAACACCTCACCCATGGCGCGACCGATTCCGCCGGCGCCACCCGTGACGACGGCGACCTTCCCTTCGACCGGATCCATCGGCTAGTCGGTTCCAACCGGTGAGAGGTCGTCGTAACGCTGGTGAACGTACGGCGCGACCCAGTCCGCGGGCACGGTCGCGACGACCTCACCGGTCTGGACGCTGGACCGCTCCGCCAGCTCGATCGACCGCAGCTTGAGCACCGGGAAGTCCGCCACCGGGTCGAACCGCGAGTCGCGCAGGATGACCTCGCCGTCGACGTTCCACATCGTGCGCGTCTTCTCATCGCGTCGGCAGTAGACCAGCATCGGGTCGCCGTCGAAGCCCTTGCCGGTCGGGGAGGGCAGGAACTTCAGATAGAAGCTTGTGCGGGTGCGGTCCGGCGACGGCTCGACCTCGCCGGTCACCTTTCCGGTGACCTCGACGAACGTCGTCCCCATCCGCGTGAAGTGACCGCGGATGCTGTCGCCGTCCCGGTCGAGGCCGATCTCCGCGAGCTTCTTCGGCTCTCCGAACGTCTCGCGACCGCCGACCACTGCCTGCTCGGTGGTCATCGGCATGACCAGGGCGTAGTCGCCGTCGACGTCCTCATGCCGGGCGTGGACCGCGAAGGTTCCCGCGCCGAAGATCGGGTAGCCGCGGCCGAGGTCCACCGTTGCGATCGTCAGCCGCACGAGCGGTTCCGCGGGCGGTGACAGCGGGGGCGGCAGCACGGCCACGATCGCGTCGGGGTCGGTCTCGAAGGTCGCCACCAGCGTGGTTGCCCAGGTGTCGACCTTCGTGGCTTCGACCTCACGGTTGCGCAGCTCGTCCAGCGACCGTGCGCCGTACCTGACTCGTCCCATATCGAGCTCTCCTTATTCCGGCTTGCCGAATCCAACGAGCGCTGGGCACTTCTCTGCATCGTGCGGAAGGCTTTGTGGCGCCAGCGGCTCGTCGACCGCCGACACGAGGGGGCCGAACTTGTCGGCAAGCGGACGCAACGCATCGACGTCGAAGCCGTACACGCGAGCCGTGTTGAGACCGAGCATCGCCTGGACCTCGTCGTGGTCGATGCCGGCGAAGCTCGCCCGTAGCGCCTCGAGCGTGTACGGGTGGCTGCCCTCTTTGTGCGGGTAGTCGCTGCCCCACATGATCTTCTCGATCCCGACCGCGTGGCGGATCTTCGCTTCGTCAGGGCGGATGAACGACGAGCCGATGCTGACCTGCCGCGCGAAGTACTCGCTGGGCTTCATGCTCATCCGCTCGACGACCGGCAAGCCCCACTCGGCTTCCTGCGAGCCGCTGGCATTGCGGAACCGGTCGAAAAAGAAGTCCAGGCGCATCAGCTCTTCGGGAATCCAGGCCGTGCCCTGCTCGGTGAGGATGAGGCGCAGGTCCGGGTGCCGCTCGAACGCGCCGGAGACGAGGAGGTGGGTGAATGCGCGGTGCGCCCACCAGGTCACCTCGAGGATCAGGATCACCTGGTCCTCGGGTCGCTCACCGGTCGCCGGCGCCGCGCTTCCGCTGTGGTGGTTGACCGGCATGTCGAGCTCGGCGCACACCGCCCACAGCGGCTCGTAGTACTCAGGGTCGAACAGGTGGGGGAGGCCTGAGCCGGGCGGCGCTCCCGGCAGCAGCACACCGCCGGTGAGCCCGTTCTCCTTCGCCCACCGGATCTCGGCGACCGCGTCGTCGAGGTTGTGCAGCATGATCTGCGCGATGCCGGCGCGGCGTCCGGGCGCCTCGGCGCAGAAGTCGGCCAGCCAGCGGTTGTGTGCCTGCAGCCCGGCCCACCGCGCATCGAGGTCACCGACGTTCGCGGCCGGCGGCTGGTCGGCGAGGCTCGCCTTCGGGAAGAACGGCGGAACGGTGTTCGGGAAGATCACCTCGGCAACGATGCCGTCGGCTTCGAGGTCGGTGAGCCGGCGGTCGGAGTCCCAGTTCCGCTCCCCGTCCGGACCCTTCATGTCCTCGTACGGGATCTCGTACGACGCGGCCCACGCGTCGAACTCGTCATGCCACTTGCTTGCCAGGTAAGGCCGGTAGTCGGTGATGTTGCCGCCGCCGTGGCAGTCGGCAGAGATGACGAGGTACCGCTCCTGGTCCAACGCGTCCACCCAAAACCCGCAGGTATGTAACGGCGTTACATTACCGAGCGAGCGCCGCGCGTCAAGAGACGGGCCCGCTCTTCGAGCGAGCCCGTCTCTTGGGGTGTTCTCTGGGGCGCCGCCCGCCCCCGTTTCGAGCCGGGCGGAGCTGCGCGATCAAGCTCTAGACGTAGGTGTCGCGCTCCTGGACGACCGTCCCGCCGGTCGTCATCGGAACGCCACCGCTGGTCACAGTGCGCGAGCTGTGGCGCCGCGGCGCGAAGATGATGAGGTCGAGAACGAGGCCCACAGCGCCGACGATCATGAGGATGACGCCAACCGTGTTGATGTCGACACCACTCACGGTTGCGTTCACGGCCCAGGTGAGAACCGCTCCAACCGCGATGAGGAACAGGCCTACACCGATACCCATGGCTACATCTCCTTGTGAAGACGGCTACTTCATGTGCAGCCGCGCCACTGGGAGTTATTGGCCGATCGGCCGAACCGGAAACCCACCCGAAGGGTGGTTTACGTTGCTATTCAACGGGAAACCCGCTCAGATCGAGCGGTGGTCCACTCGTGACATGCGGGGCCCGCGCCGCTCTCGTCGGGAGCCGGGCGTCAGTTCGAGGAGCCGCACGAGCCGGTAGCGGTGCGGCCGCCACGGCTCGAGGAATGCCTCGACCTCTGCCTCCGGGATCGCGTGACCGTCGCCCAGTGCCTCGCCAAGCAGCGCCGGCAGGTGGTAGTCGCCGATCGGGGCTGCGTCGGCGTCGCCGAGCGCACGCTGACCGACCTCTGCCGCCGTCCACACTCCGACGCCGGGGATCGCCTGCAGCATCCGGTAGACCGCTGCGCGGTTGTCGAGATCGCGCGCCGCGGTCTCGAGCCGTCCGGCGTACGACGCGGCGATGGCGATGGTGCGCGCCTTCCCCTGCTCGACGCCGGCCTTGTGCCACTCCCAGACCGGTATCTGCTGCCACATCTGCGGGGTCGGGGCCAAACGCATGCCGTGCGGAACGGGTCCCGGCGCGGGTTCGCCGAACCGGCTCACGAGGCGTCGCCACATCGCGAACGCGTCGAGGCCGACGATCTTCTGCTCGAGGACGGCCGGCACGAGTGACTCGAGGACCCGTCCGGTTCGGACCATTCGCAACCCGCGCAACCGACGAAGCGCAGCACGCACCCGCTCGTCACGCGGCTCGAAGCTGTCCGGATCGTCGTGCCGCCCCAACAGGTCCGGCAACGACTCGATCAGCTCCGCCGCGCCCTCGCCCCACGCCTGCGCGGTGACCTCGCCACTCGCCCGTTGCGCAAGGCGGTAGCTCACGGCCCCGCTGTCGAGCCGACCGGTCCGCCAGATCGTCCCGTCGGAAGTGACCTGATGACAAGGGTCACCCGCCCCATGCCGCAACGTCCGCACCGAGAGCGGGAGCGACAACGGAAACGGCGGCCTCCAGACGGTGGACGCATCCGATCCCCAACCAGGGCGACTAGTCGTCGGAACGCCCGTAGTCGTTGAACGGCTTGTTCTGCTTGTCGAGGGAGTCCGAGAGCTTCCCCTCGACCATGGCCTTGAGGAACTCCTTGGACGACCTTTGATGCAGACCTAGAGCGGTCAGCTCAGATCCGTAGCGGATCGCCGCGCGCATCCCCATGACGTCCATCGCGCGGTGCACCGTCCGCTTGTTGATCTGCAGCAGGTCGGCAGGGATCTTCGCCATCCGCAGCGCCATCTCGATGGTCTTCGCCTCCAGCTCCTCGGCCGGGAATGCGCGGGTTGCCCAGCCGAACTGCGCGGCCTCGGCGCCCGTCATCGAGTCGCCGGTCAGCATCTGCTCCATCGCGGTTCGCATTCCCATCAGCCACGGGTGGAACTGCATGTCCGCGGTGCTCATCGTGCGGATTGCCGGGTAGCCGATGGTCGCGTCCTCGGCGACGTAGACGACGTCGCATCCGGTCGCCAGCTCGCTGCCGCCGGCGAGGCAGTAGCCGTGCACCTGGGCGATGACCGGCTTGGCCAGGTCCCAGATCTCGAACCAGCCCTTCACGACGTTGCGCGGCCAGTAGCCGTCGCCGCCGGCCGAGTAGAACGGGAACGGATCGTCCCGCTTCGGGGTCAGGTCGTAGCCGGCCGAGAAGCACTTGCCGGCGCCCCGGATGATCATCACGCGTACGTCGCGGTCGGCGTCGCCCTCGTACAGCGCTTCGAACAGCTCGCGGCGCAGCGAGTTCGACAGCGCGTTGCGCTTGTCCGGGCGGTTCAGCGTGATCCGCCGAACGCCTTCCGCGGGTTCATCGACGAGGACGAGGTCTTCGGACACGCAGATGAACGTACTAGGGAAGCCGCTCGAGCGGCTTCCCAGGTCAACCCGTGACCAGCAACGCGACCGGAAGCCCGGACAGCACCTCGCCGACTCCCAGCAACGGGTCGCTCGCCGAGATCTCGCGTCCGGTGATGGCGTCGGTGAAGCTGCCGCCGGCCAGGCTGAGCAGCTGGAGAGCGGTGTCGCCCCAGACCTCATGACCGATGGGGAAGCGCCCGTCTCCCGCGAGAGTGTGACTGAGGCGGGGAACGACGACCAGTGCGGTTGCTGTGTCCGTCACCCGGGCGAACGCGACCACGTGCTTGGCGGCCGGACCGGTTGCGGTCAGCGGCAGGTATCGGCCGTCGGCGAACAGCGCGGGCTGCGCGCGCCGCAGCCGCAGTCCTGCCCGGATGACTGCCTGCTTGATGCGGCCGTCGCGCCAGCTCGACAGCAGGTCGCTCGCGTCTTGGTGCGCGCCGGCGGCGAGCGACTGCCGATGGCGCGCCAGGTCGAAGGGCCGGCGGTTGTCCGGGTCGACGTACGCCTGCAGCCAGAGATCGTCCGACTGGTACATGTCGGGGACGCCCGGCGTGGTCGCCCGCAACAGCACGGCGGCGAGGGAGTTGGTGGCGCCGGCAGCGCCGATCGCCGCCGCGACCGTCTCGAGCGCCGACCGCGACGTCGTGTCGTCGAGGACGGTCGCGACGAAGAACTGCAACGAGTCCTCGTACTTCTCGTCGGGCCGCAACCAGCTCGTGAGCCGCTTCGCCTCGCGCGCCGCCTTGACCACGTGCTCCTGCACGCGGCGCAAGAACTCGCCGTCGGCGGCGCCCTCGATCGGCCATCCGCCGACGAGGCTCTCGTACAGGTAGCGCCGGTCGGCGGCGTCCGGATGCGCGTCCGCATGGCGCTCCTCGACGGCCCTGACCGTTCCCTCCCAACGATCGGCGAGCTCGGAGAGCACCGACAACCGGCCGCGGACATCGTGGCTTCGCTTGCTGTCGTGCGTCGACAGCGCGTTGAGGCCGAGCCGGCTGGACTCGGCGCGAAGCCGCAGCCGCTCGTGGAACTCATCGACCGGCACCGCCGGCCGGTCCGGCTGCGTCCCGACGTCGGCGGCGCACAGCAGGGTCCCCGGTGAGTAGAGCGCGGTGTCCTCGACGCCCTTCGCGGTGATCGCCGGGGTGAGCTGCTGCCACGACGCCACCGCTTCCCAGCCGATCGAGCCGACGTCGGTGGGGCCCGTCAGCACCGACATGACCTGGTCGAGCGCGATGCTCTCCCGCTCCGTCAGGCCGGCGCGCGCGGCGGCCGCCGCCTCTTCGAGCCGCCGCCGGTCCGCGACGCTCAGCCGCTCACCCGGGCGCCGATACGTCCGGTAGACGTCGAGGTGTGCCGACAGCTCCTCGATGGCGACCGAGATGTCCGCCGGGTTCGGTCGCGTGGCCGCCCGCGAGACGGCGCGGGTGACGCGACTGGTGGTGTAGCCGAGTCGTGCCGGGAACAGCTCGATGATCATCCGGCGCTTGGCCTCGATGGCGCGCATCCGGAAGGTTCGGGTGTCGCCGGTGGCGTTCGCCATCGCGGCGGCAGCGGCTTCGGCGCCGGCGGGTTCGATGAACAGCCCCGTCACGTGCGCCGCGAACTCGTAGCCGGTGGTGCCTTCGGTGGCCCAGGACGGCAGTGGCTCGTCGTGCTCGAGGATCTTCTCGACGAGTACGACGGGACGGTCCGGCTGGCCGGCGGTCGCGCGGTCGAGCGCCTCGCGCAGCCGGAGGAGGTAGTCGGCGGGGTCGCGCAGCCCGTCGACGTGATCGATCCGGAACCCGGCAACCCGCTCGTCCTGGGCAAGCTCGAGGACGAGCTCGTGAGTGAGCGCGAAGACCTCAGGATCTTCCTGGCGCACCCCGATCAGATCGTTGATGTCGAAGAACCGGCGGTAGTTGACCGAGTGGCCGGAGGTTCGCCAGTCGACCAGGCGGTAGTGCTGATGCGAGAGCAGCAGCTCAAGCTGGCGCCGCGCGACCGGTTCCTTGACCTCGGGTGAGTCGGCGAGATCCGCAGCAAGGTCCTCGTCGTCGGCCGGATCGAGCGGCAGCCGGAGGTCGTCGTACCCCAGCTCGTAGCCGGACCCCGCTCGGCGGCGAAGCAGGCGGATCCGGCCGGTGTCCAGGGCTGCCGGAAGCGGGCCGTCCAAGACCGGGAGGACCAGCGTGTTGTCGGCTGCCTCCCAGGCGATGTCGAACACCGAGGCGTATCGAGACCGCCGTCCGAGTCGCAGGACGTCGGCGAACATCGCATTCTCGACAGACGCCGCCATGTGGTTGGGCACCACGTCGATCAGCAGTCGCATGCTGTGGCGGCCGACTGCGTCGAGCAGCTGGTCGTAACCGGCGCGGCCGCCGAGAGCTGGATCGATGACGGTCGGGTCGATCACGTCGTAGCCGTGGGTGCTGCCGTGGCGCGCGCGGGTGATGGGCGAGACGTACAACGTCTCGACCCCGAGGTCCGCGAGGTAGGGAACCGCATCGGCGGCGCCGGCGAATCCGGGTCCGTTCAGCTGTAACCGGTATGTCGACCCGAGGTGGCGGGGCGGTCGTGAGTCTGAGCGCGACATCAGAGTCCGCGCGCCGGATTCTCGTTGTGGCACAACAGCACGGTCGAGTGCCCGGTCAGGTTGACCGCCGGTGTGCGGATCGTGCGCTGTCCGGGGCGCGCCGTGTTGAACAGCTCCTCCCAGACGCCCGGTCGCTCGACTTTCGGAAGCGTGTAGGACTTGGGGGAGGAGCCGGCGTTGAGCAGCCAGAACAGGGTTTCGCCGACGAGTGCCCGGCCGCGAGCGTCGACCTCGTCACCTGCGCGGCCGGGCAGCAGCATCCCGATTGCCCGGTTGTTGTCGTCCGCCCAGTCCTCGTCGGTCATCTGCTGCCCGTCGGGCCGGATCCACACGACGTCGGTCTTGCCGCTGGGTGAGCCGCTGGCGCCGGCGAAGAAATGGCGCCGGCGCAGCACCGGGTAGCGCTGGAGGATGGCGATCAGCTCACGCGTGAAGTCGTAGAGCGCCTGGGCCGGCTCGTCGATCTCCCAGTTGAGCCAGCTGGTCTCGTTGTCCTGGCAGTAGGCGTTGTTGTTCCCGAACTGGGACCGGCCGATCTCGTCGCCGCCCAGGATCATGCGAACGCCCTGCGAGAACATCACCGTGGCGAGCATGTTGCGCTTCATGCGCTCGCGGAGCCGCTGGATGCGTACCGACTCGGTCTCGCCTTCAACCCCCCAGTTGCAGCTGTGGTTGTCGGCCGCCCCGTCCTGGTTGTCCTCGCCGTTCGCCTCGTTGTGGCGCTCGTTGTAGGTCACCAGGTCGGTGAGCGTGAACCCGTCATGGCACGTGATGAAGTTGACGCTCGCGTACGTCGTGCGGCGACTTGGCGCGAAGATGTCGCTCGACCCGGACAGCCGAGACGCAACCTCCGGGACCATGCCGGGGTCGCCACGCCAGAACTTGCGAATGCTGTCGCGGTACTGACCGTTCCACTCCGACCACCCCTGGGGGAACCTGCCCAGCTGGTAGCCGTCCGGGCCGACGTCCCACGGCTCGGCGATCAGCTTGACGGTCGACAGCACGGGGTCTTGCTGCACGATTTCGAAGAACGCACTCGGCGGGCCGCCCTGGTCCTCGTACCCGCGGACGAGAACCGGCGCCAGGTCGAAGCGGAAGCCGTCCACGTGCATGTCGGTCACCCAGTACCGAAGGCTGTCCATGATCAGTCCGACGGTGCGCGGATGCATGATGTTCAGGCTGTTGCCGGTGCCGGTGAAGTCGTACATGTAGCGCCGGTCGTCGGGGTTCAGCCGGTAGTACGCCGCGTTGTCGATCCCGCGCAGCGACAGCGTCGGACCCAGCTCGCTGCCTTCAGCCGTGTGGTTGTAGACGACGTCGAGGATCACTTCGAGGCCGGCACGGTGCAGCGTCTTCACCATCGACTTGAACTCCGAGACTTGCGCGCCGAGCCCGCCGGTTGCGTAGCCGACGTGTGGTGCGAGGAAGCCGATCGAGTTGTAGCCCCAGTAGTTGGTCAGTCCGCGGTCGACGAGGAACCGCTCCGGCAGGAACTGGTGCACCGGCATCAACTCGACGGCGGTCACGCCGAGCGTCGTCAGATGATCGATGACCGGGTCGGAGGCGAGTCCGAGGTACGTGCCGCGTAGCTCCTCCGGGACCTGCGGGTGCCGCTTGGTCATCCCGCTGACATGGCACTCGTAGATGACCGTCCGGTTCAGCGGGGTCCGCGGCGAGCGGTCGTTGCCCCACGTGAACGCCTGGTCGACGACGACGCACTTCGGCATCGCCCCGGCCGAGTCGCGCGGGTCGCACGACAGGTCGCTGTCGGGGTGGCCGATCGTGTAGCCGAAGAGGGCGTCGCTCCACTTGATGTTCTCGGTGACGGCCTTCGCGTAGGGGTCGATGAGCAGCTTCGCCGCATTGAAGCGGTGACCCTCGGCCGGCTCGTAAGGGCCGTGCACGCGATACCCGTAGAGGGTTCCGGGCCGGGCGTCGGGCAGGTAGACGTGCCAGACGTCGTCGATGGCCTCCGGCATCACGATCGTCTCGATCGCCTCGGCCGCGTCGGGACGATCGAAGAGGCAGAGCTCGACTCGGGTGGCGTGCTCGGAGAACAGCGCAAAGTTGACGCCCTCGCCGTCCCACGTTGCGCCGAGCGGGTACGGCGAGCCGGGCCAGGTTCGCATCATGGGCCCGCCGAGGTGCTGGGTTCGCCCCAGCAGACAGCGAAGCCCCAGGGGGCAAGCGGAACGCGGCCGTCGACCATCGTCAGCCCCAGAGTCGGCTCACCCTCGTCCGGCGGGAGTTCGGTCGAGTCGAGCAGTCGCCGCCAGGTCGCGGTGCCGGCGAGAGCTACCTCGCATGCGGTGTCGCTGAAGTTGAGCGCCGTTGCGCTCTCGACGGTGCCGTGGCGACGGTAGATGACGATCACCGGCCCGCCGAGGTGGGCGACGGACTCGTCGGCCGCCGGGTCGTTCAGCAGTGGGTGGCCGCGGCGCAGCGCGAGCAGCCGGCGCACGAGCGCGAGCGTGGCGGCACCTTGGGCGGACTCGCGCCGCCGCCGGTCGAGCTTCGCCCGTTCGAACGTCTCGGGAGCGGCGGGGTCGAACTGGTCGGCGTCACGGCCGAACTCCGAGGCGCGGCCGCGACGGACGGCATCGAGCAGGCCCGGGTCGCCGTGGTCGACGAAGTACGGGAACGGGGCGGTCTCGGCGTACTCCTCTCCCATGAACAACAGTGGGACGTTCGGGGACAGCAACGTCGCCGCCAGGGCGAGGCGGGCCTTGCGGGAGCCGACCAGGCTGGTGAGCCGCTCGGCGCCGGCCCGGTTGCCCACCTGGTCGTGGTTCTGGGCGAAGACGACCAGCCGGTCGGCGGGCGTGCTCGGCGCGTACGTCCCGTGCCGCCGACCTCGGAACTTCGAGTACTCACCGCGAAAGACGAAGCCGTGGGTGTAGGCGGTCGCGAGCTGTTCGAGCGCGCCGAAGTCCTGGTAGTAGCCGTCGCGCTCGCCGGTGAGGACGGCGTGCAGTGAGTGGTGGAAGTCGTCGTTCCACTGCAGGTCGAAGCCCTGCCCGCCTGACGTCGCGGGCGACACCACGAGCGGGTTGTTGTCCGCGCTCTCCGCGATCGAGTAGAAGCGGCGGTCGAGCCGATCCGCTTCCGTGGCCAGCGCGGCTGTGAGCTCGCGGAGGAACGGTGATGCGGTCGGGTCGATGATTCCGTGGACCGCGTCGAACCGCAGCCCATCGACGTGGAAGTCGCGCAGCCACATGAGCGCGTTCTCAGTGAAGTACCGGCGCACCTCGTCGGACCCGGCCTCGGAGAAGTTCATCGCCGGTCCCCACGGGGTCGCATACGTGTCGGTCAGGTACGGACCGAAGTGCTGGTGGACGGCCCCTTCGGGTCCGAGGTGGTTGTAGACCACGTCGAGGATGACGGCGAGTCCGCGCTGGTGGCATGCGTCGACAAAGCGCTGGAATGCGGCCGGCCCGCCGTACCCCTCATGCACCGCAAACGGGAACACCCCGTCGTAGCCCCAGTTGCGCCCGCCGGCGAAGGCCGCGATCGGCATCGGCTCCACAGCGTTGACTCCGAGGTCGGTGAGCTCGTCGAGGTGCTTGACCGCAGCGTCGAACGTCCCGTCCTCGCTGAACGTTCCGACATGGAACTCATAGATGACGAGGTCGTGCGCGAGCGGCGCCACGAACGACGAGTCGTGCCAGATGCACTCGTGCGGATCGAACCCGCGAGATGGTCCGTGTACCCCCTCCGGCTGGTGCCGTGAGGCGGGATCGGCGTACGCCGTGCCGTCCGGCAGTACGTAGCGGTACGTCGGCGGCCGGTTCAACCCGCTGACCCGGCCGTAGTGGTAGCCGTTGGTGTCGCGCCGAAGCGTGTGCTCCGCAGGCGCCGGGTCCTCGATTCGCAGCGTCACGCGAGCCGAATCCGGCGCCCAGACCGCGAAGGTCCAGTCGCCGTTGTCGAGCCGGTTCGCGCCAAGTGGAACGGAAGGCTGTGCGGGTGTTGTCACCCGGCGGCCTTGAGGGCGATGAGTGCGAGCGGAGGCAACGTCAGCTCGACGCGATGGGCGAATCCGCCCCACTCCTCGTCGGTCGCGACGACGCCGCCGAGGTTCCCCATTCCGCTGCCGCCGTAGGCCTCCGCGTCGCTGTTCACCAGCTCGGTCCACCGGCCGCCGACCGGTACCCCGAGGGCGTGGCTGTGACGCGGCACCGGGGTCAGGTTCAGGGCGATGAGGACCGCGGTCCCGTCGCACGCGCGGCGCAGGTAGCTGATCGTGCTCGCCTCGGCGTTGTCGTACTGCACCCAGCGGAAGCCGTTGGGGTCGCAGTCGAGCTCGTGCAGGGCGGGTTCCAGCCGGTACAGCCGGTTGAGGTCGCCGACCCAGCGCAGCATCCCCGCGTGTGCGGGTTCGGCAAGCAGGTCCCAGTCCAGTGACCGCTCATGCGCCCACTCGCGCAGCTGGGCGAACTCGCCGCCCATGAACAGCAGCTTCTTGCCCGGTTGCGTGTACTGGTAGCCGAGGAGCAGTCGCAGGTTCGCGAAGCGCTGCCACTCGTCTCCCGGCATCTTCCCGAGCAGCGAGCCCTTTCCATGGGTCACTTCGTCGTGGGAGAGCGGGAGGACGTAGTTCTCGGTGAACGCGTACACCGCCCGGAACGTGATCTCGTCGTGGTGGTGCCGTCGATGGATCGGGTCGCGCTCGAGGTAGCTGAGCGTGTCGTGCATCCATCCCATGTCCCACTTGAAGCCGAAGCCGAGGCCGCCCGTCTCCACCGGCCGCGAGACGCCGGGCCACGCGGTCGACTCCTCCGCGATCATCTGCACGTCGGGGTGGTCGGCGTACACGCCGGCGTTGAGCGTCTTCAGGAAGTCGACGGCCTCGAGGTTCTCGCGTCCGCCGTAGCGGTTCGGCAGCCATTCACCGGCAGCCCGGCTGTAGTCGCGGTAGAGCATCGATGCAACGGCATCGACTCGAAGGCCGTCGGCGTGGAAGGTCCGCAGCCAGTGGTCCGCGGAAGATGCGAGGAAGGACCGCACCTCGTGGCGGTCGTAGTTGAAGATCAGGCTGCCCCAATCCGGGTGGAAGCCGAGCCGCGGGTCCTCGTGCTCGTAGAGGTTGGTGCCGTCGAAGCCGGCGAGGGCGAAGGAGTCGCCGGGGAAGTGGGACGGAACCCAGTCGATGATCACGCCGATGTCGGCCTGGTGCAGCTGGTCGATCAGGAACATCAGATCCTGTGGCGTTCCCTGCCGCGCGCTCGGCGCGAAGTACGACGTGACCTGGTAACCCCACGAGCCGTAGAACGGGTGCTCCATCACCGGCAGGAACTCGACGTGTGTGAAGCCGCAGGACGTGACGTAGTCGACCAGTGGCTGGGCGAGCTCGCGGTAGCCGAGCGGCTCGCTCGGCCGGCCAGGATCACGACGCCACGATCCGAGATGCAGCTCGTAGATCGACATCGGCGCATCGAGGGCGTTTCGCCGTCCGCGTGACGCCATCCACTCGGCGTCTGCCCAGGTGTAGTCCAGGTCCCACAACACCGAGCCGGTCTGCGGCGGGGTCTCGGTGCGAAACGCGAACGGGTCCGCCTTCTCGAGCACCAGCCCGTTGCGGGTCGTGATCTCGTACTTGTAGATGTGGCCCTGCTTCGCGTTGGGAGCAGTGCCCTCCCAGATGCCGGAGCTGCCGCGTGGCTGCAACGGCGTCTCGCTGCCGTTCCACCCGTTGAAGTCGCCGATCACGTTGACTGCGGTGGCGTTCGGCGCCCAGACGCCGAAGGAGAAGCCGGCCTTCTTGCGCTGAGTCGTCTTGGTCACCAGGGGATGGGCGCCGAGCCGGTCGGCAAGCCGGCGGTGGTTCCCCTCGTTGAACAGGTACAGGTCGTCGTCGCCGAGCCGGCTGTAGGGGCGACGCGTCGTCGACGTCGTCATCGGGGGGTTCCCTTCGTCGCGGTGCGACCTCTGGCGGCCGCAAGGCCGGTCATGAGCTCGTGCAGGTCCTCGTCGGCGGCGATCGCCTCGAGTGGTCTCGGTAGCCGCCGTCGCCAGTTGCCCGCCTCGGGCCCCGTTCCGGGCCGGTTGTCGGGCTCGGTCTCACCTTCGAGATCTGCGAGGTCTGCGATCACGTACGTCGCGGGGCCGCCGGCAAGCGACGCCAGGCACACCCGCAGCGCGTCCGCCGGGTCGGTGACGCCGACCGCGCTGACCAGCTCCTGCTGTTCGGGCTCGCGCCAGAAGGTGGCGAACCTCGGCAGGTCGTGACTGCCGAGCGAAGCGGCGGCGGGCTGGCGCGGTTGCGGAAGCGGGTTGTCGGGTGAAGCTTCGAACCGGGAGACGAAGGTGTGGAGGATGCCGTAGTCGTCCATCCCGCGCCGGATCGTCGGGGACACCGTGCCGAGGTCTTCACCGATCACGGTCACCCCGGCTCGACGCGCTTCGTCGGCGACGATCGCCAGCAGCTCGTCGTGGCGGTAGCGGACGTAGGCGCCGGCCGTGGCATCGAGCCCTGCTGGGATCCAGTAGAGCCGCTGCAGACCGAGGATGTGATCGAGCCGGACGGCTCGCGCGTAGCGAAGCGCAACTCGCAACGTGTCGATGAAGTAGCGGTAGCCGGTTGCCCGCAGTCGTTGCGGGTGCAGCGGCGGGAAGCCCCATGCCTGACCCCCGGCAGCGAGGGCGTCGGGCGGCGCGCCGACCTGAGCATCGGCGAACAGGTCGGGATTCGCCCAGGTGTCGAAGCCCTCGGGATGTACGCCGACCGGCAGGTCGAGGTAGAGCCCGACGCCGATCCGGTCGCCGTGTTCGGCGGCTTCGGCGAGCTGCGTTGCCGCGGCGTACTGCACGAACCGGTGGTAGCGGGCTGACCGCTCATCGCCCTTCGCGCGAAAGTCTGCGTACGCGTCGATGTCCGGCTGCTCGGTGAGGAACCGCTCGTAGGCCTCGCGGCGGTGTCCGGTTGCCGACTGCATGGCCGTTGCGCACTCGTCGAGCGCTCGGCGCTTGGCGTCGGCGACGACCTCGTAGTCGGCTTCGGCCGCCTGTCGCACCGGCGGCCCGGGACGCATCGCGGCGGGTGCGTCACAACCGGCCAGCTCGGCCGCGTTTGTGACGTCGACGTACAGCTCGTTCCAGAACAGCCGGCTGACCGGCAGGTAGGGACTCGGATCGATCGGCGACTCGGTCGAGGTGGCGAACAGGGGCAGCGTGCCGATGAGCTGTGCCCCCCACGCCGCGGCCAGGTCGGCGAACGCCGTCAGGTCGCGGAAGCTGCCGACCCCCCAGTCGTCGGAGCCGCGAATGGCATAGAGCGGGGCGCTGATTCCCAAGGCGCGGCGGGCGGCAGCCCGATCGCCGCGGGCGGCGCGCTCGACCGGCACGGCGACGGCTTGTTCGGGCTCGGACTCAGCGAGCTGCAGCTGGTCGTGGATCGCAGCCGCGTTCGGGACCGGGTGCCCGAGGGCTCCCAGGACGGCCACGAGGGTGTCGTCGGAGGCACGCACCGACTTGCCGTCGTGCGCGGTGTAGCTCAGCTGGATGCCCCGGAGCCGGGCAAGCCGCCGCAGCTCCCGCCTGGTCTGGCTCGCGGTCATGTCGGGCCACCGAGCAGGTCGAGGACGCCGCGAGCGGGGACGTCGATCCAGGCCGGTCGGTTGTCGGCCTCGTAGCCGACCTCGTAGATGGCCTTCTCGAGCAGCAGGAAGTCGAGCAGGGCCGACAGCTCGGTGCGCTGGGTCGGGAGGAACTTCCCGTCGGCTGCCGCCTCGAGATACGAGCGAAGGAAGGCGCCGGTGATCGAGCGGTACCAAAGCGTGGTCAGCGGATCGAGCCGTGCCCGTTCGTCGCCGAGCGTCAGGTCGCGGGACAGCCGGCTTCCGGCAACCCGGGATGCGTAGTGGAACGACCGGATCATGCCGGCGACGTCGACCAGCGGCGGTCGCTTCAGCCGACGGCTCGACAGGGGCCGTGCCGGCTCGCCTTCGAAATCGATGATCACGAAGTCCTTGCCGGTCCAGAGGACCTGTCCGAGGTGGTAGTCGCCGTGACAGCGGATCTTGCGGCCGCTGATGGCCGTCTCCATCGCGGACTGGAGGCGGACCAGGATCTCCGGCTCACGCGCGAGCAGCTCGCGCAGGCATTCACTGGGTTCGCGGATCGT
This sequence comes from Mycobacteriales bacterium, assembly GCA_035545175.1. GTDB lineage: Bacteria > Actinomycetota > Actinomycetes > JAFAQI01 > JAFAQI01 > DASZTV01. The sequence continues at coordinate 15,812 of DASZYY010000013.1, forward strand.
GCGGGCGGAGCGCAGGGTGCGACGAAGCAGGCTCTTGGCGCCGTGATGCAGCGAGCGACGGTCCACTGCGGTGAACGGCTCGGGTGCGAACGCCTCGTCGATCTCGTTGCTCGCCAGAGACAGGTGCAGCTCGGCGGTGCGGAGCCCGAGGATCTCCGCCCAGTGAAGATGCGGGCCGACGAGTGGGTGCTCGCGCGGCGGGAGCAGGTCGGCCCAGCTGACCGGGTCGGCGGTCGTGGTGATGCGCAGCTCCTCGGGCGCCGGATGCGTGATCACCTCCTCGAGCACGCGGCTGAGTGCGTCCAGCACATAGCTCCAGCCGTCGCCCTCGTTGGCCACGAACTCCTGCGCGACCGCGAGCGTCGCCGGCTCGTCGCCCTCGGCGCGGTACTCGATCGATCCGCCGAGCTTCGGGGAGTGCGCGAAGCGGGCGGTGTCGGTCAGGAAGCCGCTCACCTCGACATCGGGGTTGATTCCCTCCTCGACGCGGCGGATGACCTTGACGACGAGCCGGTTGCCGATCACCACCGAGGAGTTGCTCTGCTCCGTGGCGATCGGCACGGCCGGCGTCTCGGCGTCGATTCCGTCGCGCAACCGGCGCAGCTCGCGGCCCGGTATCGCCTCCAGCCGCCCGCGCGCGCCACTGATGTGACGGCGCTTGCTCATGGTGGCGAGCAGCGCCTTGCCGAACGGCGCCATCGACAGGGCGTCGTAGAGGACGCCGTCGCCATCGGCGGAACGGATGTCGCACATGACGCTCTCGGGTCGCCATTTGCGGATCTCGTCGGCCTCGTCCCTCGTGGCGTGACCGACGGCAAGCGCGTAGCGCTCCGGGAGGCCGTGGTCGAGCTGGATGTCGACCATGACGACGTAGCCGGGTGAGCCGCCGCCGGTTCCCGGAGCCGGCGGGATCTCGATCGTGTCCGCGACGGTCGTCGAGCGGATCCGCCGCGACTTGTCGCGGAACCAGCGGCGTGAGGCCAGGTAGTCCGGTAGGGCGCGATTGATAGGGGCGCGCCGGTTGCCGTGAACTGCGTCGGTCCACTTGCCGGTGACGACGATCGGCTCGCTGCGGCTCTCAGTCGCCACTCTGCGTTCCAACGCGAACCAGTAGAAGCCGTGGCCGCCCAGCGTCACGAAGTAGGGAAGATCACCGACCTCGGGGAACTCGGTGCTGCCGAACAGCTCCACCGGTACGGCGCCACGATGCTCGGCAAGGTCGAGCTCGACAGCCTGCGTGAACCGCGACAGGTTCACCACCACGAGGATGGTCTCTTCGCCGTACCGCCGCAGGAACGCCAGCACCTTGCGGTTCTCGGGGAACAGCATCTCGAGGCTGCCGCGGGCGAACGCCTGGTAGCGGTTGCGCAGTGAGATGAGCCGGCGCATCCACCACAGCAGCGAGCTCGGGTTCTGCTCCTGCGCCGCGACGTTGACTGCCTGCGCGTGGTACTCGGGGTCGATGATCACCGGGAGGTAGAGGCGTTGCGGGTTCGCCGCCGAGAACCCGGCGTTGCGGTCCGCGTCCCACTGCATCGGGGTGCGGACCCCGTTGCGGTCGCCGAGGTAGATGTTGTCGCCCATCCCGATCTCGTCGCCGTAGTAGACGATCGGTGCGCCCGGCAGCGAGAACAGCAGCCCGTTCATCATCTCGATCAGGCGGCGGTCGTTTCCGAGCAGCGGAGCGAGGCGGCGGCGGATACCGACGTTGACCCGTGCCTGCGGGTCCTCGGCGTACACCTTGTACATGTAGTCGCGTTCCTCGTCGGTGACCATCTCGAGCGTCAGCTCGTCGTGGTTGCGGAGGAACAGGCCCCACTGGCAGTTCGGCGGGATCGCGGGTGTCTCGTTCAAGATGTCGACGATCGGGAAGCGGTCCTCCTGCCGTGCCGCCATGAACATGCGCGGCATCAGCGGGAAGTGGAATGCCATCTGGCAGGCGTCGCCGTCGGCGAGGTACTTCACGGCGTCCTCTGGCCACTGGTTCGCCTCGGCGAGGAGCATCCGGTCGCTGAACCGGGAGTCGATGTGCCGGCGCAGGTCCTGCAGGAACGCGTAGGTTTCGGGGAGGTTCTCGCAGGTCGTTCCTTCGCGGGAGTACAGGTACGGCACGGCATCGAGCCGCAGCCCGTCGACACCCATCTCCAGCCAGTGGTCGACGACGTCGAACATCGCCTGCCGCACATGTGGGCTGTCGTAGTTGAGCGCCGGCTGGTGGGAGTAGAAGCGGTGCCAGTAGTAGGCCTTTGCCACCGGGTCGAAGGCCCAGTTCGAGGTCTCGAAGTCCTGGAAGATGATGCGCGCGTCGGCGTAGCGGTCGGGGGTGTCGCTCCACGTGTAGAAGTCGCGGTAGATGCTTCCCGGTGGCGCCATCCTCGCCCGCTTGAACCACGGGTGCTCGTCGGAGGTGTGGGCGAGGACCAGCTCGGTGATCACCTTGATGCCGCGGGCGTGCGCGCCTCGGAGCACCGCCCGGAAGTCGCGAAGCGTCCCGTAGGACTCGTGGACCTTGCGGTAGTCGGAGATGTCGTAACCGTCATCGCGCAACGGCGAGGGGTAGAACGGCAGCAACCACAGTGCTGTGACCCCGAGCTCCTGCAGGTAGTCGAGCTTCCCGAGCAGCCCGCGGAAGTCGCCGATCCCGTCGCCGTCGCTGTCAGCGAAGGCGCGTACGTGGACCTCGTAGATGACCGCGTCCCGGTACCAGTTCGCTGCGTCTGGGTCGGAAGAGATGAGCGGCGCGGTGCTCATGGCGTGGTCCCGAGTGCGGACTCGATCCGGAAGATGTGCGCGGGGGTGACGTCAGGGTCGAGGATCACGAAGTTGTGCGGCCCGCGCCACGTGTAGCGCGACCCGGTCAGCAGGTCGTTCACGTCGTACGCCCCACCTTCGGTGAGACCGAGGCTGGGAAGATCCAGGTCGATCCACGCCGACTGCCGGTTCCTGTCGTCGAGGTTGACGACCACCAGCACGGGCGCGCCCGCGGGTCCTTCGACGGGGTAGCTGTTCGCGGGAACGGTCTTCGAGTAGGCCATGACGGCGTCGTTGTCGGTCCGGTGGAACCGCAGGGGCCGGTCGTACTGAAGGGCGAGCTGCTGTCGCCTGATCTCGTTCAGCGAGCTCAGGAAGGGCGCGAGGCTGGTCGCCGAGTCGACGTCGTGGTGGCGCAGCTCGTACTTCTCGCCGTCGAGGTACTCCTCCGAGCCTTCGTGTCGAGGCGCCCGCTCCGCGAGCTCGAACACGGGCCCGTAGATGCCGTAGCTGGCGGCGAGCGTGCCGGCGAGGACTGCTCGCATTGCGAACGTGCGCCGGTCGCCTCTTTGCAGCTGCTCGGTGAGGATGTCGGGGGTGTTGGGCCAGAAGCTGGGGCGGAAGTAGTCGGCGACCTCGGTCTGAGTCAGCTCGGTGAGGTACTCCTCGATCTCCCACTTGGCGGTTCGCCACGCGAAGTACGTGTAGGACTGCGTGAAGCCGAGCTTCGCCAGGCGCTTCATCACCTTCGGCCGGGTGAACGCCTCGGCGAGGAAGATGACGTCGGGATGCGTCTCGCGGATCGTCGGGATCAGCCATTCCCAGAACGGGAACGCCTTCGTGTGCGGGTTGTCGACGCGAAAGATGCTCACGCCCTGGCTGATCCAGAACGCAACCACGTCGTGAAGGGCCTGCCAGAGCTCGCCCCACTGCGGTGAGTCGAAGTCCAGGGGGTAGATGTCCTCGTACTTCTTCGGCGGGTTCTCCGCGTAGCGGATCGTGCCGTCGGGCCGGTGCCGGAACCACTCCGGGTGCTCCTGGACCCAGGGGTGGTCGGGGGAGCACTGGAACGCGAGGTCGAGGGCGACCTCGATGCCGGCGTCGCGGGCGGCGCCGACCAGCTTGGCGAACTCGTCCAGCGTGCCGAGCTCGGGATGGATTGCGGTGTGGCCGCCCTCGGCGGACCCGATCGCCCACGGGCTGCCGACGTCTCCGTCCGCTGCCATGACCTCGCCGTTGCGCCCCTTGCGCTTCGTCACTCCGATCGGGTGGATCGGCGGAAGGTAGAGGACGTCCGCCCCGAGTCGCCGCACGTAGTCCAGCCGGTCGATCACGTCGAGGAAGCTGCCGTGACGGCCGTCGACCTGCGACGCCGACCGGGGGAACAGCTCGTACCAGGTGCTGAACCGGGCGCGGACCCGATCGACCCAGACGCCATACGGCGGGGAGGTCGCGGCCGCGGCTTTCGAGTAGCGCACGACCAACGCGCCGAGCTCCTCGAACGCGCTGTCGCCGGGGCCCGGGACACCGCCGCTGCGAACCCGCGCCGCGAGGTCGACGAGCATGGTCTTGTGCTCGGCGCTGGCACGCGTCGCCGCGTCCTCGGCCAGGCGCGCCCCGACCTCGAGCTCGCCGCTGATGTCCTGACCCGCTGCCGCGCGCGCTCGCAGGTCTCGAAGCCAGGTGGCGAACCCGTCGACCCTCGCGCGGACCTGGAACTCGTAGCGGCCGACGTGATCCGGCCGGAACCAGCCGTGCCAGCGGTCGTTGCCGACCGGCTCCATGGGGGCCAGCCGCCAGGCGCGCTCGCCTTCCGCCCGGTAGAGCGCGTCGACCCGCAGCAGGTCATGGCCGTCGACGAACGCGTCGGCGTACACATCGAGGACATCGCCGACCGACGCCTTCGCGTCGTAGCGGCCGTCGTTGACCCGGGGTCGAACGTCCTCTACGACCGGGCGTGGCGGGGCCTGTTTGGCGGTCGTCGTCCTCACTGCTTGGCGACCTACCCCGTTGGGAGGTCCCTCAACATGAGGGGCCGGGACGTTTAGGGTTCCGCTATGACCACGCCGGATGCCGCTGCCGGCGCGTCCTTGCAGCTCCGGGCGGTGTCGACCCACAGTGAGCTCGACTCCCGCCGGGGGCTGGTCCGGATCGCTCCCTCGGTGCTGGCTGCGCTCGGCGCGAGGCCGTACTCGGTCATGAAGATCACCGGCGCCAAGGTCACCGCGGCGCTCGTCGCCCAGAGCAGCGAGGGGCAGGATCCCGGATCCATCCAGGTCGACGACCTGATCCTCGGCAATCTGGGTGTTGCGGACGGGACTGCCGTGACGGTCGAGCCGGTTGCCTCGCTGGCCGCCGACCGCGTGGTGCTCTCGGGCCCGGCGCAGGTGACCTCGGTGCTGACCCCGCAGACCGCTCGGCTGGCGCTGCTCGGCAAGGTCGTCTCAACCGGTGACTCGGTCTCGCTGCTGCAGCAGGACGTCGCGCTTCCGGATGGGGCCAGCGTGGACCTGCTCACGCAGGGGCGGCAGCAGCTGCAGGCGCTGTTCGGTCCGGCATGGCAGGGCGTGGTTCTCACGGTCGCCGCCGCACCGGCGGTGCCGTCTGTCGTCACGATGACCACCGAGCTGGCTTGGGCCACCCCGGGTGCGCCCGTGTCCGGGGCGGCGGCTGCCGTGAGTACGGCGGTGAGCACCGTGTTCCCGGCAAGCGCGACACCTGAGCCGGCCGGACGAACCGCGCCGCCCACGCCCGGTGGAGTGGACCTGCCAGGGGCCGAGGAGCAGGCCAAGACGCTGCGCGAGCTGCTGGACGTCGGGCTCAACAACCCGGCGCTCCTGGCCAAGCTCGGATCCGCCCCATCGCTGGGTGTGATGCTGTCGGGGCCGGCGGGCGCCGGAAAGACGACGCTCGTTCGTACGGTCGCGAAGGCGCTGAACCTGACGGTACGCATCGTGTGGTGCCCGCAGGTCGCATCGCTGACCCCGAACGACGCGGCGACCCAGATCGCGGCGATTCGCTCCGATGCGCTGAGCGACAACGGTGCGCGCGAAGTGATCGTGCTGGACGAGGTCGAGGCGATCGCACCGTCCGACGGGGACGCGCCACTCGCGGCGACCGTCGTCGCCGCGGTGCGCGACCTGGTCGCGGCGGGGCGTGCCGTCATCGCGATGTCGGCGGTTCCGGACAGCGTCGATCGCGATCTGGTCGCTCCAGGGTTGTTGTCCAACCGGATCGCGCTGGGGTTGCCGGACCAGCCGACCAGGCGGTTGATGATCGGACGGTTGTCACGGTCGCTGGCTCTTGCGCCCGACGTCGCGCTCGACGACATCGCGGCCCGGACGCCGGGGTTCGTTCCGGCCGATCTCGCCGCGCTCGTCAGCTCCGCCGCGCAGCAGGCCGCGTGTCGGGAGCAGGCGGCGCCGACCGGCGACCCGAAGGTCACGGCCGCTGACTTCGCCGCTGCGCTTGCGACGGTTCACCCGTCGAGCATGGACGGGCAGCTGCTCGATCCGGGGCAGGTCGGTCTCGCCGACGTCGGCGGTCTGGCCGAGGTCAAGCAGGTCCTGACGGAGTCCGTGATCTGGCCGATCGTGTATCCGGGCACGTTCGCGCGCCTCGGCGTCGCGCCCATCAGGGGGGTCCTGCTCTACGGGCCGCCGGGCTGCGGCAAGACCTACATCGTCAAGGCGCTGGCGCATGACGGACGCGCCAACGTGCTGTCCGTCAAGGGCGCCGAGCTGATGAGCAAGTGGGTCGGCGAGAGCGAGGCAGGTGTCCGGCAGCTGTTCGCCAGAGCCAAGGGCGCGGCGCCGAGTCTCGTCTTTCTCGACGAGATCGACGCGCTCGCCCCCATCCGCGGTGGTGGTGAGGACCAGGTGGGAGACCGGGTCGTCGCGGCTCTTCTGACCGAGCTCGACGGCATCGATGTGCTTCGCGGAGTCGTGGTGATCGGAGCGACCAACCGGCCCGACATGGTGGACCCGGCGTTGCTGCGCCCTGGCCGCCTGGAGCGGCTGCTCTTCGTGCCGCCTCCTGACGAGGAGGCTCGCGCCGAGATCTTCCGCTCGGCATCGGCGCACACGCCGCTCGACCAGAGCGTCGACCTGGCTGTATTAGCCGCACATACGGAGGGCTACTCCGGTGCGGACTGCGCCGCGGTGGTCCGCCAGGCGGCACTCGCGGCGATGCGCCGCTCGATGGATGCGCCATGCGTCACCTCCGTCGACGTCGATGCCGCGCTCGGTGTCGTCAAGCCCTCGCTGGACGCGACCCAGGTCGAGGCGCTGCGCAACTTCGCGTCGCAGCGGCAGGCTGCCGCGAACTGAGTCAGGCGCCGAGGGTCGCGCGCGGATGGCTGACCGGCCGGTGGCAGCGTGCCGCCCAGCGCGGCCCAGTGCGGACCGCAGCTCGCGGCTTCATGGCGGAGAACTCATGGTCAATCGCACTAGGCGGGCACCGACCAGGTCACGCGGGTGCCGACGCCACGTGATCCCGCGCCGATCGCGAACTCCCCGCCCAGCTCCTCGGCGCGCGTCTGCAGGTTGCACAGCCCGCTCCGGCGGGTGACGGAAGGATCGATCCCGCGTCCGTCGTCCTCGACGACGACGGACAGCACATGGTCCTCGAGCGTGACGATGACGTCGATTGCGGCGGCGCCGGAATGCCGCACCGCATTGGACAACGCCTCGGCGAGGACGGCGAGCAGGTGCGGCCGGATCCGGTCCGGCACCAGGGTGCCGACCGGCCCGCCGAAACGGACCCGC
>DASZYY010000014.1:0-4216 GCA_035545175.1 Mycobacteriales bacterium
GGTGCGGCGACGGTCTCGCCTCGCGACGTCGTGGCGGCCTGCCTTCCGGACCCCGCGACGCTGGGCGACAAGATGCGCGGCCGCACCTGTGCCGGGACGTGGGTGACCGGCACCCGCGCCGGTTCGAGACGTGAGGTCTACGTGTACCAGGTGGCTGACAACGAGCAGTGCATGCGCGAATGGGGGGCGCAGGCGGTGGTCTGGCAGACCGCGGTCAACCCGGTTGTCGCGCTGGAGCTTCTCGCAACTGGTGTGTGGTCGGGGGCGGGCGTGCTCGGTCCCGAGGCATTCGCTCCGAAACCGTTCCTCGACCTGTTGCCGGAGTACGGCGCACCGTGGGGGATCGCCGAGCGGTAGAGAATGGACAGGTGACCCGCGACGTCGTGATTCTGGGCTCGACCGGATCGGTCGGCACCCAGGCGATCGACCTGGTCCGTGCCAACCCCGATCGTTTTCGGGTCGTCGGCCTTGCGGCCGGTGGTGACCGGGCCGAGCTGCTCGCCGAGCAGGCGATCGGCCTCGGCGTCGAAGTCGTCGCGGTCGCGAAGTCCTCGGCGCTCGAAGATGTCCAGCTCGCCCTCTACGCCGAGGCTCAGCGGCGCGGCTACGACCGTGGCGACTACCAGCTTCCGAAGCTGCTTGCCGGGCCGCAGGCCGCCGCGGAGGTCGCCGGATGGCAGTGCGACGTGGTGCTCAACGGAATGACCGGGTCGGTCGGACTCGCGCCGACCCTGGCGGCCCTCGACGCCGGTACGACGCTCGCGCTGGCCAACAAGGAGTCGCTCATCGCGGGCGGTCCGCTCGTCGCGGAGCGCGCGAAGCCCGGGCAGATCGTTCCCGTCGACTCAGAGCACTCCGCCCTCGCGCAGTGCCTGCGGGCCGGGACGGCAACGGATGTCCGCAAGCTCGTCCTCACCGCGAGCGGCGGTCCGTTCAGGGGCCGGGCTCGTCGTGACCTCGAAACGGTCACGAGGGCCGAGGCGCTTGCTCACCCGACGTGGGACATGGGTCCGGTCATCACGCTGAACTCCGCAACCATGGTCAACAAGGGTCTCGAGCTGATCGAAGCGCACTGGCTGTTCGACGTGCCGTTCGACGCGATCGACGTCGTCGTACATCCGCAGTCGATCGTCCACTCGATGGTGGAGTACGTCGACGGCACAACGGTCGCCGTCGCCAGCCCGCCCGACATGCACCTCCCGATCGCGCTCGCGCTGGCCTGGCCGGAGCGCGTACCGGAGGCTGCGCCGGCCATCGACTGGTCGCAGGCGGCGACCTGGACCTTCGAGCCACTCGACACCGCAAGCTTTCCGGCGGTCGACCTCGCTCGCGAAGCCGGCCGGACCGGCGGCACCGCGCCGGCGGTCTTCAACGCCGCCAACGAGGAGGCGGTGGCCGCTTTCGCCGCCGACCGGATCGGTTTCCTGCAGATCGTCGACACCGTCGCCAAGGTGCTGAGCGAACATCAGCCGTCTTCAGGTTCGCGGCTTACCCTGGCTGAGGTGGACGAAGCAGAGCGCTGGGCGCGCGAGCGGGCGCAGCAGCTGGCGGGCGGGGTGGGGTAGCAGGTGAGCTACGCGATCGGCGTGGTCGTCTTCTCGTTCGGCTTGCTGCTGTCGATCATGCTGCACGAGCTCGGCCACTTCAGCACGGCGAAGGCGTTCGGCATGAAGGCCTCCAGGTTCTTCGTCGGCTTCGGCCCGACGTTGTGGTCGACCCGGCGCGGCGAGACCGAGTACGGCGTGAAGGCGCTACCGCTCGGTGGCTTCGTCAAGATCGACGGGATGACGGCGCTCGAGCCGATCGACCCGGCGGACGAGGAGCGCGCGTTCTACAAGCAGCCGGCGCGGCAACGGCTGGTAGTGCTGTGTGCCGGCTCGTTCGTTCACCTGGTGATTGCAATCGTGCTGGTGTTCGCCGTGCTTGCCGCCACCGGTCAGGACCCGGTCCGCACCGATGGCTTGCAGGTTGCGACGGTCAGCAAGTGCTTGACCCCGTCAGGCACCGGTAGCTGCACGGCGACCACCCCGCGGGCGCCGGCGCTGGGAGTGCTCCAGGTCGGTGATGTCGTCAAGACGATCAACGGGCAGCAGATCGGCTCGTCCGGACTGAACTTCGTCCGGGTCCTGCACCAGAGCGCCGGCAAGCCGGTCACCATCACCTTCGTCCGTGACGGTTCCCTGCATTCGGCGACGTTGACGCCGGGCGCGGTCAAGGTGGGCAAGAAGTCGGTCGGGCGCATCGGCGTCCAGACCGACCCGCACGCGGCGAACGTGACCGTCAGCGGGTCCTTCGGCCGCACGTTCACCCTGATGGGTGACTTCCTGTCCTCCACCGGCAGCGCCATCGCGGGGCTGCCGCACGAGGTGAGTCAGATCATCGCCGGCCATCAACGCAGCAGTGACTCCGCCGCGAGCATCGTGGACGTCGCCAGGGTGAGCGGTCAGATCTCCGCGTCGGGCGCCTCGTTCGGCGACATCGTCGCGTCGCTGCTGTTGATCCTCGCCGAGCTGAACCTGTTCGTCGGCCTGTCCAACATGCTGCCGCTGTTGCCGTTCGACGGCGGGCACGTCGCGATCCTCGGCTTCGAAGAGGGGCGCAGCCGTCTCTATCGCGCCATCGGGCGGCGGGACCCGGGTCGCGTGGACATCATGAAGGTGCTGCCCGTGACCTACGCTGTCTTTGCGGTATTCGTGGGGCTGTCGTTGATCCTGCTCTACGCCGGCATCACGAACCCCATCAGCCTGCAGTAGAAGGAACGATGAGCCTCGCCTCCCGCCGAGCAAGCCGCCAGATCCACGTCGGAAACGTGGCGGTCGGCGGCGACGCTCCGGTCAGCGTCCAATCGATGACGACGACCAAGACCGTCGACGTGGACGCCACGCTGCAGCAGATCGCCGAGCTCACCGCGGCGGGCTGCCAGATCGTCCGGGTCGCCGTACCGAGCCAGGACGATGCCGACGCGCTGCCGGAGATCACCAAGCACTCGCAGATCCCGGTGATCGCTGACATCCACTTCCAGCCGCGCTACATCTTCACCGCCATCGATGCCGGTTGCGCCGCCGTGCGCGTCAACCCCGGCAACATCAAGGAGTTCGACGGCCGAGTGAAGGAAGTCGCCGAGGCCGCGAAGGAAGCCCAGGTGCCGATCCGGATCGGGGTCAACGCGGGCTCGCTCGACAAGCGATTCCTCGAAAAGCACGGCAGCGCGACGCCGGAGGCACTCGTCGAGAGCGCACTGTGGGAGTGCTCGCTGTTCGAAGAGCACGACTTCCGTGACATCAAGATCTCGGTGAAGCACCACAACCCCGTGGTGATGGTGTCGGCGTACCGCCTGCTCGCCGAACGATGCGACTACCCGCTGCACCTCGGCGTCACCGAGGCCGGCCCGCTCTTCCAAGGCACGATCAAGTCGGCGGTCGCCTTCGGTGCGCTACTGGCTGAGGGCATCGGCGACACGATTCGGGTATCGCTGTCGGCGCCTCCCGTCGAAGAGGTCAAGGTCGGCATCGCGATCCTCGAGTCGCTCGGGTTGCGTCGCCGCCGCCTCGAGATCGTGTCCTGCCCGTCCTGCGGCCGCGCGCAGGTCGACGTCTACACGCTGGCCGACAAGGTGCAGGCCGGCCTCGAGGGCATGACCGTCCCACTGCGCGTCGCCGTCATGGGCTGTGTCGTCAACGGTCCCGGCGAGGCGCGCGAGGCCGATCTCGGGGTCGCCTCCGGCAACGGCAAGGGTCAGATCTTCGTCAAGGGTGAGGTCATCAAGACCGTCCCCGAGGCGCAGATCGTCGAGACGCTCGTCGAAGAGGCCATGCGCCTGGCGGAGCAGATGGAAGCAGACGGCGTCGAGTCCGGCGAGCCCAGCGTCTCCATCGGTTAGCCACTTGCTCCGCGTCCTCGACGACCGGGACCTGCCCGCCGTCCTCGACCTGCTCGACGCCGACCCGGTCGGCAACGTCTTCGTCGCCTCGCGCGTGAGTGCCGCGGGCCTCGCACCGGAGCGGCTCGGTGCGCAGGTGTGGGGCTACGGCAGGGGCAGCCGGCCGACCTCGCTCTGTTACGCCGGCGCCAACTTGATCCCGGTCGGCGCGGACGGTGACGCACTGCAGGCCTTCGCCGAACACGCGATCCGGCAAGGTCGGCGTTGCTCGTCGATCGTGGGTGCCGCCGACTCGGTCGCCGTTCTCTGGCAGGCGCTCGAGTCGCATTGGGGTCC
>DASZYY010000015.1:0-25976 GCA_035545175.1 Mycobacteriales bacterium
CCGAGCCGCGCAGGTAGTCCTCGGCCTTCTTGGCGATGTTGCGCGGGTCGCGGCTGTAGGCCTCGCCGGTGAGCGGGTCGTGGATGAAGAAGTTCATGATCAGCGTCGGGTGCTGACGGAACGGGTCCATGTACGCCGTCGTCGGGTCCGGCAGCAGCAGCATGTCCGACTCGTGGATCTGCTGGAAGCCGCGGATCGACGAGCCGTCGAACATCAGGCCGTCGGTGAACACCGACTCGCCGAAGTTCGACGCCGGGAACGTGAAGTGCTGCATGATCCCGGGCAGGTCGCAGAACCGTACGTCGACGAACTGGACGTCGTTCTTCTTGATGTAGCTGAGGACCTCGTCGGCGTTGCTGAACATCTTGCGTGTGCCTCCCCGCGCGACCGGCCGCGCTGCAACTAGCGGGGTCGGCTGACCCCGACGGCGTCAACCTATCGGGGTGTCGGGGCCGGCAACAGCCCCCCACTACCGTGATCTGGTGTCCGACCGCCCCGCCCCCGAGTACGCCGCGGCCCCCGAGCCCTCGCCGTACCCCGCGTCCGGGCCCGGTTCCGTCGCCCACTTCGGCGCCCGGCTGCTCGCCTTCCTGATCGATGGCGTCCTCGCCGACGTGATCGGGATCATCGTCAACGGCGGCTACCACGCCAGCGACCGGCAGAACCTGTCCGTCTACCTGGCCTTCCTGCTGATCGAGGTCGTCTTCGTCACCCTCGCCGGCCAGACCCCGGGGATGCGGGCGGTCGGCGTCGCCGTCGTACGCCAGGACGGTCAGGGCCGACCCAAGCTGCGCTGGGTGCTGCTGCGCACCCTGCTGCTCGCCGTGGTCGCGCCCGCGCTGGTCATCGACCAAGACGGTCGAGCGATGCATGACCGTGCCGCCGGCACCGTCATGCTCAAAGTCCGCTAGGTCACGCGATGCCGAAGACGATCAAGGGAATCGCGGGAAAGAAGCCGCCCGAGTCGGCAGCCGACCACTCCGACATCGACGACTGGTTCGGCCAGATCATGCCGAGCGTGCAGCCGATCGTCGTCGGATTCGACGAGACGATCCGGGCGGCGATCCCGGGTCTGCAGTACGCCGTCAAGCGGCACCGGGCGTACTACGGGCTTCCCGGTCTGGGATGGATCATCGAGATCGCGCCGTACCACCGGTCGGTGAACATCGTCTTCTACGGTGGCGCGGACTTCTCGCCCCCGCCGCCGCTCGGCGACACCGATCGGACCCGCTACGTGAAGGTGACCAGCGTGGAGGAGCGGGACCGGCCGGACGTGCGCGACTGGATCAACCAGGCGGCCCGAACGCCGGGCTGGACCTGACAGGCAGTCACCTCAATGGGCCCTTTGGCCCTGTTGCCCCGTCTTGCGCCGTGCAACAGTCAGGCTCGGTTGGGGGGGCCAACCTAGTCACGGGGTGAATCTTGAGGCTCAGCCTTCGCGTCAGCCTGCCGCTGACGATTCCGATCCTTGCCGCGTCCGCGCTCGCCGTACTCCCACCAACCGCGGCTGCCGCGGACGGGAGCTGCCTGCCGACGCCCACGCTGACCGTCACGCACATCACGGTGACGACGGTCCAGAACGGGCCGGAGTTCGACGGGAGCGGCGAGGTCACGGTCGAGTCCAACGGCCCCGGCTTCGACCTCACGGCCACCGACCAGACCGGCTACGTGTACGACGAGTTCGGCAGCGCGGACTCGACACACCACGCGACGATCTACGACTTCGGTCCCGGAAGGTTCGGGCCCGGTGACACCCGCACCTACCAGCTGGAGCTTCACCCCTACGACTCGAACGCGTGCTACGACGCGGACACCGGCGCCGGCGACGGCACCCAGATCATCACCAAGACGCTCACCGTCACCTACTACGTCGTGGGCGAAGGCGGCGAGGCCATGATCGATGGGGCGATCGTTCCTGGCAGCAACCCTGAGACACCCATCCCGGACGCACCCACTTCCGCGATCACCGGAACCGTCCGTGTCGGGGAAGCACTCACCTGCTCCGCGACGGTCCCGGCGCACGACTCGGTGAAGTACAAGTGGTACGTCGCGGGGAGCCAGGTCGGGTCCGGTCACTCCTACACCCCGGCACCCGCCGACTACAACAAGGCGCTCACGTGCGGTGCGACCGGATACAACAACGCGGTCAAGCCCGGACCGGAAGGAAAGTCCAGCTCGAGCAATGTCGCTGTTGGAAGGCCGTTGACGGCGACGTCCAAGCCGGCATTCGACGGCGAGACCCGTTCCGGCGGACACCTGCGCGTCACTCATGGCACCTGGTCGCCGAAGGCGACGTCGTACAAGTACCAGTGGTACGTCGGCAAGAAGAAGCTCAAGGGCGCGACGTCCAGCTCGATCAAGGTGCCGAAGTCGGCCATCGGCAAGTGGGTCTACGCCCGGGTCACCGCGATCGCGCCGTCCGGCTACACGAACGGCTCAGTCAAGGTGAGGGTCTTCCAGAAGATCCCGTTCTGAGCCCGCTCACCGACACGGACAAGTCGCGCTAGCGCATCTGCTTGCGGGGCATCCTCGTCGGGATCGGGCCCTTGGGGATCGGCACGTTCGGTCCGCCGAGCGCCTTCATCCGCGCCTCGAGGGCGTTGACCTCTGACTTCTTGAGCTTGCGCGGCATCCGCATCAGAGTGCTCTGCAGCTTGCGGGCGGCCACCCGGCCCTCGCCTTCGCCCACGATCACGTCGTGGATCGGGATGCCCTCCGCGACCCGGCCGATCCGGCGCTTCTGGTCGGTGATGAGCTGGCGGATCGCGGTCGTCGAGGACCCCTCGCCGACCAGTACGACGCCGGGCCGGCCGATCACGCGGTGGACCAGCTCCTGGTTGCGGGTGAAGCCGACGGCCGGCGTCATCCGCCAGTCGCCACGCATCATCTGCAGCACCGCCGCGGCCTGGCCGGGCTTGCCCTCGAGCTGGGCGTGCACGGCACCGGTGGCACGGCGGCCGAAGATCGCCGTACCGGTCAGCACCGCGCCGATCACGCCCAGGACCGGGAAGACGATGAACTGCCCGATCAGGACGCCGACCACGACGAGCACCGCGAGCACCGCAACGGCGGGCCCGAAGACCACCGGGATCAGCTTGGGGTCGTTCTCCCGGGTCAGCTTCCAGACCGCGCGCATCTGCGCGACCCGGCCTTCCGGCGCGGCTCCGGCTGCGGGCGCGGACTTCTGCTGCTGAGCGCGCGCGCCAGGCTTCTGCGGCGTCGGCTTCTTGGTGCGGGCCATGCCGCGAGTCTAGGAGGCGGCCGCTCGCCGGGGTTGGGGCTGGCGGGACGCCTGTGAGTCGCCCTTACTGGGCGACGGCGACCGGAGTGAGCGACGCCTCGTAGGCGGCGACCACGCCGGCGACGACCGCCTCAGCGGTCGCGCGCTCCCGCGCACGTTTGGTGTCGGCCACCATCGCCGACCACGCGTTGCGTCGTGCACGTCCCTGACCACCGTCGGGCCAGAACGCCACGATGAGGTTTCGCACGATCTCCTGCATGAGCACCAGGCTCCCCGCTCGATGTGACGAGCGGGTTTCCCCCGGGTGAACTTGGCTAATCCTTTTGGGCCAATCTTTTTACGCCGTACGCGCGGAAATCGCCTGTTCGTACAGTCGCCCAGCCCGGTACGACGACCTCACCAGCGGGCCGCTGAGCACGCCGGCGAACCCAATCGCCTCCGCAACCTCACGCAACTCAACGAACTCTTCCGGCTTCACCCACCGCACGACCGCGTGGTGACGGGGGGAGGGTCGGAGGTACTGCGTGATCGTCACCAGGTCGCAGCCCGCGGCGTGCAGGTCGCGGAGCGCCTGCTCGACCTCCTCGCGAGTCTCGCCCATGCCGAGGATCAGGTTGGACTTCGTCACAAGGCCGGCGGTGCGGGCGGCGTTGATCACGCTGAGCGACCGGTCGTAGCGGAAGGCCGGGCGGATCTGCTTGAAGATCCGCGGCACCGTCTCGACGTTGTGCGCGAAGACCTGCGGCTCGGCGCTGAACACCTCCTCGAGACATTCCGGTCTTGCGGAGAAGTCGGGGACCAGGATCTCGACGCCGGTGCCGGGGGAGACCCGGTGGATCTGCCGGATCGTCTCGGCGTAGAGCCAGGCACCCTCGTCCTCGAGGTCGTCACGCGCGACGCCGGTCACCGTCGCGTAGCGCAGCCCCATGGCCTGCACCGACTCGGCGACCCGGCGCGGCTCGTCGCGGTCGAGCGGCTGCGGCTTGCCGGTGTCGATCTGGCAGAAGTCGCAGCGCCGGGTGCAGGCGTCACCGCCGATGAGGAACGTCGCCTCGCGGTCCTCCCAGCACTCGTAGATGTTGGGACAGCCCGCCTCCTCGCAGACCGTGTGCAGGCCTTCGCGCTTCACGAGGGTCTTCAGCGCAGTGAACTCCGGGCCCATCCGGGCGCGCGTCTTGATCCACGGCGGCTTGCGCTCGATCGGCACCTCGGCGTTGCGCGCCTCGATCCGCAGCAGCTTGCGCCCCTCCGGCGCCGCCGCACTCATAGCGCACCTTGTAGCGCGGATGTGCCATCCGCCCCCCTATAGCTCGGTGTATGTGCCATCCGCTCTAGCAGGGAGCGTTCCACCAGCGGCAGCGCCTCGGCGACTGTCACGTCGCGGCCTAGCTCGGCGCTCAGCGAGGTCACTCCCGCGTCGCGGATGCCACACGGCACGATCCGGTCGAACGCGCCCAGGTCGCAGTCGCAGTTGAGCGCGAAGCCGTGCATCGTCACCCCGCGCGCGACCCGTACGCCGATCGCCGCCACCTTGCGCTCCGGCCGCGCCTCATCCGCCGGCAGCCACACGCCGCTACGCCCGTCCACCCGCTGCGCGGTCACACCCAGCTCCGCGCACACCGCGAGCAGCACGTCCTCCAGCCGCCGTACATGGCCCACCACATCGACCGGATCGGGCAGCGCGACGATGGGGTAGCCGGTCAGCTGGCCAGGCCCGTGCCAGGTGATCTTGCCGCCGCGGTCGACGTCGACCACCGGGGTGCCGTCCACCGGGCGCTCCCACGCCTCGGTACGACGCCCGGCCGTGTAGACGCTGGGATGCTCGAGCAGCAGCACGGTGTCGGGGATCGCGCCGGCGACCCGCTCGGCGTGCAGCGAGCGCTGCCACTCCCAGGCGGCGTCGTACTCCACGACACCCGCCCGGATCAGCTCCACCCCTAAACGGTACGTCCGCGCGTCATGAGATGTACGACGGCTTCTTCTTGAACAGGTATGCCATGTCGTGCGGGTTGCCCGGCGGCCGCAGCGTGCCGAGGTCGGAGTCGTTGGGGATCACGTCCCACCAGTCCGCGTCGCCGTGGCCGCGCGAATAGGGCACCCACTCCATCCATCCGAACTTGCGGCCGAGCTCGGACATCTTGAACGAGTAGACGATCGTGCGGGAGTTCGGACGCCGAGTCGTCAGCGGCTTGTGTGCTCCGAACACGTCCAGGACCGTGTTGCTCACACAACCCACGGACCCGCCGTAGTGGTTCTTGTTGGGGTTCTTCGGTTGCGCGAAGAACAGGACGCATGGCTTGCCGACCTGGCCGGCCGGGATCGCACCCGCCGTCTCGATCGTCATCGTGATCACCCCGTGGCGCACCGTCGCCCATGCGATCAGCATGTCGACCGGGCCACGTGCGTCGCCGCGCTTGTCACGGATGGTGAGGTTCTGCCGGATCGGGCTCACCACAGCCGGACAGGCGATCGTCCCGAGTCGTCGTGCCGGAGTGCGGGTGCGATACCAGCCGGTGAGCAGACGCGGCAGCCTGAGGTGGTACGCCCCGGACGTTGCCGTCGTCGTCTTGCCTTCGGTCAGCCAGTGCCGGTGCTTGTTCCAGCGCCGGTCGATCACGTTCTGGTACTGCAGCACCACCGGCACGTGGGACTTGCACACCGACTTCGCGCTCGACACCGATCCGCGCGCTTTCAGGCCGTGGCCGAACGGCTTCAGCGACAGCGACCGCGACAGCGATCCGGCCGGTGCGCAGCTCGAGTCCGCGCAAGCCCGCGCCCACTGCGGGTCGAACTCCGCGGCCGACGTCGCGATGATCGTCTGCGGCGCGCCCGGATGCGCGACGTCCGTCACGTCGATGACCTGGAGCTTGCCGTTGACGATCTTGTCGTTCTGCGTGTTGCAGTTGCTCGTCGTACACCCCGTGGTGAACGCGATCTTCGTGCCGTCCGGCGACCAAACCGGCTGGATGTGTGCGGCGCTGCCGGACGTCACCTGCGTGACCCCGGTCCCGGTCGAGGACATCACGTACACCTGCCACGTGCCCGACCGGTCGCTGGCGAACGCCAGCCGTGTGCCGTCCGGTGACCACGACGGGTAGCGGGAGTTGCCGATCCCATTGGTGAGGTTCGTCAGCGCGGTCGGGTTGCGTCCCTGCGCGTCGACCGACATCGTCCAGACGTCGTACGACGTCGCCGTACGTCGGGTCCAGGCGATCGCGTCAGCGGTCGGCGAGTAGTCGGGTTCGTCGTTGGTCTCGGTGCTGCTCGCGGGTGTGAGCCGCGTCGCGGTGCCGCCGGTGACGGGCACCGTGTAGAGGGCGCGGGTGTCGGGGCCGGCTTCACCACTGGTGAACGCGATCACCTGCCCGGTCCGGTCGAATGCCGGGCTGTGTACCGGAGTCACGCTGGTCGAGACGACCTGCGGGGTCCCACCGGTGGCGGGCAGCAGCGCAAGGTGTTCGGTGCCGGAGCCGTGGATGTAGCTGACCGCCAGCTCCTTGCCGCCCGGGCCCCACGCCGGCTCGCCGATGTACTGCGGGCACTTCGCCAGCGTCTTCGCCGACGTGCCGGCGACCTGGACGGTGCGAAGGTCGAAGCACCCGTCGGAGTGCTCGACCACGAACGCCAGCACGCCGTTGTCGCCGGGCGAGGTGGCCTCGGCCGGCGCCACGATCGGCGCCGCCGACGCAACGAGCGTCGTCACCGCCGCGATCCACCCTGCGCGTCGCCACATGTCGACCCCCCGGCCTCAGGCGGTCCTCACTGTCCCACCCTCTCGGCCTGTGGACAACGGACGGCGTGCACAGCCGATCCCTGGTGGGATGCCGCGCGTGGAACCGCCATTCGCTCTCGACGGCTACGCCCTCACCGACCTGATCGGGTTCGGCGCGACCGGCGAGGTGTGGCGCGGCCGCGACGAGACGACGCACGAGCCGGTCGCCCTCAAGCGGCTATGGGAACCCGCCGCCGACGGTCTCGTCGAGCGGCTGCGGCACGACGCCGCGGTCGTCGCCGAGGTCGCCGGCCCGCACGCCGTACGTGTCCTCGAGGCGGCCCAGCTCGCCGGCGGCGAGGTCGTCCTCGTCATGGACTACGCCGAGGGCGGCAGCCTTGCCTCACTGCTGGCCCGCCGCGGCCGGCTGCACCCCTCGGAGGTGGTGACGATCCTCGGGCCGCTCGCCCAGGCGTTGGCGGCGTTGCACCGCCGCGGCCTCGTCCACGGCGACCTGACGCCGTCCAACGTGCTGTTCGCCGCGGACGGCCGACCGATGTTCGCCGACGTCGGTCTTGCCATCGTCACCTCCGAGCACCCGGGCGACGACCTCGGCTACCGCGACCCGGCGCTCGACGCCGCGATGCCCCCGACCGCCGCGTCGGACTGCTTCGGGCTCGCCGCCCTCGGCTACGCCGCGCTCACCGGTGTCCCGCCCCGCAGCGCGTCGCGGCCCGACGTGATCGAGCCGATCACCGGCCGCGCGCCCTGGGTTCCCGCCTCGCTCGCAACCGTCGTCGAAGCCGCGCTGGTCGGCGACGCCTCGATGCGCCCCGACGTCGCCACATTCGGTACGGCGGTGCTCGACGCGTGTGGCGCCGCGCCGGTCCGGCTCACCGGGCCCCGCCGCAGTGCCGACCCCGACGCCGCCGCGGCGGCGCCGATGCCCACCAGTCGCCCGCGGTCACGTCGACTCGTGATCGCGAGTGTCGTCGCGGCGATCCTGCTCGTCTCGGCGCTCGCCGGCATCGTGTCCGCGCGCTTCAACCCGCCGCACGCCTCGGCGCTGCAGCCGCGGTCGACGGCCGCCGACTACGTGCCCGATCCGCCGGCCACGCCGAGGTGGAAGGACCCGACGCCGTGGCGCCCGATCGTGACCCGGCTGCTCGCGCTCCGCGCGAAGGCGCTTGCGACCGGCCGGCGGTCCCTGCTGACCTCGATCTACTGGCCGGCCTCCTTCGCCTATGACATGGACGACGCCTCGCTGCGCATCATGCGAAGCGAGGGAGTGCGGACTTGCGGGTTCACACAGCGAGTCGTGAAGCTCGGTGTCGTCAATGTCGCGCAAGGCCGCACGGTGCTGGCGGTGACGACGTCGATCCCGCCGTACTCCGTGGTCGACCGCAACGGCGTCGTGGTTGCGAACCGCGCCGGCCGCACCCAGCGGTTCGAGCTGGTCATCGAACGCCACCACCACGAGTGGCTCATCCAGTCTCTCGACCGGCCGCCGTTGGTTGCGGCTGCGCCCTAGAGCATCCTCGCCAAGGCGGCGTCGAGGTCCGGGTCGGCGAACTCGTAGCCCGCGGCTTGGAGTGCGTTCGGTACGGCCCGCTGGCTGACCAGCAGGCCTTCGTCGGCGAAGCCACCGAACGCGGCACGCAACGCGAACGGCGGCACCGTCGCGAGCGCCGGGCGATGGATCGCACGACCGAGGGCTTTCGTGAACGCCGCGTTCGTCACCGGGTTCGGCGCGCTGAGGTTGAGCGCTCCTGCCACGGTGTCGTTGGTCAGCGCGAACTTGATCGCGCCGATCTCGTCCGCCATCGCGATCCACGGAAACCATTGCTTGCCCGAGCCGAGCTTGCCGCCGAGCCCGAGCCGGAAGATCGGCAGCATCCGGCCGAGTGCGCCGCCCTCCGGCGACAACACGATGCCGGTGCGCAGCCGTACGACGCGTGCGCCTGCGGCTTCGGCGGGAGCGGTCGCCGCCTCCCACTGCCGCACGACGTCGGCAAGGAAGCCCTCGCCGCACGGCTCGGACTCGGCGAGCACGTCGTCACCGCGGTCGCCGTACCAGCCGACCGCGCTGCCGTTGACCAGGACCTTTCCCGACCCGGGGTTGCGCGAGATCGCGTCGGCGATCGTCGTCGTCGAGTCGACGCGGCTGTCGAGCGCAGCCTTCTTGTGGGACTCGGTCCAGCGCCGGTCGCCGATTCCGACACCGTTGAGGTTGATCACCGCGTCCGCGCCGGCGATGACCGAGTCGTCGATCTCGTGCTTGGCCGGGTCCCACCGCACCTCGTCGGCAACCTTCGGCGCGCGGCGTACCAGGCGCCGGACGGTGTGCCCGTCCTCACGCAGCGCCGGCACCAACGCCGACCCGATCAGCCCGCTAGCCCCCGAGACAACGATCTCCACGCGCAGATCCGCCGGTCACAGTCCGAGGTCGGACTCGAACTCGCCGGCTTCCAGCCGTTCCTTCACCGTGCCGAGGAAGCGCGCCGCGTCGGCGCCGTCCACCATCCGGTGGTCGTAGGTCAGCGCGAGGTACACGATGTGGCGCACCGCGATCACCTCACCGTTGACCGGATCGTCGATGACGACCGGGCGCTTCACGACCGCGCCGGTGCCGAGGATGCCGACCTGCGGCTGGTTGATGATCGGGGTGTCGAACAGCGCGCCGCGCGAGCCGGTGTTGGTCAGGGTGAACGTTCCGCCGACCAGCTCGTCCGGTGTGATGTGGTTGTCACGGGTACGCCGCGCGAGGTCGTCAACCTTGCGCGCGACGCCACCGAGGTTCAGGTCGCTCGCTTCCTTCAACACCGGGACGAGCAGGCCGCGCGACGTGTCGACCGCGATGCCGAGGTGCACCGCGTCGTGGTAGGTCACCGTCCCGGCATCGAGGTCGATCGAGGCGTTCACCGCGGGGTGCTCGCGTAGCGCTTCACACACGGCAAGCACGAAGAACGGCGTGTACGTCAGCTTCACGCCTTCGCGCGCTTCGAACTCCGCCTTCGCGCGGTCGCGCAGCCGGGCGATCTTGGTGAGGTCGACCTCGACCACAGTGGTCAGCTGAGCACTGATGCGCAGCGACTCGGTCATCCGTTCCGCGATGACCTTGCGCAGCCGGGAGAGCTGCTCGGTGCTGCCGCGTACCGGCTTGTCGGCGGCAGCCGCAGCTGCCGGTCGTGCCGGGGTGGGAGCGGGCGCAGCTGCGGCGGGCGCGACCGGCGCGCTCGTGACGGCGGGTGCGGCTGCCACGTCGGCCGCCGGCGACCCGCCGCGAGCCGCTGCGTCGAGCACGTCTTGCTTGCGGATCCGACCGCCGACGCCGGTGCCGGTCACGTTCGCCAGGTCGACACCGTGCTCGGCGGCGAGCCGGCGAACCAGCGGCGTGACGTACGACGCGCCCTGCCCACCGTCGTCGCTGTCGTCCTCCTCGGCGGCCGCCGGAGCCGGCGCCGGGGCGACCGGAGAAGGTGCGGGCGCGGCCGGTGCCGGAGGCGGCGGGGGAGCCGCCGGGGGCTGCGGAGCGGGCGGCGGGGGAGCGGGGGCCTCCGCCGCGGGTGCGGGTGCAGGAGCCGGTGCCGCCGGTGCAGGAGCCGGTGCCGCCGCAGCCGCAGCGGGAGCGGACGCCGTACCGGCCTCGTCGATGATCGCGAGCTCGGCGCCGACCTCGACCGTCTCGTCCTCGGCGACCTTGATCGACGTCAGCACGCCGGCGGCGGGCGATGGGATCTCGGTGTCGACCTTGTCGGTGGAGACCTCGAGCAACGGCTCGTCGGCCTCGACGCGCTCGCCCTCCGCCTTCAGCCAGCGGGTGACGGTGCCCTCGGAGACGCTCTCGCCGAGGCGAGGCATCTTGACGGAGACGGACATTGGTCGGGGCGCTCCTTCTGCCGGGCTAACGATCAGCCGTGGGTGTGCAGCGGCTTGCCGGCGAGGGCGAGGTGCGCCTCGCCGACCGCCTCGGACAACGTCGGGTGCGGGTGGATCAGCTGGGCGACCTCGACGGGCAGCGCCTCCCAGTTGGTGATCAGCTGCGCTTCGGCGATCAGGTCGCCCACCCGCGAGCCGACCATGTGCACGCCGAGCACAGCGCCGTCCTTCGCCGCGACGACCTTTACCGCGCCGCCGGTCTGCAGGATCTGCGCGCGGCCGTTGCCGGCCAGGTCGTAGGTCGTCTCGACCGTCTCGATGCCGCGTTCCTTCGCCTGCGCGGCGGTGATGCCGACGCTCGCGACCTCGGGCTCGGAGTAGGTCACCCGCGGTACCCCGTCGTAGTCGATGGTCGGCGGGTTCAGGCCGGCGATCTGCTCGGCGACCATGATTCCTTCGGCGAAGCCGACGTGGGCCAGCTGCAGACCCGGCCGCAGGTCACCGATCGCGTACACGCCGGGCAGCGACGTCCGGCAGTGCGCGTCGACCGTGACGAAGCCGCGGTCCATCGCGACCCCGGCCTCGGCGTACCCCAAGCCCTCCGACACCGGGCCGCGACCGACCGCGACCAGCAAGACCTCGCCGTCGATCGTCTTGCCGTCCTCGAGCGTCACGGTCACGCCGGTGTCGGTCACCTTCGCTTCGGAGAAGCGCACCCCGAGGGAGAAGTTGATGCCGCGACGGCGGAACGCGCGCTCCAGCAGCTTCGAGCTGTTCTCGTCCTCGGTGGGCAGCAGGTGCGGCAGCGCCTCGACGATCGTCACGTCCGCGCCGAACGACCGCCACACGCTCGCGAACTCGACGCCGATCACGCCGCCACCCAGCACGACCACCGAGGACGGGACGCGGTCGAGGTTCAGCGCGTGCTCGCTGGTGATGATGCGGGTGCCGTCGATCTCCAGCCCCGGCAGCGACCGCGAGTACGAGCCGGTGGCCAGCACCACGGCCATGCTCGCGGTGTACGCCGTGCCGCCGACCTCGACGGTGTTCGCCGAGACGAGCTTGCCGGTGCCCTCGATCGTCGTGACCTTGCGGCTCGCGACCAGCCCGGTCAGCCCCTTGTAGAGCCGGCCCACGACGGCGTCCTTGTAGGAGTTGACCCCGGCCATGTCGATGCCCTCGAGCGAGCTGCGAACGCCGACCTTCTCGCCCTCCCGGGCCGCGTCGGCGACCTCGGCGGCGTGCAGCAGCGCCTTGGTCGGGATGCACCCGCGGTGCAGGCAGGTGCCGCCGACCTTGTCGCGCTCGATCAGGATGACGCTGAGGTCGAGCTCGGCCGCGCGAAGCGCGCAGGCATAGCCCCCGCTACCCCCACCGAGGATGACGATGTCGGCGGTCTGCGGGTCGGCCACGGTACGGCTCCTAAGTCGACAGGACCTTGTGGGTCATACCCATTCTTTCACCGCCACGCCGTCGGTGATCTTGGGAGGCGCTAGCCGGCCCGTCCGGACAGCCATTCGACGAGAGTGCGGACCGGCACTCCGGTGCCGCCCTTCGGGGTGTAGCCGAAGGCTTCGCCTTCGTTCCAGGCCGGTCCGGCGACGTCGAGGTGGGCCCACGGCGTGCCGTTCGGCACGAAGTCCTTGAGGAACAGACCGGCGACGAGCATCCCGCCGAAGCGGTCGCCCATGTTGGCGATGTCGGCGATCTCGGAGTCCAGCGACTTGCGCAGCTCCTCCGGCAGCGGCATGCCCCATGCCTGCTCACCGGCGCGGGCGGCGGCATCGAGGATCTCCGCGCTCAGCTCGTCGTTGTTGCCCATCACGCCGTACAGCCGCGAGCCGAGCGCGACGAGCGCCGCACCGGTCAGCGTGGCGATGTCGACGATCGCGGCGGGCTTCTCCTCGGCGGCTCGCACGATCGCGTCAGCCATCACGAGCCGGCCTTCGGCGTCGGTGTTGAGCACCTCGACGGTCTTGCCGCCGTACATCGTGAGTACGTCGGACGGGCGGATCGCGGTCCCGCTCGGCATGTTCTCCGCGCTGGCGAGCCAGCCGACGACGTTGAGCGGCACGTTGAGCTTCGCCAGCGCCCACATCGTCGCGATGACGGACGCGGCACCGCCCATGTCGGCTTTCATCCATTCCATCGCGGTGGCCGGCTTGAGCGACAGGCCACCGGAGTCGAACGTGATGCCCTTGCCGACCAGATGCACGGCGGGGGCGCCGGCCTTGCCACCGGCATGCTCGATGCGGACCAGTCGGGGCGGGTTAGCCGCGCCCTGTCCGACGCCGAGGATGCCGCCGTAGCCGCCGGCGGCGAGCGCCTTCTCATCCAGCACCTCGACCGCGCAGCCCGCTGCGCCGCACAGCTCGACGGCGGCGTTGGCGAGGTCGGCCGGGTGCAGGTCGGCCGGGGGAGTGTTGACGAGGTCGCGGCAGCGCTCTACCGCCTCGGCGATCACCGCGGCGCGGTCGACGACCGCCTTCGTCTCCTTGTCCTTGGCGTCCTTGACGACGATCGCGGCGCTGCCGACGCCGCCGCGGACGTCGGCCTTCGAGGCGTGGCGGTAGGCGCGGAACGCGTAGCCGCCGAGGGCCAGGCCCTCGGCAACCGCGCGGAGGTCTTCGAGCGAGCCGTCGCCGTTGACCGCGTTGAGGCTGGTGGCCACGCGCCGGGTGCCGGCGAGGGCGCGGACGGCCGCGCCGGCGGCCCGTCGGATCGCCTCCGCGTCGTACCGCTCGTTGCGGCCGGGCGCGTCGCCGAGGCCGACGGCGACGATGGCGGGTGCCTCGGTCGCGCCGAGCGTCGCCAGGCGGGTGACCTCGCCGCGCTTGCCCGTGGCGCCGAGCGCCTGCAGCGCCGGCTCGAGCTTCTTCTTCAGCGCCTTGTCGAGCGCTTCGGCGCCGGGCGCGACGACCACTGAGCGGCCTTTGCGGGCGACTCCGATGATCAGGGCGTCGGCGGCGACCTGGTTCAGCGATGACGACGTCAACGACAGGCGGGTCATGCCTCGCGACTCTATGACGGAGATCACCGTAACCGGTGTGCCCAGTGGGACAGCCTGGGGATTCCGGCTTGGCAAGACCGGGTAGCGTCCCGCCTCGTGACTGACACCGCGACACCTGCGATCGACGGCCCGCTCGCCGACCGGCATCGCGCGCTGGGTGCCAAGTTCGCCGACTTCGGCGGTTGGTCGATGCCGCTGTCGTACTCCGGGGTGGTCGAGGAGCACACCGCAACGCGCACGGCGGTCGGCGTTTTCGACGTGAGCCATCTCGGCAAGGCGCGGGCGACCGGGCCGGGGGCGATCGAGTTCGTCAACTCGTGCCTGACCAACGACCTCGACAAGATCGGACCAGGGCAGGCGCAGTACACGCTGTGCTGCGACGACGAGACCGGCGGCAGCGTCGACGACCTGATCGTCTACCGCGAGGCGGACTCGCTGTTCATGGTGCCGAACGCCGCGAACACCGACGGCGTGCTGCGGATGCTCGCCGACGAGGCGCCGGTCGGCGTCGAGGTCGTGAACCTCCATCGCGAGGTCGCCACCATCGCCGTACAGGGACCGAGGTCGGCCGAGGTGCTGGAGGCGCTCAGCCTCCCGCACGGCATGGACTACATGGCCTTCGAGCAGGCCGACTGGAACGGGACCTCGGTCGTCGTGTGCCGCACCGGCTACACCGGCGAGCACGGCTACGAGCTGATGGTGCATCCGGCGGGCGCCGCCGGCGAGGTGTGGGATGCGGTCATCGCCGCCGCCACTCCGCTCGGCGGCCTGCCGTGCGGGCTGGGCGCTCGCGACACGCTGCGGACTGAGATGGGCTACCCACTGCATGGCCAGGACATCACCATCGCGGTGACGCCGGCGCAGGCGCGGCTCGGGTGGGCGGTCGGCTGGAACAAGCCGGCGTACTGGGGTCGCGACGTCATCGAACGCGAGCAGGAGGTCGGGGCGCCGCGGCTGCTGTGGGGGCTGCGCACCGAGGAGCGGGGGATCCCGCGACCACACATGGCCGTGCGCTCCCTCGATGACGACGACCTCGGCGAGATCACGAGCGGCACGTTCTCCCCGACGCTCAAGGCGGGCATCGCGCTGGCCTATCTCTCGCGATCGGTCGGCGAAGGCGCCGAGGTGAAGGTCGACGTCCGCGGCAAGCCGCTCGTGATGACGGTGGTGAAGCCGCCGTTCGTCGCGCCGAAGGTTCGCTGAGTTGACCCACGACCGCGTCCTGCTGATCGGAATGATGGGCGCGGGCAAGACGACGGTCGGCCGCGCGCTGTCGCGGCTGCTCGGCTGGCCGTACTACGACAACGACGAGCTGCTCGCTCGCGCCGTCGGCAAGGACACCCGCCGGGTGCAGGAGGAAGACGGGCTCGCCGCGCTTCGCCGGGCGGAGTCCGCCGCGTTGACCGTCGCGCTGGAAGAGGGCGGACCGTTGATCGCCGGTGTGGCGGGCGGCATCGTGACGGACCCGCTGGACCTCGACCGGTTGCATGCCGGTGGGTTCGTGGTGTGGTTGCGCGCCGACCTCGCCACCCTCGCCGCGCGGGTCAGGGGGACCGATCGGCCGTGGCTCGGCCAGTCACCCGAGGTGGCGATGCGGCTGCTCTACGCCGGCCGCGAGTGGCTCTACGCCGAGGCCAGCACCCTGATCATCGATGAAGCGATGACCACCCCCGACCTGATGGCGTTGCGGATCGTCGCTGCGCTGAACGCCGCCTAGCGACGGCGCCTGCGGGCGACCACGACCGATGCCGCGGCCAGCGCGGCGATAACTCCCGCTGCGACCAGTGCGCCGGTTGCCCCGCCGTTGCTGCCCGATCTGCTCGCGGTGTCGATCGCCGGGGCCGTTGTCGACGGCGTGGCGGTTGTCGATGGCGTCGCGGCTGTCGATGGCGTGGCGTAGCCGCTCGCTGCTGTCGTGGCATCCGGTGGGGTGGGGCTCGCGCCGGCGCGGTGGTGCACTGGGTGAGTCTTCGGCGATGTCGGCGACGGGGTCGGCTTGGCGGCGGGCGAGGCGGTCGGGTGAGACGTCGCGTGACGCGTCTTCACTGGTGTGGGCGTCGGCGTCGGCGTCGGCGTCGGTTTGAGCAGGCCGGCGCACATCTGGGATGCCGGGATGTTCTCCGGCTTCAGCGACGAGCCGTTGTCGTAGACCCAGCCCTCGGTCGACCGGTTCGCCGGCTGATAGGTGCGGGCGTCCTCGACGCTGTAGCTCCACGTCGTCCGGTCGGGCGCGCGGTGGTAGTAGGCCCAGTAGTGCGTGTTGTCGATCTCACTGCAGCCCGAGCTCGGGACGTCGTCGATCGTGCAGAGCAAGCCGTCCTTGCGGTACGTCACGGAGTGCCCGGCAGCCTCGAGCACGCCGACTCCGGTTGTCCCGTCCTTGACGGTCACGCACCTGTCGCTGACCGAGCCACCGATCGAGTGCGAGTCGATGATCAGACCGACACAGATCGGCTTCGACGCGCCGCTCGCGGCGGCCGGGACGACCCCGGCCACCGCGAGTACGGCAGCGCTGACGGTGACCGCGAAGCGGCGAGCTAGCACTTCAAAGTCGGCGCGGACGCGCTCGCACCGGTCTTGTCGATCCAGCTGAGCGCCCGGCCCGCCAGCGCGACGGCGGCTTGCGAGGTCGCGCGGATCGCGGTCGCGGCGACGTACTTGCCGCCCTGGACCCGCACCGCGCCGTGCCGGCCGACCTTGGCCTTGCAGCCTTCCTGGTGTGACGTGAGCCAGCGCACGCCCGGATTCGCCTTGCGGTGTGCGGCGATCAGGGCCTCCACCGCGAGTGCTGTCGAGTTCGCGTCCGAGGCCACGCCCGGCGTCTCGCCCCAGCCGCCGTCGGAGCGTTCCTGCGCGGCAAGCCAGAGCGTGGCCTCGTTCGCCGCGGTGTGGTGGCCGGCCGCGAGCAGCGCCTGAATCGCGTACGCCGTCGTGTCGGCGTCGTTGTCGGCGTTCGCGCACGCGACGCTGGTGTCCGGGCGGATTGCCACCTGGAAGGCGCCGTTCGTGCACTGCTGACCGGCGAGGAAGCTCACGGCGCTCGCTGAGGGCGAGGCGGTCCCGGAAGAGCTCGCGAGCGCGAGCACGGCCAGGGACTGCACGAGCACGCTGGCGCTGTACTGCGTGTCAGTGGGGTTCTGGTACTCGCCGGCCGGCGCACCGCCGCCACCTTCGGTCCCGACGATCGCGCCGATCAGGTCGATGCCGCCGAAGTTGGTCGGGTTGACGTGCTGTGCCTCCGCGACGAGCAGCAGCTTCGCGGCGGAGCCCGGGTAGATGTCGGGTGCAGTGCCGCCGAGGTAGTTGCCCGCGTCCTGCTCGAGCCACTTCGTCGCCAGGGCCGCCTCGTGCTGGGCGACGCCCGCGGCGTCGAGGGACAGCACGGCGTCGGCGGTCTCCCCGTCGTCGGCGTACTCCGTGCCGGAGTACACGGTGACGAGGTGGTCGTGGTGCGCGGCCAGCTGGCGGGCGAGATAGCCGGCAGCGGCGGCAGCGGGGTCGGTGGTCGTGCGGGCGTTCGCGGCAGTCGGCAGCAGGAGCGACGCGACCGCGACGCCACTCGTCACTGCAGTCGCCGCGCTTCGGCGGGTCAGCTTCACCGGGTTGGTCCTCTCGATGGTGAGGACGCGTTGCGGGATCCCGGTACGACGCCCGTCAGCACGAGAGTCGAACGGGCTCCGCACCGCACTCCTCGACGGTTGTTACGGGAGCCCTCGTCATGGCCGGGCATTCCGACTCGCCTTGACGGCGTCAAGGCCTACGGCTGCGGGTCAGTGCCGGACTTCGACCGGCTTCCCCCGCCCAGGACGGTTGCGGGGTGATCGTAACTCTTAGGGTGGTGGACGTGGGATGGCTCTGGCGGTACGAGGACGCGGCAGGTGGCCCGGTCGACGCGGACGGCGTCGCCAGCGAGTCGTTCCCCACCCAGGCCGACGCGGAGACCTGGATCGGTGAGACCTGGCGCGAGCTGCTCGAAGCCGGCGTAGAGCAGGTGACGCTGTTCGAGGACGGCCGCGAGGTTTACGGGCCGATGTCGCTGCGGGAGTAGCCGCCTTATAGAGGTGTGCCGCCTCGGCGGACCTTGGGCGGCGGCTTGCGGAGCCGGCGGGGAAGCATCGCCCGCATGAAGGCGTAGGAGGAGATGCCTGTCGCCGCCGACGCGCCGTACTTCTCGATCACCGCCGCCTTGGCGGCGCGGCCGGTGCGCGCGCAGTCGATCACGATCAGCGTGAGGGCGACCAGGCCGACGTAGTTCGACGCGATGTTGACCGTGCGGTTCGCGATGATCGCGCCGCCGATGAACGCGACGAAGATCAACACCATGAAGATCTGTCCCAGCGTGAAGCGGGAGTCCACGACGTCGCGGGCGAGCCGCCGCTCCGGTCCGGCGTCACGCGGCGGCAGATAGCGCTCGTCGCCGGTCCGCAGCGCCTCGAGCGCGCGCTGGCGCTCGGTCCGGTTGCGCTCGCGCTGCGCGGTGGAGGCTTGCTTGCCCTTCGCCGGCGCACGACGAGCCTTGCGCGCCTCGGCGCGCTTGGGCGTGGGGCGGCCCTTGGTTTCGGACTGACCAGGCACGCACAGATTCTAGGAGTGCCGAACTATGTACCAATCGCAACCGTTTCGCCTGCAGATGAAACTGCTCAGTTGACGTTCAGCAACGCGATTACGCTGGGGAAATGATCGTTCGGATCCTCGGCGAGGGTCAGCTCGACGTCCCTGCCGCCGCGGTCGACGCGCTCAACGCGTTGGACGCCGCGCTGCAGAGTGCGTGCGACGCGAACGACGCCGACCAGTTCGACCTCGCGCTCGGCGACCTGCTCGCAAAGGTGCGCGAGGTCGGCAGCCCGCTCCCGGACGACCACGTCGTGCCGTCCGAGCTGGTGCTGCCGTCCGCAGACGCCTCGCTAGCCGAGGTCAGAGAGCTCCTCACCGATGAGGGGCTCATTCCGGGATGAGGAATCAAAGATGAGTACGACGTCGCGTATCCCGTCCGACCACGGTCTGACTGCGCGCATGACGTTCACCATGTTCTTGATCGGCGCGCTGTACGTCGGAGTGATGGCGATCCTGATCGCGTCCGGCATCAGCGCCGGCTTCGTGATCTTCATCGCTGTGATCATGCTGTTCGTCCAGTACTGGTTCTCGGACAAGCTCGCGCTTTACGGCATGCATGCGCGCGAGGTCACTCCGCAGGAGGCGCCGCAGCTGCACGCCATCGTCGACAAGCTGTGCGCGCAGGCCGAGATGCCGAAGCCGCGGGTCGCGATCGCGGACACCGACATCCCGAACGCGTTCGCGACCGGACGCAGCCCGAAGCACGCCGTTGTCTGCGCGACGTCCGGCATCATGCGCCGGCTGGACGCCGACGAGCTCGAGGGGGTGCTCGGTCACGAGCTCTCACACGTCGCCCATCGCGACGTCGCAGTGATGACGATGGCGTCGTTCCTTGGCGTGGCCGCTGGCCTGTTCACCCGCATGTTGTTCTGGAGCTCGCTGTTCGGCGGCGGCTACTCCGACGACGAGGACAACAACGGCGCCGCCGGTTACATCGTCATCATGCTTGTCTCGATGCTGGTGTACGTGCTGTCGTTCCTGCTGACCCGGACGCTGTCGCGCTACCGCGAGCTGTCGGCCGACCGCTCGGGCGCGATCCTCACCGGCCGCCCGTCAGCGCTAGCTTCGGCGTTGCAGAAGATCACCGGCGACATGTCGCGGATCCCGACCAACGACCTGCGCGCGGCAGAGCCGTTCAACGCCTTCTTCTTCGCGCCCGCGCTGGCGAACGGCTTCTCGATCTCGTCGCTGTTCTCCACCCACCCGTCGCTGGAGAAGCGGCTCGCCCAGCTCTCCGAGATCGCGGTCGACCTCGGCCAGCCGGCGATCCCACACTGACGGATGGGTCTGCTCAACCGGAGCAAGCAGGCGAAGCCGCTTCTCGACGGGCTGACGATGTTGCCCGCCGCTGCGGGAGCGTTGCGCGAGGCGGGGCTGCGGTCGACCGGGGTCGGCTCGGTGTGCGTACGGCCGGTCGAAGGAGGATCCGTCGGCGGGTCGGATCGCTTCGAGCTGTCGACCGACGAGTTCGGCTACACCTGGCTGACCGGCCGGTTCGCGGCTGACGACCTCACGCGGCTGGTCGAGGAGCTGCATGCGCTCGTCGTGAGCGCCGACGAGGCCGGCTTCGGGCCGTCGCTGCTGTGTGCGCTGGTCCCGTTCTCCGACGGCACGTCGACGGTCGGGTTGATCTACCGGTTCAGGCACGGCACCTGGTACCCGTTCGTGCCGACCGGCAAGGACCAGCGCGACAACGCCCGCGAGCTCCAGCTCCGCACCCAGCTCGGGAAGGACCTCGACATCGAGAAGGATCTGGCCCGGTGGTCGCCGGTGTGGGGAGCACCGGGATTATGACGAGGTGATCGACGACCTCGTGGGGGCGATCGCGACGTCGTCGACGACCCATCACCTGCCTGGTGGGCTGCGGCACTTCGAAGGAACCCTGCACCACTACGGCTATCTCGCTGTCGGCGGCTCGCTGTTCTTCGAGAACGTCGGGATCCCGCTGCCGGGCCAGCTGATCCTGATCGCCGGCGCGGTGTACGCCGGGTTCGGTGGCTTGAACATCTTCCTGGTCGCGCTCGTCGGGCTGCTCGGGGCGGTCGCGGGCAGTGCGGTTGGCTACTACGTCGGCGACTACGGTGGCCGCCCGATTCTCGAGCGCTACGGGAAGTACATCCTGCTGACCGAAGAGCGGCTGACGAAGGCAGAGGACTTCTTCCAGCGCCGCGGTGGCGTCGTGCTGTTGTTCGGCCGGTTCGTCGAAGGCGTCCGGCAGGCGATGTCGATCCTGGGCGGCATCTCCGAGATGAGCTTCCGCCGCTTCCTCATGTTCACCAGTGCCGGCGCGGTGATCTGGGTCGCGTTCTGGACGATCCTCAGCGACGTGGCGGGCAGCCACATCACCACGATCATCAAGTACGCGGGCTACGTTGCGGCTGCTGCGGGAGTGGTGGTGATTGTGGTTGTGGTTCGCCTGGTGGTGCGAGGGCGACGCCGGACAGCGTCGCGACCGCAATCGTCACCAGAGCCCCAAGAATGAGTGCTGCCGGCTGACCCGGCGCCAACAGGTGTAGCTGAGTTCCGAGTGTCGCTGCCGCGACCGGTACGCCGAGCTGCGCGGCGCACAGCATCCCGACCTTGACCGGTTGCCTGGTGACTCCCATCGCCACGTGGGTGACCACGGCGCCGGCGCCGAGCGCGACACCGAGTCCGATGTACTCGGGGTGGCTGCCGAGATCGCGAAGGTTCAGCGATGCGCCGAGCCAGATGAAGAACAGCGGGCCCAGGAAGCCCTCGGTGATCGCGAAGAGCTGCTTGGCAAGCCGCCGCGGCTCGCCGACTGCAGCGAGGGCCAGGCCGAAGCTGAACCCGGCCAACATGATCGACACGTGCGTCTTGGTGGCGACGGCGGCGAGCGCGAACAAAATCGCGAGGCTGATCCGCAGCTCCAGCGCGAATGAATGGTCCTCCGACACGTCGTGTACGTGGTGGCGCCAGCCGCGTTGCTCGACGTAGCGCAGGACGAAGAACAAGACCGTGGCGCAGGCGAGGACAGCGAGCGAGCCGAGCGCGGCGCGTCCGGCACGCGACGGGTCGATGGCAAGCGGCAGCGCGACGATGCACGCCGCATCGGCGACCGCGATCTGCGGCAGCGCGCTGACGACCGCGTTGTCGGTGATGCCGAGCGACTCGATGATCGGCAGGACGAGCGCGGCCGAGGACGAGGACAGCAGCACGGCGTACAACGCGGTGTGGCCGGTCCCGAAGCCGTGCGAGATGGCCAGCGCGGCGGGGATCGAGATCGCGGCGATGCCGAGTGCGCGCATCGTGCCACTGCGGATCGACTTGATGATGACCGGATCGCGCACCGGCACATGCGAGCCCGCCACGAACATCACGAGTGCGAAGCCGATGTTCGCGAGCAAGGTGAACGACGGGTTCGACGCGTGCAAGGACGATGTGCCGGTAGGTCCTAGCAGGATGCCCGCGAGGAGCTCGCCGAGCACGACGGGCAGCCGCCAGTGCTTCGGCAGTGCGAGCAGCGGTCCGAGGATCCCGACCGCCGACACCAGAGCGAGGTCGGTGAAGGTCATCGGTTGCTACGCATCCGCGAGCCGACAGGGGATGTCGGTGTTCTCGTCGACGTGATAGCTGGCGCACACCCGGTGATAGCCGTCAGCGATCTGCAGCGGTGTGCCGCTGCGGAAGTTGCCGCGGATCAGCAGCACGGGGGACAGGTGCTTCCCGTCGTGGATCTTCGCCAGGTCAGCGGCGACGTGGGCGTTGTCCGCCGGCAGCAGTGCGAGCTGCGCGGCGCGCAGGATGTCCTTCGCCTTCTGGTGGACCAGGGGCGCGGACTGCAGCTTGGTGGCCAGCGCGTGTGCGTCGGCCGGATCGGTGAGCAATGACAGATACGCCTCGGCCGCCGGATAGTCGTGCGCCTCGGGTTCGTCCTTCCAAACCACCACGTGCATGAGACCGGAGTATGACGCCGCAACGTGAACGTTGACCGCAGCGGCGGCGCTGATGAGGATCACCGCATGACGTGGATTCGCTGTGCCGTCGTTGCCGCGCTCGTCCCGGTTGCGGGTGTTGTGCCGGCCGTCCCGGTCGCCGCGACGCCGGTAGCGCCGATCGGGCAGCTCGCTTACATCACGACAGCAGGCGTGCTGGACGTGCTCAACGTCAACCCGGACGGATCGACGTCCTTCCCGCAGCGACTCGGGCCGATCACGACGGTGCAGTCGCCGAAGACGGTCAAGGTCTCGAGCATGGTGGCGTCGGCGGACGGCAGCCGGCTTGCATGGTCGGAGGTGATCAGCAAGCCGGACCCGACGTACGGGTCGCTCGAGACCGGTGCTGTCCTCGTGGTGCGCAACATGTTCACCCGGCACGACGTCTCACTGCGCAGCGAGTACGTCCCGCTCGGCTTCGCCGGGCATCGGCTCGTCGTGCTCGGCGCCCACACCAAGCGGCTCGTCATGTCGCCGAGCCCGCATCTCGTCAAGGTGCACGACCACAACGCGTACCCGAACACGACGTACTCCGGCGGCATCGTGGACACGGTGTTGTCGCTCGGCGGGCACAACGACACCGTCGAGACCGACCGGCTGCGGCTGACGACGTTCGGCGGCCACCACAAGCTGTTGCACACCTACCAAGTGGGCATGACGTACCGGTCGGTGGCGGCCAACACCTATGACGCGGTCAGCCCGGACGGCCGCAAGCTGATCGTCGAGCGAGGCAACCACCAGGACTTCTCGGGTCTGGGCCCGAGCTCGCTGTTCGACACGTACTCGATGGGCGGCGGGTACACCCGGCACGCACTCGGGCACTTCGGCACGAACCGGGCGAAGTGGCGGCTCGCCGGCGCGACGTTCGTCGGCGCGAACGACACGCCGTGGCTCGCGCTGCACAGCGACTACGTGAAGACCGCGAACGGGTACGTCGTGCACGGCGTCGTCGTCCGCTACGCCCACGGCCGCTGGCAGAAGGAGTCGAGCTCGGCCGTCGCAGTTGCCGGATTGGAGTCGGGCTGGGTGGTGATCCAGGGCGGGGTGTGGAACGAGGTCCCGGACTCACCCGACGGGGAGTACGCGCCGTCGCCGACGTTCCCGGCCCTGCTGAAGGGCCCGCACGGCTTTCACCACACGCTGGCCGACGTGCAGGGCACGCAGATTCTCTGGGTCGGTTAGAGAAAGGCGCCTGACGGAAGGTAAGAGCGTGGCGGCCTGATGCCGCGCCAGAACACCGGCCCGTTGGGTGCGACCTTGAGCCGGGCTGTGAAGCAGGCCTCGATCGCCCACTGCTGCTCGCTGGTCATGTGCTCGACCGACACCTTGTGGTTGCTGTCGGCGGCGAACTCGAAGCAGTGCCACAGCAACGTCGTTGCGGTGGCGTCGTCGGTCGCGGCGAGCAGATAGACGTCACCGTCGCGAACGTAGGCGTAGCCGCGAGCCGGGCCGTCGTCGACCAGGAAGAGCGTTGCGCCGATCCCTCCGATGACCTCATGATCGCGCCCCCGGCCGGAACCACGGACGGCACGATCGATCTCGTCGAGGAACGGAATGTCGTCGACCGCGCCGGCGCGCACCGTCTGGTCGCGGGCCGGCCGGGCGTCGAGTGCGGGCTTGCCGGAGGCCGAGACCTGCGGGAAGAGTTCGAAGCCGCTCGTGGCGTAGGCGCGAATCGCGCGAGGGTCGGTGCTCGACAGGATGACCGCGCGGTCACACCCGTCGGCGTACGTCAGTGAGGCGTCGAGCAGCTTTCGGCCGGCGCCGGCGGACTGCGACGCCGGGTCGACGGCCAGCAGCGACAGCCCCCACAACCCCTCGCGTCGAAGCGCCATCGCGCATCCGATGACCCGGTCGTCGACGGTGGCGACGAACGACCCTTCGGGGTCATGGGTGACGAAGTGCTCGTGACGGCGGCGGCCGCGTTGGCGGTGGACGTCGGTGATGGTCGTCGGCTCGCCGCCCTGGCGCCGGTCGAGGTCGGTGAACGCGTCGAGCTGGACGGCGAGCGTCGCATCGACGTCGGCCAGCGTCATCGGCCGGATCTCGACGTTGCCCACCTGTCTTACCTATCAACCGGGTGAGGATGTCGTCATGCGAGTTGTTGTGGCGCCGGACAAGTTCGCGGGCACCCTCAGCGCGGCGGCGGCGGCGAAGGCGTTCGCGGCGGGCTGGCACGAGGTTGCGCCCGACGACCAGCTCGTTCTCACGCCATTGTCCGACGGCGGCCCGGGGCTCATCGCGGCGCTCGCCGCGGCGCTCCCCGGGAGCCGGGTCCACGAGGTCGAGGCGGCCGGGCCGACCGGGGTCGTGCGGCCGCGCCCGGTCCTGCTGGCCGGTGACACCGCGTACGTCGAGTCGGCCGCGGCCTGCGGGCTGGCGGAGCTGAGGGAGGCGGGCGGCGCGGTCGGGGCCGCATCGACGTACGGCGTCGGGCAGCTGATCGCGGCCGCCGTCGGGGCCGGCAGCCTCAGCACCGTGGTCGTCGGGCTCGGTGGGTCCGGGACCAACGACGGGGGCGCGGGGATGTGGGCCGGCCTGGGTGCCGAGCCGAGCGACCGGCTCGCCGCCGGCGGGCTCGGGTTGCGTGACCTGGCGGGGCTGACCGTGCCGGCCGATCTCGGGGTGCGGCTGGTCGCGGCGACCGACGTCGACAACCCGTTGCTCGGGTTGCACGGCGCCTCGGCGGTCTACGGGCCGCAGAAGGGGGCGGACCAGGCCGCGATCATGTCGCTCGATGCCGCCCTCGAGCGATGGGCGGACGCGGTGGAGCCGCTCGTCGGGCAGGCCGGGTTGCGCGACCGGCCGGGCGCCGGGGCCGCCGGCGGGTTGGGGTTCGGCCTGTTCGCGCTCGGCGCCGAGCGCGAGTCTGGCGCCGACCTCGTGATGGACGCCGTCGGACTGGCCGAGGCGATCGAAGGTGCTGATCTGGTGGTGACGGGGGAGGGCAGCTTCGATGCCACCTCGCTGCGCGGGAAGGTGGCCTCCGGGGTGGCTGCGCGGGCCCAGGCGGCCGGCGTGCCGTGCATCGTTGCCGCAGGTCAGGCCCATGTCGGGAGCCGGGACCACTCCGCTCACGGGTTCGACGAGGTGTGGTCGGTGGCCGACCAGCTGGGATCGGTCCAGGCTGCGCTGGAGGCCGGCGGGGACGGAGTGCGGGCGCTCGGCGCGGCGGTTGCGAGGGCATGGGCGCGCTGAGCGCGGGAACACTTCTCGATCGAGCGACGTTGCGTACCATGGAGCAACCGCAACAGAGTCGATTTCGCGCGAAGCGCGACGAGGAGCTAACGCGATCATGACTGTCCAGGACAGCGCCGAGCAGGTAACCGCGCCGAGCGCGACGACCAAGGTCGAGTCCGTCGTACTCAGCGAGACGGCTGCCGTGAAGGTCAAGAACCTGCTCGAGCAGGAGGGTCGTGACGACCTCGCGCTGCGGATCGCGGTGCAGCCGGGTGGCTGCTCCGGCCTGCGGTACCAGCTGTTCTTCGACGAGCGCACGCTCGAGGGCGACACCTACAACGACTTCGACGGCGTCAAGGTCGTCGTGGACCGGATGAGCGTTCC
>DASZYY010000016.1:0-6638 GCA_035545175.1 Mycobacteriales bacterium
CCGAGGATCAGGTAGTCCTCGAGCTGCACGCCGAGCTTCTTTCGCAGGATCGCGGCCACGTCGATCTCGCTGACCACGGAGAACCCCTCAGCATCGAGCTCGATGCGCACCTGTTCGACGGTCGGCGCGAACTTCGCCTCGACACAGATGGATCTGCCGTAGGTCACGGTGCCAGGCCCCCAATCGTTCCAGTCCTCAGATGAACAGCAGCTGCGCGCCGTTGGTGAGCTCGATGAACTGTGCGGCGCTGATGATTCCCTCGACGTCGTCACGCAGGTCGGCCTCGGTGACCTTGTTCATGTCGGCCGACATCCGGCACGCCCACAGGTGACCGCCGGCAGCGACGATCTGGTCGAGGAAGTCCGGCACCTCCGGGACGCCCAGGTCGGCGATCTGCTTCTTGAGCATGTGCGTCGCCATCGTGGTCATCCCCGGCATCGGCGTGACGGCCTGCGGGATCCGGGCGTCGCCGAGCGGGTGCATCGCGGTGTTGCCGACGGGTGAGAACTGCAGGTCGTGCATCCGCGACTTGATGATCATGTCGAAGCCCCAGAAGGTGAAGAACAGATGCGTCTCCACCCCCTCACCGAGGGCCGCGTTGGCGATGATCAGGCCCGGGTAGGCCATGTCGAGATTGCCCTTGGAGCAGATGATCGCCATCTTGCGGCCGGCTTCGGAGTCGTCGTCGAAGCTGGGCGCGACGTAGGGGTGTTCCTCGGTCATCGTCATGGCCGTCGCCTCCTTCACACGCAGCCGTGCGGCTTGGGCAGTCCGGCGATGTAGGCCATCTTCTTGCCGGGCTTGTTGGGGAAGAGCTCGAACTGCTCCTTGATCGGTACGCCGCCCACGGTCTGGACCCGCCGGGTCGTGGCTGTCTCGCCCCGCTCCGCGAAGTCCTCGCGCAGGAAGTGGATGACCTTCCAGTGCGCGTCGGTGAGGTCGACACCGATGTTCGCGGCGAGGTGCTTCGCGAGGTCCTCGCTCCACTCGTCGTACTCGGTGAGGTAGCCCTCGTCGTCAACGTGGACGAGGTATCCGCCGATCGTTGTCGCTGGCATCACGCACTCTCCTTCGATCAGCCGTCGGTGTGCTTGCCGGCCATGGACATGGCGGTGGGGATCGGAAGCGGGCGGCCCTTGAGCAGCAGGTGCCAGTAGGCGTGACGGAAGCCGAGCTTGCCGAGGTGGTTCGCGCGGGTCTCCTCGAGCAGGCTGAACGGTCCGACCCCGGGGACCGGGTAGTGACCAGGCAGCGGCTCGGTGTCGTAGTTGAAGTCGATGAGCAGGCCCTTGCCGCTGCCCGACTCGACGAAGCAGTTCACGTGCCCGTCGAACCGATGCGTCAGCGGCCGCCCGGCGAGCAGATCGAAGAAGTTCTTCACGAAGACCTCGACTGCGAAATGCGCGGCCGATCCGGCCTTTGACGTCGGGATTGCGGCCGCGTCACCGAGCGCGAAGATCTTCGGATAGTCCGCCGACCGCAGGGTGCCGTGGTCGACCGGCACGTGGTTGAGCTCGTCGCCGAGATCGGAGCGGGCGATGTAGTCCGCGCCCATGTTGACCGGGACGGTGACGAGCAGGTCGAACGGCACCTCTCGCTCGTCCATCGAGACCAACGTCTTTCGATCGTCGTCGATCCGGTCGACGATGAAGTCGCTCACGACCTCGATGTCACGGTCGCTGAGCATCCGGCTGAGTCGCTTCGTGGCGATCGGCTTGGTGAACGCCCCTTCCAGCGGCGTGACGTAGGTGATCTCGACCTTGTCGCGCATGTTCCGCTCTTCGAAGAACGAGTCGGCGAGGAACGCGAACTCCAGCGGGGCAACCGGACACTTGATCGGCATCTCGTTGATGTGCACCACGAGGCGGCCGCCGGCCCAGTCCGCGAGCTTGTCGCGCAGCGCGATCGCGCCGTCTGGGGTGTAGAAGTCGAAGATGCTCTTGCGCCATTCCGTGCCGAGCATGCCGGGGGTCTGCTCAGGCCGCGGCGAGGTACCGGTGGCGATGACCAGGTAGTCGTAGTGCAGCTCGCGACCGTTGGCGAGCAGAACGAGGTCATCCTCGGCGACCACCCGCTCGACCGGGCTGATGACCAGCTCGACGCCGTCGGACAGCAGACCGGCCCGCGGCTTGACGAGCTCATCCGGGGTGTAGATGTCGAACGGCAGCAGCAGCAAGCCGGGTTGGTAGAGATGGGTGTCGTCCTGGTCGACGATCGTGATGGTCCAGGCATGCTCCGGCAGCTGGCCGCGCAGCTTGTTCGCGACGATCGTGCCGGCGGTCCCAGCGCCCAGCACCACCAAGCGATGCA
Source organism: Mycobacteriales bacterium (assembly GCA_035545175.1). Taxonomy (GTDB): domain Bacteria; phylum Actinomycetota; class Actinomycetes; order JAFAQI01; family JAFAQI01; genus DASZTV01. The sequence goes on from DASZYY010000016.1 coordinate 2,311, forward strand.
TGACCACTCCCTCGCTCAACTCTGTGTCGAGGGTCAGCCGAATCGGCTAGCGCCCGCTAGGGGCGAACGGCTCTGTGGCTAGGTGCCCACGGCTCGAACGCGGGTCAGGACGGGGTGAACCGGACCGGGATGGCGGCAGGTGAGCGGAACGCCACGCCGGTGATCTTCGGGGTGTCGCGGTCCGGGTCGAGCCGAAGGTCCGGGATCCGATCGAACAGCATGCCGAGCGCGACGGCCGACTCCATCCGAGCGAGGTGCATCCCGAGACACATGTGCGGCCCGTAGCCGAAGGTCAGGTGCGACAGGCCGTGGCGGTGCGGGTTGAACGCCGCGGGGTTGTCGAACCTCGCCTCGTCGCGGTTCGCCGACGCGATGGCGACATTCACGCCGTCACCGGCGCGAATCGGGACACCGGCGACCTCGGTGTCGACCGCGCACGTCCGCACGAGTGCGGTGATCGGCGGCTCCCAGCGCAGGCCTTCCTCGATCGCAGTCCGCAGCGCGGGCTCGTTGCCGCGTACCTCTTCGAGGTAGTGCGGATGGGTCAGCAGCGCGACGAGCAGGTTGCCCGACGACCGGTACGTCGTCTCCACGCCGGCGGGCAGGATCAGCAGCAAGAAGGAGTAGATCTCCTCGTCGGTCAGCTGCTGGCCGTCGATCTCCGCACCGGCGAGCGCGGAGATCAGGTCGTCGCGCGGCTCGCGCCGGCGGGCGTCGAGGATCGGCTTGAAGTACTCCCGCAGCGCCGCCGCCGCGACCATCCCGGTGTCCCAGTCGTAGACAACGTTGAGCAGCTCGATGGACAGCCGCTGGAACCGCTTGTAGTCCGCCCGCGGCAACCCGATCATGCGAGCGATCACCTGCACCGGGAAGGCGAACGTGTACTCCTTCACCAGCTCGGCGTGACCGCGTCCTTCGAATGACGAGATCAGCTCGTCGCACACCACCTCGACCAGCTCGGTGCGCCAGTGGTCGAGCATCTTCTGCCGGAACGCCGGGGTGGCGAGGAGTCGGTGCGCGCGATGCTCCGTGCCGTCCATCTGCAGCATGGTCCGGCCCATGACGACGCCCATGATGTCGGCGTAGAGCGCGGTGCTGAAGTGCTCGGAGTCGCTGAGCACCTGCGACACCGCGGCGTGCGAGAGCGCGGTGAAGCCGGTCGCGGCCGTGTTGACGGTTCGGGTCTCGTCGGTGAACGGGTTGCCCGGCAGCAGTCCGCCGCGAGCCCGCCAGTCGGCGTACCGCTCGTGCACGTTGTCGACGTGCTTGAGCAGCCCGTCCTGCAGGTCTTCGGGGTTGAAGTCGTCGATCTCGGCGACGAGATCGCTCACGCGGCGGTGGCCTTGGCGCTCACCGTCTGGGTGTCGCGGCCGGACTTCAGCAGCGTGCCCGGCAGCGCACCCGTCGCCTCGCCGTCCCGGCACACCTCCACGCCACCGACGATGACCGACGAGATGCCTTCCGCCTCGGCGTAGAGCCGCCATGCGCCACCTGGCAGGTCGTAGCGGGTGCGCTCGACGCCGTGGTTCACCGTCTCCGGGTCGAACATCACGATGTCGGCGTGCGCGCCCTCGGCGATCCGGCCGCGGTCGACCAGGCCGTAGAGCCGGGCCGGTACGTCGGACAGCAGGCGAACCGCTTCCTCGATCGACACCACGCCGTGCTCGCGAACGCCGTGCGCGAGCAGCGAGGTCGAGTAGATCGCGCCGCACATCATGTCCAGATGCGCGCCGGCGTCGGAGGCACCGACCACCGCGTTGTGGTTGCGCCAGACCTCCGCACGGGTCTGCCAGTCCTCGACCGTGTCACCCGGCATGTCCGGCGTGAGACCGGTCCGCAGCTCGTCGGCGATCACGAAGTCGAGCAAGGCGTCGAAGGAGTCGATACCGCCACGTGCCTTGCACACGTCGCCGATCGTCTTGCCTTCGAACTCGCGGTTCTCCGGCGCGAAGGTCTCGGTGATCTTCAGCCGGTGCCACTTCGACAGCGCGCCGATCAGCCCGGCTTCCGGTGAGCGAGCACCGTCGTTGAGCCGCTTGCGCTCCGCCGGATCGGACAGCACCCGCATCCGCTCGGGGACCGGCAGGTGCATCGTCTCCCGCCAGCCCGGCAGGCCGTCGAGCACGAAGCCGGACAGGAACGACAGCCGGATCTTCATCGAGTGCGGCAGCGTCAGGGCAACCAGCCGGCCGCCGCCGTCGGCGACCCGCTGACCGGCGGCAAGCTGCTTGTTCACCTGGTCGCGCATCAGCGCGGCCACCGCGAGGACGTTCCAGTTGATCGGCCGGTCCGCCGCAGTCGACATCGCGGTGAGCAGCTCGATCTCCTCGTCGGAGAACCCGGCCAGGCAGCCCGGCACGATCGCCTCGAGCGTGGTGCCCTCGTGCTCGCCGGTCGCGCGGGCCAGCGCGACGAGCTCGGCCGCCGCGGCGTGACGCGACGGCACGGGGTCGCCCGCGCCGTCGTTGTGGGTCGGCGACTGCGAGGTCGAGAAACCCAACGCGCCGGCGTCGATCGCGTCGTGCAGCAGCTGCTGCATCCGCTCGATCTGGGCCTCGGTCGCCACCCCGCCGACGGAGTCCTCCCCCATCGCGACCCGGCGCAGCGCCGAGTGCCCGACCAGGAAGCCGGCGTTGACGGCGATCTTGTTCTCGAGGGTGGCCATCCACTCGCCGTAGGACGACCAGTCCCACGACAGCCCCTGCTGCAACGCGTCGAGCGGCATTCCCTCCACCCGGGCCAGCAGCCGCGTCAGGTAGTCGGCGTGCTCCGGCCCGGCGGGAGCCAACGTGAAGCCGCAGTTGCCCCCCATCACGGTGGTGACACCGTGCTGCACCGATGGGCTCGCGGTCGGGTCCCAGGCGAGCTGCGCGTCGTAGTGCGTGTGGATGTCGACGAAGCCGGGCGCGACGACGAGGCCGGTCGCATCGACGGTCTTCGCGGCGGAGTCGTCGGTGTCACCGATCGACACGATCCGGCCATCCCGGACACCGACGTCGGCGACCTTGCTCGGCGCACCGGAGCCGTCGACGACGGTCCCGCCCTTGATCAGCAGGTCGAGCACGTGACTCCCTTATATATAGGCGTGATCTAGGCCGACAGCCACGCCGCGTCAGGCAGCGGATGGCGGAACAACCCGGCGGCGTTGAGATGGGTGATCTTCGCAATGTCCTCGGCGGACAGGTGGCCGAGGCTCTTGGCGACGACCTGCTGGGTGTCGGGCCAGGTCGAGTCGGCGTGCGGGTAGTCGCTCTCGACGAGGATGTGGTCGACGCCGATCGCGGTCGCGGTCCCGAATGCGGTCGGATCGTCGATCGAGCAGAACCAGAAGTTGCGCTTGAGGACCTCGCTCGGCAGCAGGTCACTCTTCCACGACCCGCCCTCCGACCCGGAAGCGGAGTGCGCGAGCACGAAGTCGGCGCGGTCGGCGAGCATCCCCACCCAGCCGAGGCCGCCTTCGGCCAGCATGATGTTCAGCTTCGGGAATCGGATCGGCACCTGCGACCACAGCCAGTCCGCCGCCGCGATCAGCGCGTGCGCGGGAAACAGCGTCGTGATCGCCTCGAACGGCATGTCCGGCGACGGGAACGGCGCCCACTGCGCCGATCCGGTGTGCAGGCACAGGACCGTGCCGGTCTCTTCGCACGCCGCGAAGAACGGGTCCCACTTTCCGGTGTGCAGCGACCCGATGCCGGAGTGCGCGGGCAGCTCGGGAAAGGACACCGCCTTGAAGCCGCGCGCCGCGTTGCGCCGTACCTCTGCCGCCGCGACCTCGACGTCGGCGAGCCACGGGATCTGCAGCGGGATGATCCGTTCCGGGTAGGAGCCGGCCCACACCTCGAGGTGGTAGTCGTTCCAAGCCTTGAGTACGGCGAGGCCGAGCGCCGGGTCCTGGCTCTTCCAGAACACGGTGCCGGCGAAGCCCGCGATCAGTGACGGGAAGTTCAGCGACGCCCAGATGCCGGCGAGGTCCATGTCGTGGATGCGGGCGTCGATGTCCCAGCAGCCTTTGCGCATCTCGTCGAAGCGCGCCGGCTCCATCGACCACTCTTCTTTGGGACGCCCGATGACGGCGTTGAGACCGACGTTGGGGTAGAGGTTGTCCTCATAGACCCAGGTCTGCGCGCCGCCGTCCATCTCGACGATGCGCGGGGCACGGTCCTGCAACGCGCTCGGCAGCCGGCCTTCGAACATGTCGGCGGGCTCGATGATGTGGTCGTCGACGGAGATGACGACGTGCTCGCGCGTGCGCGGGGCCGGATCCGGCAGCAAACCCACGAACCTGACGCTAACGTCAGCAAACTCAGCGGGTCAACGGGGGCACCACG
>DASZYY010000017.1:0-22454 GCA_035545175.1 Mycobacteriales bacterium
TCACCGAAGTCCATGACACGCGAGCCGCCGACGGTTGCCAACACGGCGTCGTAGAACCTCGCACTGGCCGCCACGTCGGCGCACTGGATGGAAAGGTGATCGAGCACAGCCTCTTCATAGCACCGTCGCCGGGCCGGCACTCAGCAGAGGATCGGCTGGCGGTGGGTCGACCCCGCCGCTGCGCTCGCCGGAATGAGACGCCGTTGACCAGTGTTTTCCTAGCAAGGAACCCGCTGGGCCAGGAGGAAACGGCACAACATGAGACAAGTCGAGATCGCAGGGCTCGCTCTGGAGGCATCGAGCGGTTCACCTGTGGTCGTTCTTCGCGAGACCGAGGCACCGCACCGCGTGCTGCCGATCTTCGTGGGCGGCAGCGAGGCGACGGCGATCGGCTTGGCACTCGCCGGTGAGACCCCGTCACGGCCGCTCACCTATGACCTGATGGCAACGCTCATGCAAAGCCTCGATGCGCACCTCGACCGGGTCGAGGTGACCGAGGTCCGCGACGGCGCCTTCCTCGCCGAGGTAGAAGTCACCGTTCCTTCCGGTGGGCGGCGGCTCGACACCCGCCCGTCCGACGCAATCGCGTTGGCGGTTCGCCTCAACGCGCCGCTTTTCGTCAGCGACGCCGTGCTCGACGAGGCAGGCGCGGTGCTCCCGGACCAGCCCACACCCGTGGACCCGGCGGCAATCGACGAGCAGGTTGCCGCGTTCCGATCCGAGCTCGACACGCTCGACCCCGCCGACTTCGGCACTGACGACGATGACGGCGCCGCCATCAACTGAGGTGATCGCCATGGCAGCCACCACCGAACGGATGCTGCACACCGACGCCTTCAGCTGGTACATGGAGTCCGACCCACGGCTGCGCTCGACGGTGGTGGCAGTCGCGTTGCTCGATGCCGCGGTGGACATGGACTACCTGCGCGAGCGGGTGGACCGGATGACACGGCTGGTCCCGCACTTCCGCGCCCGCGTGGAACCCGCGCCGTGGCGCAGCGGCCCACCTCGCTGGGTCATCGACAGCGACTTCGACTTGGACTACCACCTGCGCCGGGTCCACCTGCCGGAACCGGCCGGCTGGTCGGGTGTGCTCGAGCAGGCGCGGATCGCGGCGATGGCCGACTTCGACCGCGATCGCCCGCTCTGGGAGGCCACCGTGCTCGAGGGCCTGCCGGAGGGCAAGGGCGCGCTGATCACCAAGACCCACCATGCACTGTCCGACGGCATCGGTGGGCTGGAGGTCATCGGCCTGGTGGTCGACAGCAGCCGTGAGCTGCCCCTCCTGGAGATGCCCGCGGCACCCCGGCCCGACGACGGCGGCAGCGCGGCCCACCTCATGGCGACCGTCCACGACCGGGTCGGCGGGGCCATCGCCGCGGGGCAGGCGATCGGTGGCGCGCTGTGGAAGGCACCGATGGCCGCCGCGCACCCGCTCGGCAGCGCCCGCCGCCTGCTGCGGGAGAGCGCATCGGTAGGACGTGTCGTCCGCCCGATCCTGCATCAGGCCTCTCCGTTGATGACACACCGCAGCAACATCCGCGAGCTCGCGACCATGGACGTGTCGCTCGACGAGCTGCACCGCGCCGCGGCTCGCGGCAACGGCCATGTCAACGATGCGTTCCTCGCCGGGATGCTCGGTGGCCTGCACCGTTACCACCGGGAGCACGGCATCGACGTCGGCGACCTGAGGGTCACGATGCCGCTCAGCGTGCGCCGGCCGGGCGATTCGATCGGCGGCAACCGGATCACGCTGCTGCGCTTCGCACTCCCCGCCGACCTCCAGGAGGTGCCCGCCCGGATCGCCGCCATCGCGAGGATCACGCAGGCGTGGCGCCACGAGCCCGCGATCGCTCACACCCAAGCCATCGCGTTCGGCCTGAACCTGATGCCCCGCAGCTACATCCAAGGGGTGCTTCGTCGGGTGGACTTCCTCGCGAGCGACGTTCCCGGACTGCCAGAGCCGGTCTACCTCGCCGGAGCAAAGGTGCTGGCGTACTACCCGTTCGGGCCCACGATCGGCAGCGCGCTCAACGCAACGTTGATGTCGTACGCCGGCACCGCGAACATCGGACTGAACGTGGACGTCGGCGCAATCCCGGACCCACCGGTCCTGCTCGAGCACCTCGGGCGCGGGTTCGAAGAGGTCGTGGCAGCTGGTGCGAGGACTTCGCCAAGGTGACTCCGGGCTCTTGACCTGCACTCCGGCAGTTATTGCATAGATGCAATACTGGGCCCATGCGCCCGATGACGTCTCCCGCTTCGTCGGAGTCTGCGACCGACACGTTGATCACCGCGAGCCGCGCCTTGGTGGCGATCGCCGCGAAGTCGCTGGCGAGAGTCGACGATCAGGTCACGTTGCCGCAGTACCGCGCGTTGGTCGTGCTGGCAAGCCGCGATGGACTGCGGCCGGTCGATCTCGCCGATGCGCTCGACGTGAGCCCGTCGACCGCGACGCGCATGTGTGACCGGCTGGTACGCAAAGAGCTTGTGGAACGCGTCCATCGCGACAGTGACCGACGAGAAGTCGAGCTTCGGCTCTCAGCCGAGGGCCGGTCCTTGGTCGGTGAGGTGACGGCTCACCGCCGTCGCGAGCTTCGCCGGGTCCTGGGTCGCATCGGCCCTGCCGACCAGGCCTTGCTCATCGATGCCTTACGAGTCTTCAACGCGGCCGCCGGAGAAGCGCCCGAGAGCACGCTCGCGCTCGGCATGTCGCTGTGACCTCGCCGCGCTGGCCCCGGCGGCCGAGCGCGGCCCTTCCATTTCCCGTCGACCTTCGCGCTTCGGTCTTCGACTGGATTCGGGGGTCCGCAACCGGCCTGGTGCCGCTGGGCGTCCTCGTCGGCGCCGGCGCGGGGGCGGGCGCCGTCTTGTTTCGCTACCTGATCCTGTGGGTGACGCAGCTCAGCACCGGACGCGACGATTACAGCAACGCGGGCCATGTCGCGAGCCCGCATTTCCCCGGTCTGGGGATCTATTTCGTGCTGCTGGTTCCTGTCCTCGGCGGACTGATCTACGGGCCTCTCATCGACCGCTTCGCCAAAGAGGCGCGCGGACACGGTGTCCCTGAGGTCATGCTCGCTGTCGCCGAACGCGGCGGACGCATCGCCCCTGCAGTCGCAGCCGTGAAATCAGCGGCATCGGCGCTGTGCATCGGTACCGGCGGTTCGGTCGGCCGCGAAGGTCCGATTGTGCAGATCGGGTCTGCCCTCGGTTCGACGATCGGCCAGCGGCTGAGGCTTCCCGAGAGCCGGCTACGGCTGATGGTCGCCTGCGGCGCCGCGGGCGGGATTTCAGCAACGTTCAACGCGCCGATCGCCGGAGTCTTCTTCGGCCTCGAGATGATTTTGCGCGACTTCGCCACCGAGTCATTCGGCATCGTGGTGCTCTCCTCGGTAACCGCCGACGTGATCGGGCGCGCCGCCTTCGGCAACCAACCGTTCTTGCCGCTTCCCGCATTCACGATCGGCTCCGGATGGGACTACGCGCTGTACGCAGTGCTCGGCGTGGTCGCGGCCGCAGTAGGGGTCGCGTTCATTCGCGTGCTGTACGGGATGGAGGACCTGTTCGACCGATGGTGGCCGGGCCCGGTCTGGCTGCGCCCCGCAACCGGCGGGGTCCTGCTCGGCGCGCTGCTGCTGGTGCTGCCCGAGATGTACGGCGTCGGTTACCCGGTGCTCGAAGCCGGCGTGAAGGGGCACTACCACGGGGGCTTTCTCATGCTCCTGCTCGCGGGAAAGCTGGTCGCGGTGTGCCTCACCATCGCGATCGGCGGCTCCGGCGGGGTCTTCGCGCCGTCACTGTTCATGGGCGCGATGCTCGGCACGGCGTACGGCGACCTGGCGCACCTGTTGTTCCCCGGTGCGGCCGGCCCTGCAGGCGCCTTCGGCCTAATCGGTATGGGAGCGGTGTTCGCCGGCGCCGCCCGCGCACCGATCACTGCCGTGCTGATCATCTTCGAGCTCACCGGCGACTACCGGATCGTTCTGCCGCTGATGGCGGCAATCGTTCTCGCAACCATCACGTCGAGCCTCCTCTCGGCGGACACGATCTACACGCTGAAGCTGCGTCGACGCGGCATCGATCTGCAACGCGCTCGTGGCGGCAACGTCATGGCGCTGATCAAGGTCAGCGAAGCGATGCGCCCGGTCCCCAACCCGCTGAGCCACTCCACACCCCTCTCCGAGATCCTCGACCGGTTCGACACCGAGGACGTCGACGCGTTGCCTGTCGTGGACGCCGAAGGCCGCTACCGGGGCACCGTCACCACCGCACAACTCGAAGCCGGCGCCCGTGACGACGCCCTCGACGCCACTGCGGGCGAGCTCGCCATCGCCGCACCCACAGTGCGCATCGAGCAGACCCTCGACGACGCGCTACGTGTGCTCGTCGGCAACGACCGTTCCGGGGTTCCAGTAGTCGATGGCGCCACGGTCGCCGGTTGGCTCACTCACCGCGACGTCCTTCGTGCCTACAGCAACCGGGCGCATCCAACCGCCGCCGAAGAACGCCTGCCGCTCCCGGCGATGTTCGCCCGACCAGCCCGCCGCGACCTCTCAGCGCCGCCCTCCTAGCGGCGTGCAGCCCGGGCAGGGTCGCGCGCGCCAGGCGCGTGTCCCGGCGGGAGCCGGGAAGGACCACGCGGCTTGTCGGTACCTGGCGCTTCACGGGTGACGATCCAGCGTCACGAAATCGTCACGGTAACCACCGCTGGTCCGACATATGTGACAGCCATCGTCGACGATGCAAGAGCAGATGAATATGGAGGACGAGATTCGCACCGCTCTCAACGCCGAGCTCCGACGTCAGCGACGAAGCGCCCTGTATGAACTCGAGTCAGCGCAACGTAGGGGCGACTCGCTTCTGGTCGAGCTGATGCTGGCCCGGATCGACGATCTCGACACCCTGGCCGCGCGCCACGGCGAGGATCTCCTGAGCTGATGCCCGACCCGAACCCCCTGCCCCCGCCATACCCGGCATTTCGGGCGCCGCCACGACGCTCTGACCACGACTCGGAGGCAGCGAATTCCGCTGCGCCCCAGCTGGGAAGCCGGCAACGCCGCTTTGAGCGACGGGCTGCTGCTCGACGTACCACGGGTGAACGCGCGCAACGATCAGCCAAGGTGCGCACCGTCGGTTACTGACGATTCCTCGTCAGCGAGCGGATGCAGCCCGGCGGCCTGCCGCCGATAGATCGCTACCGTCGTGCGCGGGCGGCATCCCCGCCACCTTGAAGGTGCGAAGCAGGCCTGTGCTGGAGAGCCTGGCGAGCAACGGCCGCGAGGGGCGCTCGAGGACCATTTGAACGCCTAGCGCCGCGGCGAGACGGCGGCAGGCGATCAAGGTACGGAGCCCCACTCCGTCGACCGCGATCACGCGTGACGTGTCGACGCCCAGCCGACCGCGCGCACCATGAGACGCCTGCAGCACGGCGTCACGCAGACGGCCCACGCAACTGATGTCCAACCGTCCGGACAGCAGGATCTGAACGTCGCCGGGGCCCCGTTCATGGGCGAGGACGACTGAACTCGGCTCGCAGTCACTCATGGCACTCCGCAGGAGGCAGGTCGGCGTCAGTTGCTGGCGAGCCCACCCTGCCCCTGCCATGTGACGCTTGTGCGACAAGCGCGGAGTCGTCACACAACCGTCACGAATCGACGGGCGACTCCCGCTGGAAGTCGGCTCGACTGCGCGGGCCGGGTGCCAACGACCCCGTGCCGTTGGGCACCTCGATCGGGCGCCCGCTCAGCGAGAACCGCACCGCATCGATGTAGCGAGACGCCGTGACGGTGTAGACGATCTGCGCGACCGCCAGCACTTGCTGGCTACCTCCAGCGGTACCGAACGTTGCGCTGAGGTCCACGGTCGCAACGGTCCCTTGGAGGTCGAGCGAGTAGAGGTGTGTCTGTGCCGGAATATCGCTGGCCAGCCCATGGGCGCTCTCAGTCGGCGTCGGGCCGGCCAGCAGGCTGCGGAGCGCTTCAGCGGGCACGTTGAGCCCAGTGATCTGTCGCTGCCGCGCGACCAAGTGATCCCCGTCGACCAGGTAGACCGCCACACGTGGCCCGGCTTGCGGTGGACTTGGCGTGGCCACCTGCCGGGCGAGCAGGCCGTAGGGAACGGTCGAAGGATCGATGCGCTGCACTTTGCCTGACGCTGGAAGTCCGCACGACGTCATGGCCAACAATCCGGCCAGTGCCAACCAGCGGCGCATCAGTGGGCTCCGCTCGTAGGTAGCTCGAGCTGGAAGCGAGCGCCACCCCCTGGGCGGTTCCGCACGACGACGTGGCCACCGTGCCAGCGCACATGCTCGCGAACGATAGCCAGGCCAAGACCGGTGCCGCCTTGCGATCCGCGGCGACGCGACAGTCCGCCCCGCGCGAATCGGTCAAAGATGCGGTCGACGTCGGCCAGCGGGACGCCGGGCCCCATATCGTCGACGACAACGGCGACGGCGTCGTCGAGCGGCTCAACCGCGACACGAACGATGCCACCGCCGTGCCGCTGCGCGTTGTCGAGCAGATTACGCAGCGCCTGTTCGAGTCGGCGCTTGTCGCCATCGACCGTCGCGTCGAGCAATCGGCTGTCGATGTCGGTCGTCACCTCGCCGTACCGCCCCTCCCCGAGGACTTGTAGGACCAGCTCACAGATCCGGATCGCTTCGCGGTCGACCGGCGCGCCGGGCTCGTCTGCCCGCGAGATCTCCAGCAAGTCCTCGACCAGACGCTGAAAGCGCTGAACCTCCCCTGACAGCAGATTCAGCGCATCGGCGCCGCGGGGCGAGAGCTCGTTGCGACGCCCTTGCAGAACCGACAGCGCGGTCGACAACGTGGTGAGCGGCGACCGAAGCTCATGGCTGACGTCTCCGGCGAAGCGCGCATCGCGCTCGATCCGCTCCTTCAACGCATCGACCATCGTGTTGAAGCTCTCGACGAGGCCGCCGAGCTCCACGTCTGTTTCCGGTGGCAGCGACGTCTGGAAGTCACCCACGGCGATCCGCTCCGCGGCCGCCGCGACGCTTCGCAACGGAGCGGTGAGCCTGCGACTGGCCAGCCACCCGACGAGAGCACCGGCCAGCGTCGCAGCGGCCGCGGCGGCGGCGAGGACCGCCCGAAGCACCCCCAGCGTCCGGGACAGTGCAGCCTCGTCGGTGATCTGGAAGAACGCGCCGTCAACGCTGGGCAACGGAATGCCCTCAGTCAGCGCAGGCGCGCCGTTGGTGCGGATCCATGCCTGAACAACCTGACCGTTGAGCACCGGCTGCTTGACCGCTGCAGGTAGGCCGTCACGCGAGACCGTCAGCGACGTCGAGTACCACCGGCCCCCTTGCTCGATCAGGGCGCTGGTGCCGATACCACTCGGCAGCAGGTCGAGCAGGGCAGGGACGTCCGGGGTCTGAGCCTGCATGCCGGTGCGAATGACGGCGGCGTTGAAATATGCCTGGCGAAGCGCGGTGTGCTCCTGTTCCCGAGCAAGGTAGCGCCGCGACAGGAAGTAGGTGGTCGAGGCCAGCAGCGTAGACACCAACAGCGCGCCGACGCCGAAGGTCACGGCAAGCCGCACTGACAGCCGAAGCCGTCGCCGCCGATGCATCAGCCGTCGAACTTGTAGCCGAAGCCCCGAACCGTGACCACACGGGTGGGGTTCGCCGTGTCTGCCTCGATCTTGGCGCGGAGGCGGCCGATGTGAACGTCGACAATCCGTGGATCGCCGAAATAGCCGTACTCCCACACCCGGTCGAGCAGAACCTCGCGGGTGAACACCCGGCCAGGGTGCTGCATGAACTCGAGCAGCAGGCGAAACTCGGTCTTCGTCAGGTGCACCGGCTCGCCATCGACGCGCACCTCACCTCGTTCCGGCGCGACCCAGACACCGGCACCGCGAAGCTCTGACGACCCGTCCGCCGTGGCGGCTGGCTGGAGCCGGCGCCGGAGAGCACGGATCCGCGCGGTGAGCTCCGGCATGTCGAACGGCTTGCGAATGTAGTCGTCCGCGCCCGCCTCGAGGCCGGCGACGACGTCGTGGCTGTCCGCCCGTGCGCTCACGACCAGGATCGGTACGTCGTGCTCCCGCCGGATCCGGCGGCAGCATTCGAAGCCATCGATACCGGGCAACATCAAGTCGAGCAGGACGATGTCCGGCACCTCTCGGCCGACGATCTCCAAAGCGGTCTCAGCGTCGGCCGCGTCGACGACGCGATAGCCGTGATCTTCAAGGGCAAGGCGCAGCGAGGCGCGGATCCGGTCGTCGTCATCGACCACCAACACCGAGTCAGGCACGCCGTTCATTGTCCCCCGGCCGGCCTGCGCAGGGATCAGACGCGCGCCATCGAGTCGAGCAACGCACGCCGTCCGGCGTCGGTCGCGACGGTGATGCACACGCCGTTGTCGAGGCGCCGGCAAAGCAACAGGCAGTCCGATACCGCCGCCGTCGCGTCTGGCGTGTAGGTCGTCACGGCGCTCAGGTCGAGCTCAACCCGGCTTGGCCAGTCCCTCATGACCTCCCGACAGACGCTACCGAGTGCGACCGCCGCGGCGTCGTCGAGCCACCCGTCAATGCTGACTCGAGCGACTTCGCCCCGTTGATAGACCACGCTCACTGGTTGGCAACCTCCCGCAAGAGAGGATGCGGCGAGCGCACGACGTCTGTGCAGCAGCCGGATGACGATTGCGTGACGAGCGCACGCAGCGACATCCCGTCACACGATCGTCATCAACGCGCTCGGGGAATCGCCATGAAGCTTCCGCAGAGTGGACCGGTGGACAGCGACGTGCGAGCTGATGAACCGACCGCGCGGGCGATATGGATCGTGTGTCTCGAATGCCGGTCGTCGCAGGCCGTGGGTACCCGGTACGAGTTCACGCGGTTCGACGAGGTTCACCGCAATCTGTGTGGCCGGAACGCAACTGTGACGTCGATGTTCGGCGACTTCGATCAGGTGCTCGGCCTGCCGGCGTCCTGAGGCGGCGGCCTCACGCGTGCAGGTCGCGCCGGCGAAACGCAGCACCGCCGGCTGCCATCAGCACAAAGCTGACCGCACCCAGAACGCCGAGTCCTATCCCATCAAAGCCGCTGGTCAGCGGATCGCCGGCGAGATACCACCGCCACAGGGTCAGCGGGCGCGCGTAGTACAACGGGTGGACGGTCGCGCTCAGACCGTAGACGACGTACGAGACGAAGGTGTATCCGGCACTGGCCGCGATCCCGACCGCGCGGTGACCCGTAGCGGCGGCGATCGCCTGGGCACCGAGACCGAGTGCTGTGCACAACAACCCCATCTGCACACAGGTCGCGATCAGGTTTCCGTAGGGAAGCGTCAAATCCGACGGGTCGCGAAGCGCGACAACCGCCACGGTGCAGGCAAACGTCAACGCCGACACCCCGATCACGACAGCGAAGGCCTTCTCGATGTAGAGGCGGGTGCGGGCCACGGGCTGCGACAGCAACAGGTCGAGGGTGCGGTCCTCCTCCTCGCCGGCCACCGAGCCCGCGCCGCGCCCGATCGCGAAGACGAGCAGCACGGCGGGCAGGAAGAACGCGAAGAGCTGGGTCCTGAGATATCCGGCCGGCGAGGTCAGGCTGGAGCCGCCGAGGAGCGCTTGCAGCGTCGGCGACATGCCGCCGTAGACCCTGTCCAGCGAGGGGTTCGCGCGCACCGTCGGATAGATCGCGGCGATCCCGGCGACCAACGCCGCGACTGCCACCGTCCACATCACGAGCGAGGTACGGCGCAGTCGTAGGTCGCTGCGGATAACGCCAAACGACTTCCTCATGCGAAGAACGCGTCCTCGAGGTCGGCATGGGCCACATCGAAGGCGGCGACCGCGAAGTCCGCGACTCGCTTCACCAGTGCGTCCATGTCACCGGAGCAGGCGAAGGCCACGACTCCCCCGTCTGCGGCGACATCACTCACGCCGGGCACCGCAGCGATCGCGTGGGCGATCGCCGGCAGGTCCTCGGGGCTGCGAGGCCTGATCTGCCCCCGGCGGCGTGACCGCGCCCGAATGGCGTCGATGTCGTCAACCACCGCAACCCGACCGTCGCGAAGCAGAGCGACGCGGCGCGCGACATGCTCGACCTCAGACATCACGTGGCTGGACAGCAGGACTGCCGCACCTTCCGCGGCGCGCTCCTCGACGAGTTCAGCGAAGATCCGCTGCACGAGTGGATCCAGACCGCTGGTCGGCTCGTCGAGCACGAGAAGATCCGCCGGTGGCGCGAGCGCGATCAGCAGGCCGAGCTTCTGCTTGTTGCCCTTGGACAGGTCCCCGACCCGCCGCGACAGGTCGAGGTTGAGACGCTCGGCGAGCACATGGACACGTGCCATCCGCCCCTCGTCGCGGGCGAAGGTGAAGCGGTCGTACGCCTGCAAGCCCGTCAGCTGGCGAGGAATGACGAGCTCACCCGGCAGGTACGTCGTACGCCTCCTCACCTCGACCGAGTCGCGCACGCTGTCGAAGCCGAGCACCGCAACCGCACCGGCGGTCGGACGGATGAAGTCAAGAACCAGCCGCATGAACGTGGTCTTGCCGGCGCCGTTGGCGCCGACCATGGCAAGAATCTCGCCGCGCGAGAGGTCGAGATCCACGTCGGTGATGCCTCGCGCGGCTCCATAAGACCTCGAGAGCGACCGCGACCGAATCGCCGCACCGTCTTCGGGGTCCCCCACCGTTTCATTCTATTGCATTACTGCAATAGATGTTTGTACGCATGCTTTGACAGGAAGGGATGAAAGGTGACCTACGCATGACCGAGCTCTTCGATGCCGACTAGCCCGGGTGCCCCATCGCAGTCGGTGCATTCCGCCACTGCCTGGAACTGGACGTCGGTCGCCATCATGTGTGGCGCCACGGTCCTCGCGGGTGTCGCGCTCATCGAATGGGTGTGGCCGCTGTTCTGGGCCGGGGTGGGGCTGGCGATCGGCGGGGCCATCTTCGGGTGGCGTACCGGCATCATGGGCGCCACCAGCGAGTGGCACCCGCCCGACCCTCCCCGCTCCGTCACCTGACGGAGGAGCCGCCACCGATAACGGGCCCGCCGACTGGCCTTCGCGGGAGCGGGCGCAAGGGGTGTATCACCGCGCGGCTAAAACCGCCCGTACCCGGTAGGAGGCGAGGGACCCAGCGGAGGAGCAGCCATGCACCGCCTGTTGCGGATCATCACCGGGGCGACCGTCGTACTCGCATGCTGTGCGCCGTCATCAGCCCGTGCAAGTCAGGCGAAGGCATCCCTGAAGCAGTCCGGCGTCGAGTCGCAGCCGAGGCAGACGAGCGCCGCGGGCCTCGCGAGTCCGGACTTCGCCGGGTACCGGGTCACACTGCCCGTTGGCCCGAATGTCACAAGCCTGACCGGATGGTTGTCCGTCCCCGATGTCACGTGTCCTTCGTCGGGCAGCCCGATCATGACTCCGGAGGTCGAGTTCCAGGGCCCCACGGGTCCCGTCTACTCGTTGAGCTGGACGGACGAGTGTCCCAACTCGCTGCGGCCGATCACGCTGGGATTCGGCAGCAAGACGACCGGATCTGCTCTTACCACGTTCTCCTACGACCCGAAGCGGGTCCACTTCTCCGTCGTCAGTCACCCCCGCACGGACACGACGACCCTGCGTCTGTACCCCACCGGTGGAGTCACCAGCAACGTCGAGAGCATGGCGACCGTGCTGGCTGGAACGATCCCTGGCGCTATCAACGCCATCTCCGCGGGGGTGACCTTCACCTCACCCGAAAGCACCGACGGCAACGTCTCCCCGATCCCGTCATTCAGCCCGATCACGTTCGGCGCGTTGCGGTTCAACGGCAACGAAAGGCTGTCGCGCTTCCACCCGACCAGATACGCGATGTACGACGGCGACGTCCTGCAAGCCAGCGCTGGTCCGATCAACTCCAGCAGCGGCAGCTTCCAGGTCACCTTCGAGCACTCATAGCTCCGCGGCATGCCCTAGCCTCTAAGGCGGTGTGCCGGGAAGCCTGGTCGGCGTTTCGTCAGACTGTCTCCGTCTTGTGAGGGCAACGTGCGCACCGCCGAAATCGTGCTGGGGCTGCTCGTGCTCGCCTCCGCGGTGGCATCGTTCGCCGGCAAGCTGCGCATTCCGGCCCCCTCGCTCCTCGTCCTAGCCGGCCTGGCGGTCGGGCTCCTGCCAGGTGTGCCTGCGGTGCATGTCACGCCCGAACTCGTGAGTCTGGTGGTGCTGCCACCTTTGCTCTACGCGGCAGCCGTCGATGTCGTGATCACCGATCTGCGTGTTGTGCTGCGCCCGGTCGCGGTGCTCGCCGTGGGTCTCGTTGTTGCGTCCGCGGTGGCCGTGGCGTTCGTCGCCCACGGGCTTGCACCGGAGATCACAGTCCAGGTCGGCCTGGTGTTGGGTGCCGTGTTGGCGAGCACCGATCCGGTCGCGGTGAGCGCACTGGCGCGCAGCCTCCGCTTGCCGCCGCGGCTTCTGGCGCTGGTCCAAGGCGAAAGCTTGTTGAACGACGCAACGTCGCTGTTGCTGTTCCGCGTCGTGGTCGCGGGAGTCGTGGCCGGGCACCTTGCCGGCCCCGTCACGTTCTCGCTACGGTTTCTCGGCCTAGGCGTCGGTGGCGCCGCAGTCGGCATCGTGATCGCCTTCCTGGTGCGGCAACTGCACGAGCGAACCGACGACGTGGTGATCGACGGGGTGATCTCGTTGATCGCGCCGTATGCCATGTTCGTCGCTGCCGAGGTCGCACACACCTCCGGAGTGACGGCGGTCGTCTTCGGTGGCCTTTATCTCGGCCCTCGGCGGTTTCAGATGCTCCGTGGGCCAGCGAGGCTGCAGATTGCCCACATCTATGACGTGCTCGTGTTCCTGCTCGAAAGCGCGGTGTTCGCAATCATCGGGTTGGAGTTGCCCGGCCTCGTCAGGGCGCTGCCGACAAACCAGCACAACTTTGTTCTCGTTGCCCTGGTCGTGACCGCGACCCTGCTCGCGGCGCGAATCGTCTGGGTGACCGGCGCGACGTTCTTGCCGGGTCTGCTGGAGGCTTCCGACGGGCAAGCAGTGGCGCGGCGACGATCGAGGGTCGTGGCGGTGACATCTTGGGCGGGTACGCGCGGCGTGGTTCCGCTGGCCGCGGCGCTGTCGATCCCGGTAACGACTCGCGCCGGCCTGCCGTTCCCACACCGCGACCTGCTGCTCGTGCTCGCCGCCACGTCTACGGCGACCACCCTCGTCGTCCAGGGCCTGACCCTGGGTCCAGTGGTGCGACGCGCCGGGCTGGTCCGCGACCCCGACCTACACGGCCGCGAGGAGGCGCTGGCTCGTCACGCTGCCGTGGCCGCAGCGGTCGAACGCCTCGAGGAGATGCACGACCTCGAGGCGGCGTCACCGGCTGCGGTGGATTGGTTGCGCCGCGAGTTTCGCGATCGGTTGGAGCGCGCCGAGGGGATCCTGCGCGCGGTCGAGTTCAGCGAGACTGACATCGAGCCGGCGGCCACCGCCGCAACCCGGCAGGAGATGCGATCCCTGCGTCGCGAGCTGATTGCGGTGGAGAGCGCTCGGTTGCACGAGTTGGTAGCAAGGGGCGTGATCAGCGAGGCGGTGCGCCGCAAGGTCCAGCGGATGTTGGACTTCGAGGAAGCGCGATCGTCGGACGACAGCTGACGCCACGACACCGCGCCACTCCTCACAGCCAGTCCCGGCGCCTGAACACCAGGAAGAGCGTGAGGCAGGTCGCGGCCATCAGCGCGATCGCGAACGGGTAGCCGAAGTACCAGCGAAGCTCGGGCATGTGGCGGAAGTTCATCCCGTAGATCGTCCCGATCAACGTCGGGGCGAACAGGATCGCAGCCCACGCGGAGATCTTCTTGACCTCCTCGTTCTGCGCCTTCATCTCCTCGTTCTGAGCCTGCGTCACAAGGGTGGCGTTGACGGTGAGAATGTCCTGTAGCGCTTGTCGGAAGCTGTCGACCCGCTCCACAACCGTGGTGGCGTGGTCGGTGACGTCGCGAAGGTAGCTACGCAGCTCGTCGTCGACGCCGTACTTGTCCGACCCCGTGCTGAGCCGGTCGAGCATGCCGGGAAGCTGACGCGCTGCGCGTTGGAGCTCGACCACCTCCCGAGTCAGCTCGTAGATTCGGCGCGATGCGCCGGGCTCGCCGCGGAAGACGTCGCTCTCGATCTCATCGATGTCGTGCTGAAGGCCGGCGACCACCGGCGCATACCCGTCGACAACCGCGTCACAGATGGCGTAGAGGACGGCCTCGGGGCCGCGACCGAGCAACTCGGGATCTGCTTCCAGCCGCTGCCGCACGGCGGAAAGGTCAGGAGCCTCGCTGTGCCGCACAGTGATGACGAAGTTCTTGCCGACGAAGACGTGCAGCTCGCCGAAGTCCACGGTTTCGACTTCGTCGAGGTAGCGAGCGGGACGCAGGACGACGAACAGTACGTCGTCATAGCGCTCGATCTTGGGGCGCTGGTGGGCGACGATCGCGTCCTCGACAGCCAGCTCGTGCAGGCCGAACTGGCCGGCCAACGCGATCAGTTGCTCCTCGGGCGGCCGGTAGAGCCCGATCCAGGCCATCCCGTCGGGCGCTTCCTGCAGCAAGCCGAATGCCTCGAACAGGTCGGCCGGCGAGTGGGTCCGGCGGCCGCCGGCATAGATCGCGCAGTCGACGAGCGCACGAGTGGATCGTGAAACGGGTGCCGGTCTCGGATCCATCGAGCGTTCCGGCGAATCGAGCGCTGCCGGGCGGCCCGGCTTACGCATCAGGCGGCGCCGAGAGTGGCGAGCGGGCGGCTCGAGAGCGGACATTGCAGTCCCTACTCGGTCTCGGCGTCCGGCTGGAAGCGGTATCCCATCCCCGGCTCGGTGAGCAGGTGCTTCGGGCGTGCCGGGTTGTCTTCGACCTTGCGGCGCAGCTGCGCCATGTACTGGCGGAGGTAGTGGGCGGCGTCCTCATACTGCGATCCTCGGATGCTCTGGATCAGCTCGCGCTGCGTCACCAAGCGGCCAGGGTTGCGCACCAGGATTTCCAGCAGGTGCCATTCGGTCGGGGTGAGGCGAACCTCCGCAGGTGCGCCGTCTTCGCCGTCCTTCGTGATCCGGTGCGCTTGTAGATCGACGGTGACCGCGCCGATGTGGACCACCACAGGTGCGTCGCCCCCGGCCCGGCGGGCGACCGCGCGTACGCGGGCAACGAGCTCATCGACGTTGAACGGCTTGGTGACGTAGTCGTCCGCGCCGGCATCCAGTGCGCGAATCTTCTCGTTGCTGTTGAGCCGGCCGGACAGGATGACGATCGGCGTGTTGGACCGGTCGCGGATGGCATGGATGACGTCGACGCCGTCCATGTCCGGCAGGCCGAGGTCGAGGACGATGAGATCCGGCCGTTGCTGGGCGGCGACGTCGAGGGCCTG
This sequence comes from Mycobacteriales bacterium, assembly GCA_035545175.1. Taxonomy (GTDB): domain Bacteria; phylum Actinomycetota; class Actinomycetes; order JAFAQI01; family JAFAQI01; genus DASZTV01. Next base: position 15,377 of record DASZYY010000017.1, read on the forward strand.
CCGCCCGGTGGCTGCGGTGTACACGTCGTAGGACCGCGCGCTCAGGTTGACCCGGAGCGCCCGCAGAATCTGCGGCTCGTCATCGACGACCAACACCCGGATCACGTGAGCGCCATCTCAGTGACGTCCGATCCGGGTTGCGGCGGCTCCGCAGTGCGCAGCTGGATCACCATGGTGAGGCCACCGCCTGGTGTCTCCTCGGGCGCGAGGTGGCCACCCATGACCTCGGTCAACCCGCGGGCCAGGGCCAGCCCCAGCCCGACGCCCGTGGTGTTGTCGGTGTCGCCGAGGCGTTGGAACGGCGTGAAGATGCGTTCCCAATCCGTGTGCGGCACCCCCGGCCCGAAGTCGATGACGCGCAGCTCGACCCAATCGCCATGAGCACTGGCAGAGATTCGTGGTGCGGCCTCCGGCCGGGAGAACCGCAGCGCATTCGCGACCACGTTGGCAATCACGCGCTCCAGCAACGCGGGGTCTGCCTGCACCTCGGGCAAGTTCGCCGGAATGTTGATGTCAACCGTGTTCGTCACCGGCCCGAAGCTGTCCAACACGAGGGGAACCACTTCGTCGAGTCTGGTCGGCTCCGGGAACACGGACAGGGCGCCTGCTTGCAGACGGCTCATGTCGAGCAGGTTCTCGACCAGGCGGGTGAGGCGCTGCAGCGACTCCCGCGCCGTCGCGACGAGCTCGTCACGCTCCTCTTCCGTCCATGGGATTTCAGCGTTGCTGAGGCTGTCAACGGCGGCGGTTGCCGATGACAGCGGCGAGCGCAGATCGTGGCTGACGGCCGCGAGCAGCGCCGTTCGCATCCGATCGGCTTCGGCAAGCGGCTTTGCGGCTGCCGCCACCTCGGCCAGCCGCTGCTGTTCCAAGGCGATGGCCGCGTGGATCGCAAAGACGGTGAGGAGGCGTTGGTCTTCACTGCGCGGCAGATTCCCCCGCACGGCCAGCGCAAGCCGGTCACTCGCGGCCGCGCTGGCGTCGCCATCGTCCGGCCGGCTGCTCGGCAAGCCGCCAACGCTCGCCACAACGGTCCAGGCGTCGGTATCGGTCGCGCGTTCGAGCAGGGTGACCGCGGTCAGCGACAGGGCCTCGCGGAGCCGTTCGAGCAAGGCCGGGATGGCGCTCTCGCCACGCAACACGCTTCCGGCCAGGGTCGCCAGCGTCTGCGACTCCGCGCGGGCCCGCGCTGCCTGTGACGTTCGACGAGCAGCCAGGTCGACGATCCAGCTGACCGTGGCCGCGACCAGGATGAACGCGATCAACGCGATCACGTTGTCACGCTCGGCGATCGTCCAGGTGTGGATCGGCGGCGTGAAGTAGTAGTTCAGCAGCAGGCTTGCGGCGACCGCACCGACCACGCCGGGATAGGCACCGCCGATCAACGAGACAGCGACGACGGCAAGCAGGTAGGCCAGGAGATCGCTGGTGAGGTTGAGATGCCCGCGGGTGTTGGCGAGGATGACCGTGAGCAGCGGCAGCAGCAGGGCGGCGGCTGTGGCGCCCTGGATTCGACGGCGCGCGGTGAGGCCGCCGGTCAGCGCAGGCATGGCAGCTCGGCCGCCACCGGCGTGCTCATGGGTGACCATGTGGACATCGATATCGCCTGAGAGCCGCACCGTTGTCGCACCGATGCCCGGCCCGGAGAAGTACGTCGCGATCGCCGACCTGCGAGAGGCCCCGAGGACAAGTTGGGTGGCATTCTCGCTGCGCGCAAACTCGAGGAGCGCGTGCGGAACGTTGTCGCCGACGATCTCGTGGTAGCTGCCGCCGAGCGACTCCAACACCCGACGCTGCTCGGCGAGGTTGGCCGGACTGGCTCCGGTCAGACCATCGGAACGGCTGACATGCACGCCGAGCAGGTCCGCACCACCGCGAGCGGCAATGCGGCTGGCACGCCGAATCAGGGTCTCCCCCTCGGACCCCCCGGTGAGGGCTACGACGACCCGCTCGCGCGTTTCCCACGTGCCTTCGATGTCGTGGTCGCGACGATACTGCTGGAGGGTGTCATCGACCTTGTCAGCGAGCCACAGCAGCGCGAGCTCACGCAGTGCGGTGAGGTTACCGACCCGGAAGTAGTTGCCGAGCGCCGCGTCGACCTTCTCGGCCGCGTAGATGTTCCCGTGTGCCATCCGCCGACGCAGCGCTTCCGGCGTGATGTCGACGAGCTCGACCTGGTCGGCCGCACGCACGACCGCGTCTGGAACGGTTTCGCGTTGCCGAATGCCCGTGATCTTCTCGACGACGTCGTTCACCGACTCGAGGTGCTGCACGTTCACCGTGGTCAGCACCGTGATGCCCGCGGCAAGCAGGTCTTCGACGTCTTGCCACCGCTTCTCGTGCGTGCATCCGGGAACGTTGGTGTGCGCGAGCTCGTCGACACATACGACTTGCGGGTTGCGGGCGAGGACGGCGTCGACGTCCATCTCCTCGAAGGTCGAGCCGCGGTAGTCCACGATCTTGCGCGGCACGACCTCGAGGTCGCCGATCATTGCCCGGGTACGGGCGCGACCATGCGTCTCGACGAGACCGACGACGACATCAGTGCCGCGGGACGCGCGGCGGTGCGCCTCGCCGAGCATGGCATAGGTCTTGCCGACACCCGGCGCTGCGCCCAGGTAGATCCGCAGCGTCCCGCGAGCCACGCCCGCCTCCTAGGAACTCAGCCGATCGAGCGCGACGTTGAGTTGCAGCACGTTAACCGCCGGTTCGCCCATGAACCCCAGTGTGCGTCCCGACGTGTACTTGTGCACGAGGCTGATGACCGTTGCGAGCGGCAAGCCACGGGTCTTCGCGACGCGAGGGGCTTGCAGGTCGGCGTAGGCGACGGAGATGTCGGGGTCAAGGCCGCTTCCGCTTGCCGTGACCGCGTCCGGCGGGACCGGGTTTGCAGGCCATGCCTTGCCGGGACCGCGGACCAGCACGATCTTCCCGATGCGGTAGTCGACACCGAACTTCGCGCACCGCACCGGCACGCCGTCGTACGTCGAGATGAACGGCGTCGCGGGGCACTCTTGATTCACGCTGACGACGCTCTTGACCGGACCGGTCAGGCCGTTTGCGCGGATGACGGACAGCACAGCGCCGAGACCACCTGCGGTGCAGTAGGGACGTGCACCGTCCACCCCTTCGAGTTGCCCGACCGCGAGGCTCCGACTGCAGACGTCGGTCAGCAGACCGGGTCGACCAGGGTCGCCCTTGACGGACGGGTCGGGCAGCGTGTCGATGACCTCCTCCGGTCCGAGGTTGGACGCGCTCGTGGCGGTCGGGTCGTAGCCCGCGCCGGCGGCGGAGGGCCGGGACTGGAAGTACTTGGGGATCGGGTTGCCCTTGGCGTCGGTGAAGGCCTGGCCGATGACCGCCGAGCCAACGACCTGCCCGTTGACGTGGATCAGCGAGCCGTCCGCCCGGTGCTTCAGCCCGGGGATCTGCGCGACAAGGGTGATGACGAGCGGGTAGAGGATGCCGAACACCACGGTGAGCACGAGCAACGCGCGCAGTGCGGCGAGGTGCTGGCGAACCCAAGCGGGAAAGCTGTCCATTGAGGGTGTCACCCGATTCCAGGAAGGAACTGCACGAGGAGGTCGATGATCTTGATCCCGATGAACGGCAGGATCAGCCCGCCGACGCCGTAGATGTAGAGGTTGCGTCGCAGCATCGCCGAGGCGCTGGTCGGCCGGTAGCGCACGCCGCGAAGCGCGAGCGGGATCAGCCCGACGATGATGAGCGCGTTGAAGATCACCGCGGACAGGATCGCGGACTGCGGCGAGTGCAGGCGCATGACATTCAGCTTGTCCAGCCCGGGGTAGACGGCGGCAAACATCGCCGGGATGATCGCAAAGAACTTCGCGACGTCGTTCGCGATCGAGAACGTCGTCAATGCACCGCGGGTGATCAGCAGCTGCTTGCCGATCTCGACGATCTCGATGAGCTTCGTCGGGTTGGAGTCGAGGTCGACCATGTTGCCGGCCTCTTTCGCCGCGGACGTGCCGGTGTTCATCGCGACCCCGACGTCGGCCTGGGCGAGGGCGGGCGCGTCGTTGGTGCCGTCGCCGGTCATCGCGACGAGCTTGCCGCCCTCCTGCTCTCTGCGGATCAGCGCCATCTTGTCCTCAGGAGTTGCCTCCGCGAGGAAGTCGTCCACGCCGGCCTCGTCGGCGATCGCCTTGGCGGTCAGCGGGTTGTCGCCGGTGATCATGACGGTGCGGATCCCCATGGCGCGCATCTCGTCAAAGCGCTCCCGCATGCCCTGCTTGACGATGTCCTTGAGGTGAATGACCCCGAGTACCCGAGCTCCGTCTGGACCATCCTCGGCGACCACCAGAGGGGTGCCGCCGGCGCTCGCGATGCCGTCGACAACCGGACCGAGTTCGGCACCCGGGTCGCCACCCTGCCCGCGAACCCATTCCCGGACCGCGCTCGACGCGCCCTTACGGATCTGCCGGCTGCTGCCGTTCTCCGCGAGGTCGACACCGCTCATCCGGGTCTGCGCGGTGAACGGCACGAACGTCGCGTGACCGAGCTCGCCTTCATGGCGCTCCCGGAGCCCATAACGATCCTTGGCGAGGACGACCACTGATCGACCCTCGGGCGTCTCGTCGGCGAGGCTCGCGAGCTGGGCGGCGTCTGCCAGGACGCTGTCGGTCACTCCGGCGGCAGGGATGAACTCGACCGCCTCGCGGTTGCCCAAGGTGATCGTGCCGGTCTTGTCCAGCAAGAGCGTGTTGACGTCGCCGGCCGCTTCCACCGCGCGGCCGGACATCGCGAGCACGTTGCGTTGCACTAGCCGGTCCATGCCGGCGATGCCGATCGCGGACAGCAGCGCGCCGATCGTCGTGGGGATCAGGCACACCAGCAGTGACACCAGCACGATGCCGGTCACCCCGTGCGCGGTGAGCGCGGAGGTGTCTGCGAGGCCGGGCTGTTGCGCCTTGGAGAAGATCGCCAGCGGCTGCAGCGTCGCGACCGCCAGCAGGAAGATGATCGTCAGTGACGCGAGCAGGATGTTCAGCGCGATCTCGTTCGGCGTCTTCTGCCGGGACGCGCCCTCGACGAGCGCGATCATCCGGTCGATGAAGCTCTCCCCCGGCTTCTGGGTGATCTGAACCACGATCCGGTCCGAGAGCACCCGGGTGCCGCCGGTGACCGAGGAGCGGTCCCCGCCGGACTCCCGGATGACGGGCGCGGACTCACCGGTGATCGCCGACTCATCGACGCTGGCAATGCCGTCGATGACATCGCCGTCGCCGGGAATCATCTGCCCCGCCTCGATGACGACGAAGTCACCTTGCCGGAGCTGCGGCGCGGGCACCGGCTCGTGCGGGCAGGTCGCCGGGTCACGACCGGGTGCCCAGCCGATCAGCCGCCGTGCCATGGTCTCGGTCTTGGCGCGCCGCAGGGTTTCCGCCTGCGCCTTGCCACGCCCTTCCGCGACCGCCTCCGCGAGGTTGGCGAACAGCACGGTCACCCACAGCCAGAACGTGGTGATGATCGCGAAAGCCGTGTGGTCGCGGATCGCCAGCCACGTGGTGAAGACCGAGCCGATCTCCACGATGAACATGACCGGGTTCTTGTACAGCGTGCGCGGATCGAGCTTCTTGAACGCATCCGGCGTCGACTTCCAGAGCATCTTCGGGTCGAGCAGACCGCCCTGCACCCGCCGCTTGGAGGTCCCGCCCACCGCCGTCACAGCGTCGTACGTCGTACTGGTCATCAGTGCAGTCCTTCAGCGAGCGGCCCGAGCGCCAGCGCGGGCAGGTAGGTGAGGGCGACGACGATGATCGCGACGCCCGTTACCATCGCCACGAACTGCGGGCGATGAGTCGGCAGCGTTCCTTCGGAGACGGGTACCTCTTGCTGCTTCGCCAGCGAGCCGGCGAGGCCGAGGATGAAGATCATCGGCAGGAACCGGCCGAACAACATCGCGAATCCGAGGGCCGTGTTGTACCAGTTGGTGTTCACGCCGATCCCGGCGAACGCGGAGCCGTTGTTATTGCCGGCGGAGGTGAACGCGTACAGCACCTCGGACAATCCGTGTGCCCCGTGGTTCCACATCGCCGCACGTTCACCGGGTAAGGCCATGGCCAATGCCGTGCCCGTGAGCACGACGAGTGGTGTCGTGAGGAAGTACAGCGACGCGAACTTCATCTCGCGTGCGCCGATTTTCTTCCTGACGTACTCCGGTGTTCGTCCGACCATCAGGCCGGCGACGAAGACGGTGATCACGGCCAGCACCAACATTCCGTACAGGCCGGAGCCGGTGCCGCCCGGTGCAACCTCACCGAGCTGCATGTCCAGCAAGGTGACCAGTCCGCCAAGGCTGGTGTAGGAGTCGTGGAACGAGTCGACCGCACCGGTGGATGTCAACGTGGTCGAGGACGCGAAGGTGGCCGAGTCCGGGATGCCGAAACGCTGCTCGGTGCCTTCCGTCGCCGCGCCGACGCTCGTCGGCACCGTGCCGTGGTGGATGCCTTGCACGACGTTGTTGGTGACGACGCTGCCGAGGAACAGGATCGCCATCACCGCGGCGATCGCGTAGCCCTGTCGCTTGTCACCGACCATCCGCCCGAACGTGCGCGGCAAGGCGAACCCGATCAGCAGGAGAAGGTAGATCTCGAACAGGTTCGTCCACGCCGTGGGGTTCTCGAACGGATGCGACGAGTTGGCGTTGTAGAACCCGCCGCCGTTCGTGCCGAGCTCCTTGATCGCCTCCTGGCTGGCCACCGGGCCACCAGTGATCGACTGGCTGCCGCCGCCGAGGGTGTGCGCGGTCGTGAGGTGGTGCCAGTTCTGGATCGCGCCACCGGCGATGAGGATGACCGCGCCGATCGCGGCGATCGGTAGCAGGATCCGCACGCAGGTGCGGATCAGGTCTACCCAGAAGTTGCCGAGCTGGTCGGTCCGCGACCGGGCGAAGCCGCGCACCAGCGCGATCGCGACCGCGATGCCGACTGCGGCGGACACGAAGTTCTGCACCGCGAGCCCGACCGCTTGCGCCGTGTAACCAAGGGCGGACTCACCCGAGTAGGACTGCCAGTTCGTGTTCGTGGTGAAGCTGGTCGCCGTGTTCCAGGCCTGA
>DASZYY010000018.1:0-3700 GCA_035545175.1 Mycobacteriales bacterium
GGGGAGCCTCAAGCAGCTCATCGCCGGGGAGCTGCCGCCGCCCGAAGGGGTGCGCGACGACTTCGCGACGGAGCCCGCCGTACCGAAGCCGGTGATCGCCGCGATCAACGGGCCGTGCGTCGGACTGGGTCTCGCGCGCGCGCTCTACTGCGACATCCGGTTCCTGCAGCGCGGCACCAAGCTGTCCACCGCTTTCGCTCGCCGCGGCCTTCCGGCCGAGGACGGTCTGGCCTGGCTTATCCCGCGGATCGTGGGCTGGTCGCGCGGGCTTGACCTGCTGCTGTCGGCGCGCACTGTCACCGACGAGGAGGCTCTCGCGCTCGGCTTGGTCAACCAGGTCGTCGACGACGCGCTTGCCGCCGCGAAGGGCTACGCCCGCGACATGGTCAAGAACTGCTCGCCGGCGTCGCTGCGCGAGATCAAGGACCAGATCTGGGGCGGCGCGAACTCGAGCATCCAGGAAGCGAATGGGCGAGCGGACGAGCTGCTGATGGCCGCGTTCAAGCGACCGGACCTGGGTGAGAGCGTCGCGGCGTTCCTCGAGAAGCGCGACCCCAACTTCCCACCCCTCGACTAGCGGGGCCCGGCGTCGGCGGTTTCGAACCAGCGGCGCGGGTTGTCGATCAGCAGCGTGTCGATCTGGTCCTCGGACACGCCGAGCTCGCGGAGCCTCGGCAGCACGTCCTTGCAGATGTGCAGGAAGTTCCAGTTCGGCGCGGCCTCGAGCATGCGGGGCTCGGTCCAGTCGAAGTAGCAGGAAGCATCGTGCGCGAGCGCCATCCGGTCGCCGTACCCGCGGCGGATCAGCTCGGCCACCATTGCGACCCGCTCCTCGAACGGCCGGTAGAAGTCGACACCGAACCGGTCCATGCCGAGCAGATAGCCGTGCTCAGCGAGCTGGCTGAGGTGGTCGGCGTCGCCGGAGTCGCCGCTGTGCGCGAGGCAGACCGAGCGCGGATCGACGCCCTCCTCCTGCAGCACCTTGTGCACCTCCAGCCCGCGGTGTGTGCCCGGGTGGGTGTGCACCATCACCGGAGCACCGGTTCGCAGGTGGGCCTTCGCGACGGCGCGCAGCACTCGCTCGACACCGGGCTGCATGCCTTCCTCGTCGATCGCGCACTTCAAGAACGCGGCGCGCACCCCGGTGTCACCAATGCCTTCGGTGAGGTCGGTGACGAACATGTCGACCATCGGATCCGGCGCATCCATGCCGGGCAGGAACGGGCCGCGCATCCGGAAGTACTTGGGAACGTCGTTGTAGGTGTAGACACCGGTCGCCACGATGATGTTGATGTCGACCTGCTTGGCGATCTCGACGATGCGCGGGATGTAGCGGCCGAGCCCGATCACGGTCGGGTCGGCGATCGTGTCGATCCCGGCGTTCTTGAGCGCGGTGAGCTTCTCGATGGCGTCGGCGACGTTCTTCGCCTCGTCCCAGTCGGTCTTGAAGTTCGCCTGAACCTCGGTCGTCATCACGAAAACGTGCTCGTGAATGAACGTCCGGCCCATGGCGCTCGTCTCGATCGGGCCGTTGGCGGTCGGGACCTGCACTACTCCTCCTTGGCGTCGCCGGCCATCCGGTCACGGATCGCGTCGGTGACGGTCGGGTCCAGCAAGGTGGTGACGTCGCCGAGCTCGCGGTTCTCCGCGATGTCGCGAAGCAGGCGCCGCATGATCTTGCCGCTCCGGGTCTTCGGCAGCTCCGGTGTGACCAGCACCTGCCGTGGCTTCGCGATCGGGCCGATCGTCTTCGCGACGTGCTCACGCAGTGACTGCACGAACTCGTCGCCGGCCGACTCGTTCTCGGCGACGCTGCCGCGAGGCGTCACGAAGGCAACGATTGCCTGACCGGTGGTCGTGTCGGTCGCGCCGACCACCGCGGCTTCCGCAACGGACGGGTGGCCCACCAGCGCGTGCTCCACCTCGGTGGTCGAGATCCGGTGGCCGGACACGTTCATCACGTCGTCCACTCGGCCGAGCAGCCAGAGGTCGCCGTCGTTGTCGCGCTTCGCGCCGTCCCCGGCGAAGTAATACCCGTCGAACCGCGACCAGTACGTCTCCTTGTATCGCCTGTCGTCGCCCCAGATGCCGCGCAGCATCCCGGGCCACGGCTCGGTGAGAACGAGGAACCCACCCCCGCCGTCCGGCACTGACTTGCCGTCGTTGTCGACGACGTCGGCGCTCACCCCGGGGAACGGGGTCATCGCGGCACCCGGCTTGGTCGTGGTGACCCCCGGCAGCGGCGTGATCATGATGCCGCCGGTCTCGGTCTGCCACCACGTGTCGACGATCGGAGTGCGCCCGCCGCCGACGTGGTCGCGGTACCACATCCACGCCTCGGGGTTGATGGGCTCGCCGACCGAGCCGAGCAGCCGCAGCGACGTCAGGTCGTACGGTGACAGCTCCTCGGCGCCCCACTTCATCAACGTGCGGATGGTCGTCGGCGCGGTGTAGAGGATCGACACCTTGTGGTCCTGGATCAACTTCCACCAGCGCGCCTTGTCACCCGGGTGTGGCGTGCCCTCGTACATCACCGACGTGGCCTGGTTGATCAGTGGCCCGTAGACGATGTAGCTGTGCCCGGTGATCCACCCGATGTCCGCGGCGCACCAGTAGACGTCGCGGTCGGGCTTGAGGTCGAAGACCATGCGGTGGGTCGCCGAGACGTGGGTCAGATAGCCGCCGGTCGTGTGCAGGATGCCCTTGGGCTTCGCGGTCGTGCCGGACGTGTACATCATGAACAGCGGGTGCTCGGCGTCGAAGGCCTGCGCCTCGTGCGCATCGGAGGCCGTCTCGACGACGTCGTGCCACCACACGTCACGCGCGTCGTCCCAAGCCACGTCGTCGCCGGTACGCCGGACGACCAGGACCGTGCGTACGTCCGGACAGCCCTCGAGCGCCTCGTCGACGGCGGGCTTCACGGGCGTCGGCGCTCCGCGGCGGAACTGACCGTCGGTCGTCACGACCACCCGTGAGTCGGAGTCGAGGATCCGGCCGCGCAGAGAGTCGGAGGAGAAGCCGCAGAAGACGACGTTGTGCGGAGCTCCGATCCGGGCGCAGGCCAGCATCGTGACGACCGTCTCCGGGATCATCGGCATGTAGATCGTGACCCGGTCACCCGCCTTGACGTTCAGCGAGCTGAGGGCGTTCGCGGCCTTGCAGACCTCGCGCTGGAGGTCGGCGTAGGTCACGTCCCGACGCTCGCGCTCACCGTCACCGACCCAGTGGAAGGCCACCTTGTCGCCGGCGCCCGCCAGCACATGCCGGTCAACGGCGTTCACGCAGGCGTTCAGCTTCCCGCCGACGAACCACTTGGCGAACGGCGCGTCACTCCAGTCCAGCACCTGGGACCACGGCTGCGCCCACGTCAGCCGCTTCGCCTGCTTCTCCCAAAACGCCAGCCGGTCGCGAGCCGCCTCCTCATACGTCGCCGAAGTCGCGATTGCATTCGCCGCGAGGTCGGCCGGCGGGTCGAACCTCCGAGTCTCGTGCAACAGGTTCGATAGAGCCGATGATTGTGCTGCCTCGCTCACGACGCGCCTTCCTCTCACGGCGTCCTCGCAGGACGCCTCCGCAAATGGGGATCCGCTCTTTGGTCTAGTCCAATCGCGGTCACCAACTTGGCAGTGAAACGGCGTCCGATCAAGTCTTTGGCGACGTCGGGTGCGCGACGGACGTGCGGCAACCCCTTTCTTTGGCC
>DASZYY010000019.1:0-5773 GCA_035545175.1 Mycobacteriales bacterium
GACCAGCGCGAGGTGCGCAGCAGCCGGCTGCGCCACTGGTCGCGGTAGTTCAACGCCTCATGCATGAACATGCCTGGCTGCTTCAGCTCGGCAGGTGTGTCCTTCGTGATCAGCGTCATCAGCAAGTTGTTGTCGAGCACCTTCTGCCACAGCACCGCTTCCTTGCGACGGCCGGAGCCGTAGGCCGGCTGGAAGCAGAGCTCGATGTCGAGCAGCCGGGAGTCCTTCGGTCGCTTCTCCATCGGCTCGTAGTAGCCGGTGCCCCAGAAACCGGTGTAGTCGACGAGCGACGCGTGGGGCCAGCCGGTGTCCTCCATGTAGATCGCCGGCTCGTGATCCTGCGGCGTCGTCGGCACTGTCGCAAAGTCCACGTCCTGCAACGGCGACCACGGCACCGGAAGCATGATGTTCGACGTCACGCCGTGACGCATCGCATCGAGCTCGGTCTGCCAGTCGCGCAGGTCGCCGCGCTGTAGCCGGTCGGCGAGCCGGTGCCAGGCGGCACCGTCGCGCACTGCCGTCACGGTGATGATGTTGTACGCCGGCCCGGTGCCGTGGACCCAGTGAAGGAACCACAGCAGACGGGCGTCGTCCTCCTTCGCCAGCATCGGCATCCACTCGTCGCGGATCGCCGCTTCGAAGTCGTCCTCGGCGCGGCCGCGCACCTCATGTACCTCGTGGATGAACAGCACCCCGTCAGCCCCCAGTCACGATCCGGACGACCGCTTTCCGGTCGACCTTGCTCATGTCGGTCAGCGGGACCTCGTCGGCAAACACGACAAGCTCCGGCGTCTTGTACTTGGCAATCCGCTCGGCGCACCACTGCTGGAGGGTGGCGACATCGACCGGTTCACTCGTCACTACGACGGCACCGACTCTTTCGTTCATCTCGGCGTCCGGGATGCCTGCGACCGCGCAGTCGACGACGAGCGGGTGCGATCGCAGCGCCGCCTCCACCTCGACCGGACCGAACTTCTCGCCGCCACGGTTGATCGTGTCCGACAGGCGGCCGTTCGGGTACAGGTAGCCGTCGGCATCGACCCGCACCAGGTCGCCGGTGCGCAGCCAGCCGTCGATGACGTTCTGCGAGGACTTCACGAGCAGCTCGCCGACCTCGCCGGCTGCCACCTCGTCCTCGGTCCCCGGCTCGACGACCCGGATTTCCACCCCCGGGACAAGCCGCCCGACCGAGTTGCGGTGCACCGGGTCGCGGGCATCCTCGGCGGTCGTGAAGGTGATTCCGCCGAGCGTCTCGGTCTGCCCGAAGGTGTTGATGAGCGCCACGTGTGGCATCGCGGCGGTGAGGCGCTCGACGAGCTCGCCTGGCATCGGGCTGGCGCCGTAGGTGATCATCTCCAGGCTCGACAGGTCGGTGCTGTCGAGATCCGGATGCTCGACCACCCGCGCGAGCATCGTCGGGACCATGAAGGTCAGCTTCACGCGATGCCGCTCGATCAGCCGCAGCCACTCGCCCGCGTCGAAGCGCCCTTGGATCGCGAGGGTGTGCCCGCCGACCAGACACACCATCGAGCCGATCAGCCCACCGACGTGGTGCAGCGGTACGCAGAGCAACCGCATCTGCGGCTCGGCGACCTCGGTGTACGGCGCGAGGCGCGCCCGCAGGGTCTCCCACGGCACCGGAACGGGCTTGGGCAGCCCGGTCGTGCCGCTGGTGAACAGCACCAGCCCGTCGTCGGCGGTCGCGGCGGCTGGGGTGTCGTCGCCGCCGGGGGTCGGCTCGAGCAGCTCCATGCCGAGCACGGGGCTCGCCAGCTCGCTCGCCCGGTCCGCGCACTGGGGCTCGACGATGACGGCGGCACCCTTGCCGGCGAGATCGACGAGCGTGGCGACCTCGTCGGCGGTGAGTCTTGGGTTGATCAGTGCCGGCGTCGCGCCGACGCGGAGTACGGCGAACGCTGCGGTCAGGGCGAGCTTGCCGGGTCCGGCGATGACGTACACCCGGTCGTTGATCCCGACGCCCGCCGCCCGCAGTCGCGCCGCGGCGTGGCGAATCGTTGCCGCGTACTCGCCGTACGTCCACGCGTCGTCGCCATCGACCAGCGCGGGGGCGTCGGGAGTCCGGAGAAACAGCTCCTCGGCGGCGGTGCGGAGGTCGAGCGGCACCGCGGAACCATAACCCGCTAGGGATTGACCCGGGTGAGAGTTGCTCCGCCGGCCTTCTCGCCACATGCGGCGCAGTGCGTCGCCGGCGCGAACACCTCGCCGCAGCTGTGCTCGTAGACGGGCTGCATCACCCGGCCCATCACGTGGGTGTCGCCCCAGTGCTTCAACGCCATCACCACCGGCCGCAGGTCACGGCCCTTCTTGGTGAGGACGTAGGAGTAGCGCGGGGGACGCGATGAGTACTCGGCACGCTCGATCACGCCGAGCTCCTCCAGCCGTCGCAGCCGCGCGGTGAGGATGTCCCGAGGGGCCCCGGTGTTCGCGGCGATCTCGTTGAACTTGCTCGTGCCGAGGATCAACTCGCGGACGACGAGCAGCGACCACTTCTCGCCGATCACGTCGAGCGCCGCGGCGACCGAGCACTCGCGAGGAGCTGTTACCGGGGTCACACAACAAGTGTCGCATAGTGGGTTGGCAAATCCAACCTAGTGGCCTACGGTGGCGCGCAGATCAGTTGGAGAAACCAACTGACTGGGTTCGGGAGCCGCAGATGTCGACGAACACGATTGCCGAGCATGCAGCCGACCGGTTGGCGCGGTTGGGTCGTGACTACGAAGGGATCGACTTCCTTCGCGCGATCGCAGCGGGTGAGCTCCCGCCGCCACCGATCGCGGAGCTGCTCGGCTTCGTGATCCGCGACATCAAGCCGGGGGAGGTGACCTTTGCGATGCAGCCTCGGCTCGAGCACTACAACCCGCTCGGCATGGTGCACGGTGGCGTCACGGCGACGCTGCTCGACACCGTCGTCGGGTGCGCGGTGCACAGCCGGCTTTCTCGCGGCACGGGTTACACGACGCTCGACCTCCAGGTCCGCTACCTCAAGCCGGTCAGCATCCGGACCGGTGTGGTGCTCGCGACCGGAGCCGTCGTCCATCTCGGCCGGCGTACGGCGACTGCCGACGCCAGGCTGGTTCAGGAAGAGACCGGCGCGTTGCTCGCGACGGCCACGTCGAGCCTGCTGGTGCTGTCGTGACCACGGTCACCGCGCCGCTGGCGCTTCCCGCCGAGCGCGGCGGACGCGCGAGCCACGCGACCATCCTCGCGGTGCTGTCGACGGCGGCGTTCATGGCGAGCCTCGACCTGTTCATCGTCAACGTCGCGTTCGCCGCGATCGCGCGCGACTTCCACGGCGAGTCCCTGGGCAACCTGTCCTGGATCCTCAACGGCTACGCCGTGCTGTACGCCGCGCTGCTCGTGCCGCTGGGACGGCTGGCGGATCGCTACGGCCGCAAGGCCGGCTTCCTCGCCGGCCTTGCGGTGTTCACAGTTGCGAGCGTGGCCTGCGCGGTGAGCCCGAACCTCTGGAGCCTCGTCGCCTTCCGCGGCCTGCAGGCCGTCGGCGCGGCTGCGCTGACGCCCACCAGCCTGGGGCTGCTGCTGGCGGCGACGCCCAACGAGGCGAAGGTGAAGGCGGTGCGGATCTGGGCCGCGATCGGCGCGCTCGCCGCGGCGTTCGGGCCGGCGGTCGGCGGCCTGCTCGTCCAGGCGGACTGGCGATGGGTGTTCCTCGTGAACCTGCCGGTCGGGGTTGCCGGCTTGGTCGCCGCGCACCGGTGGGTGCCCGACTCGCGCGACGTCTCGGTCGAGCGGGTGCCGGACCTGGTCGGTGCGGGGTATCTCGCGGTCGGTGTCGGCGCGCTCGCGCTAGGCCTGGTGAAGGGTCCGGATTGGGGCTGGGCGTCGGCGGCCGACACGGCAGCGTTCGTTATGGCGGCGGTCACCACGGCCGCGTTCTGGCTGCGCTCGGGCAAGCACGACCTCCCGGTCATCGAGCTGTCGCTGTTACGGGTGCGAGCCTTCGCGTGGTCCAACGTGACCGCGGTGCTGTTCAACATCGGGTTCGGTGCCGGGCTGCTCGGAATCGTGTTGTGGCTGCAAGATGCGTGGCACTACACGCCGATCCGGACCGGTCTCGCGATCGCGCCGGGCCCGCTGATGGTCCCGGTGTTCGCGGCGGTGTCGCAGCGGCTGGCGAGCCGGGTGTCGGTAGGCGTCATCGCTTCGATGGGATGCCTGCTGTTCGCCGCCGGGACGATGCTGGTCGCGCGGTCGGTCGGATCGGAACCGTCGTACGTCGCCCAGGTCCTTCCTGGCTGGATCGTCGGCGGGATGGGTGTCGGCTTCGCGTTCCCGACGATCATGAGCGCCGCCACCGCTGACCTGCCGCCGGCGCGGTCGTCCACCGGATCGGCAGTAGTGTCGATGAGCCGGCAGATCGGGCTGGTGCTCGGCGTGAGCGTGTTCGTCGGCATCATCGGCACTCCCACCGGCTACGCCGCGACGCACCAGGTGTTCCAGCACGCGTGGTGGGTCATCGCCGGTGCTGCGGTGTCGGCGGCTGTCACCGCGGTCGGCATGACGCCGCGTTCGGCCGCGACGGGCGGGCGCCGCTAGTGGAGGTCGGTGCGTGTGGCCTGGCTCTGCTGGATGATCGCGATGATCTCGTCGACGTCATCGGTCACGTGGATCAGGTCGAGGTCGACCTCGTTGATCTTGCCGTGCGGCAGCATGACGGTGCGCAACCACTCGATCAGCCCACCCCAGTACTCCGATCCGTAGAGGATCACCGGGAACGAGGTGACCTTGCGGGTCTGCACGAGGGTGAGTGCCTCGAACAGCTCGTCCAACGTCCCGAAGCCGCCAGGTAGCACGACGAAGGCCTGCGCGTACTTCACGAACATCGTCTTGCGCACGAAGAAGTAGCGGAAGTTCACACCGAGGTCGACCCAGTCATTGAGCTTCTGCTCAAAGGGCAGCTCGATGCCAAGGCCGATCGAGACGCCCCCGGTTTGGGTGGCGCCCTTGTTGACGGCTTCCATCACTCCCGGGCCGCCGCCTGTGATGACCGCCCAGCCGGCGCGCGAGAGTGCCGCCCCGAGTCGCTCGCCGGCGGCGTACTCCTCGGAGTCCGGCTTGGTCCGCGCCGAGCCGAAGACGCTGACCGCCCGCGGCACCTCGGCGAGCAGGCCGAAGCCCTCGACGAACTCCGACTGGATCCGCAGCACTCGCCACGGGTCGGTGTGCACCCAGTCCGACGGGCCGCGGGTGTCGAGCAGTCGCTGGTCGGTGGTGGTCGCCTGAACCTGGCCGCGGCGCAGCACGACCGGGCCGCGCCGCTTCTCCGGCGGCGTCTCGTCAGGCGGGTCCTCCGGGGCGAGGGCGTCGGGGAGCCGGTCAGGGTCGAGTGTCATTGCGCTCCGTCCAGATAGTTGCGAAGGATGCGCTCGCAGTCGGCGATGAGCGGCAGCTCGACGTACTCCTCGCGGGTGTGAGCGAGGTTGGGGTCACCGGGACCGAAGTTCAAGGCGGGAATGCCGAGCCCCGCGAAGCGGGCGACATCAGTCCAACCGAGCTTTGCCTGCGGCGCCCCGTCGACCGCGGCGAGGAAGTCCACCGCAGCCGGCTCCGACAGCCGGGGTGGCGCCGCCGGTGCGGAGTCGGTGAGGACGCATTCATACGGCGCGAGCACTTCCTGCACGTGCGCCAACGCCTCCGCCTCGGTGCGATCCGGAGCGAACCGGAAGTTGACCGCGATGGTGCAGCGGTCCGGTACGACGTTGCCGGACACCCCGCCCTCGATGCGGACCGC
>DASZYY010000020.1:0-15036 GCA_035545175.1 Mycobacteriales bacterium
TCGGCGCCGGAACGTCCGCCCACCCGGGCTGAGCGGCTCTTGCCGCGGCGCAGGCGTTGGCGAACGTCTCGGCGTTCCCCATCGCGACGTGCGCGACGATGTCGTCGAGTCGCGCCGGGTTGCGGTCCTCGATCGTGCCGCCCGGCGCGCCGCTGACCGCGGCACCGCCGATGACAGAGGTGATGGTTCGGCTCATGCGGGCTCCCGCTCTCGCTTCGGGGCGGCAATCCGGCTGAGGACCCGATGCAGCGCGGCGATGCCGATCCCGAGCTCATCTTCCGTCACGGACAGCGCCGGACGGAAGCGAACCGATCGCTCGCCGCACGGGAGGGCGAGCACGTGCTCGTCCCGCAGGCCCGAGATCACGCGGTCCCGGGTTGCGGCGTCCGGCAGGTCGACGGCGCACATCAGGCCGCGGCCGCGGACGTTGGAGACCAGGTCCGGGTGACGCTGCGCCAGATCGTGCAGCCCGGCGAGCAGAGCGTCGCCGCTGCGCGCGGCTGCTTCGAACAGCCCGTTCGCCTCGATGATCTCGAGCAGGCGACGCGACCGCACCATGTCGACCAGACCGCCACCCCAGGTGGAGTTGATCCGGCTCGAGACGTTGAAGACGTTGTCCGGCACCAGGTCGACGCGGCGGCCGGCCATGATGCCGCCGACCTGCAGCTTCTTGGCGAAGGCCACGATGTCGGGTTCCAGCCCGAGCTGCTGGTAGCACCACGGAGTACCCGTCAGCCCGACGCCGGTCTGGACCTCGTCGAGCACGAACAGCGCGTCGTACCGGTGACACAGCGCCTGGATCGCCTGCAAGAACTCCGCGCGCAAGTGGTTGTCGCCGCCTTCGCCTTGGATCGGCTCCGCGATGAAGCAAGCGATGTCATGCGGGTGCGCCTCGAAGGCAGCCTCCGCCTGCGCCCCGGCCCGCTGCTCGGCGGCCTCGATCTCGGCGAGGTTGGCATTGACCGGGTACCGGACCGCCGGCACCTCGATCCGCGGCCAGTCGAACTTCGGGAAGCGATCGGTCTTCACCGGGTCGGTGTTGGTCAGCGACAAGGTGTAGCCACTTCGCCCGTGGAAGGCGCGCGTCAGGTGCAGGACCCGCGTGCCGAGGTCGGGTGAGCGGCCGGCGAGCTCGTTGCGACGGCTCTTCCAGTCGAAGGCGGTCTTCAAGGCGTTCTCCACCGCCAGCGCCCCGCCCTCGACGAAGAACAGGTGCGGCAGCGCCGGGTCGCCGAGCACGCGGGTGAAGGTCTCGACGAACTCGGCGAGATGGGTCGTGTAGGTATCGGGGTTCGCCGGCTTGTTCGCCGCGACCTCGGCGAGCAGCCCCATGAACTCGGGGTCGTCGGCCAGCCCCCGCGGGTTCGCGCCGAGCGGCGCGGAGGCGAAGAACGTGTAGAGGTCCAGGTACTCGCGACCGTCACGCGCATCGACCAGCCAGCTCCCGTGACTTGCCGTGAGGTCCACCACGAGCCGGAAGCCGTCGACGAGGAGGTGCTCCTTCAGCCGGTCGTGAACATCCTTCGGCGCAACCGCCGCCGTGCCGGAGTTCCTCATGCCCATCTCCTCCATACCGGGATGTTCTCCACTCTACGGCCCAGCATGGCGGAACTCCTACGGCATCTGCATGACCCAGGAGGACTATTTACGGCGGTGACGGCTGCCGGCCGGAGGTATGGGCGGGGTCCCGGCGTGGCCGCGCCCGATTCTTGACCTGTCTTGTGTAGTTTTTAGGCCGCCCCGCTCGCTGACCGGAGGGCTCAGTGCACATCGACCCGTACATCGTCCTGGGAAGCGCGATCATCGGCCTGCTCGTCGGCACCACCGGCGCCGGTGGTGGCGCCCTGATGACCCCGATGCTGATCCTGCTGTTCAACGTGCAGCCGGACAAGGCGATCTCGAGCGACCTGGTCGCCGCGGTGCTGATGCGCCCGCTCGGCGCCGCCGTTCACCTCCGCCAGGGCACGGTGAACAAGAAGCTGGTGGGACTGCTCGCCCTGGGTTCGGTCCCGATGGCCTTCCTCGGGTCCTACCTGCTTCATCTGATCAAGGGCAACGCCGACAGCGCGCAGACGGAAATCGAGCGGATGCTCGGCAGCGCCCTCCTGGTCGGCGCGGCGGCGATGGTGCTGCGCTTCGTGCTCGACTACCGCGCCGGAAACAAGCGCGAGGGGGTCGTGCACGACATCGACATCCACCCGCTCCGCACGGTGGCGATCGGCATGGTGGGCGGCGTCGTCGTCGGCATGACGTCGGTCGGCTCCGGGTCGCTGATGATCGTGCTGATGCTGTTCCTCTACCCGATGCTCGGTGCGAACCAGCTGGTCGGGACGGACCTCGCGCAGGCGCTTCCGCTGACCGCGTCCGCGGCTCTCGGCGCCCTCGCCTTCGGCAACGTCTCCTTCGGCGTGACGACCTCGCTGATCATCGGGAGCGTGCCCGCCGTTCTGGTCGGATCCGTGCTCTCCTCGCGGGCACCGGACCGGGTGATCCGCCCGGTGATCACCTTCGTGATCCTCGCTTCCGGCCTGAAGTACGTCGGCGTCGGCACCAAGGCACTCGGCTGGAGCCTCGTCGGCGTACTGTTCGCAGGGTTCGTCACCTGGCTGCTGATGTCGAAGCCCTGGACATCATCGACAGCGGTTCCGCAATCTGCCGGTGACGAAGCGGCGGCGGAGACCTAGGAGCACAGACGATGACCGCGGAGCTCAGCGAAGAGCTGTTCCTTCCTGACCCGGAGCCCCGAGCCGTCCGCTACACAGTGATCTCGGTCGACGACCACGTCGTCGAGCCGCCTCACATGTTCGAAGGGCGGGTGCCCGCGGCGCTGGCCGACCGGGCGCCGCGAATCGTGGAGACCTCGCGCGGCTACCAGGTCTGGGAGTTCGAGGGCCGCAAGTACAGCCAGATCGGGATGAATGCGGTCGCGGGTCGCCGGCCCGAGTCCGTCTCGATGGAGCCGTTCCGGTTCGACCAGATGCGGCCCGGTTGTTACGACGTCGATGCCCGGGTCCGCGACATGGACCTCAACGGCGTGTGGGCATCGATGAACTTCCCCTCACAGATCAGCGGGTTCTGCGGGCGGGTGTTCTTCGATGCGGCCGATCGCGAGGTAGGGCTCGCCTGCCTGAAGGCCTGGAACGACTGGATGTACGAGGAGTGGTACTCGGCACATCCGCAGCGGATCATCCCGCTCGGCATCACCTTCCTCGCCGACCCCGAGCTCGCGGTCGCCGAGATTCGCCGTAACGCCGAGCGCGGCTTCACCTCGGTCACCTTTCCGGAGCGGCCGCACGAGATCGGGCTCCCATCGCTGTGGGACCGCGGGCATTGGGACCCGATCATCGCGGCATGCGTGGAAACCGACACCGTCATCTCGCTGCACGTCGGGAGCTCGGGGATGCCCGCACTTCCGCCCGGCTCCCCCGCCGTACAGCTGTCGGCGACGTTGTTCGGGCAGCAGTCACTCGGCGCCTGTGCTGAGTGGCTGTGGTCGCCGTACCCGCTGCAGTACCCGGACCTGAAGATCGCGATGAGCGAGGGCGGCATCGGCTGGGTGGCGATGCTCATGGACCGGCTCGACAACATCGTCGACCGATCCGGCTACGGACTCGGCTGGGAGCTGCGCCCGTCCGAGGTGCTGAAGCGCAACTTCTGGTTCTGCACGATCGACGACCCGTCGACCATCGACACCAGGCACCGGATCGGCGTCGAGAACATCATGGTCGAGGTCGACTACCCGCACGGCGACAGCACTTGGCCCGACACCCAGGATGTGATCGAGCAGGCGTGGGGCCACCTGCCGCCGCACGAGCTGCGGATGATCTGCAGCGAGAACGCAGCGTCGCTCTACCGCCACCCGCTGCCGGAGACGGTGCTCCCGCTGGGCTAAGTGACGGCGTCCTTGACCTTCTCGCCGGCCTGCTTCAGGTCACCCTTTGCCTGGTCGACCTTGCCTTCGGCCCGCATGGTGTCGTTGCCGGTTGCCTTGCCCATGCCTTCTTTTGCCTTGCCCTTGGCCGACTCACCGAGGTTCTTCGCCTTGTCCATGCCACTCATGGGACGCCTCCTTCTCAGTGTTTCGCTACTGGGTCTTACCTGACCTGTGCCACACGCGCGCCACAGAAAACACCGATCCGTCTCAGCCGGATGTCGCGAACTTCACTGCCTCCCGGGGCGATAGGTTGACCGCCTGGATTGAGGGGGGCCGATGTCCGCAGAGCAGAACAAGACCTTGTACCGCCGTTGGCTGATGGAGGTCTGGAACGACGCCAACTACGACGTCGCGTCAGAGCTCCTCGCCGAGGACCTGATCGACCACACGCCAATGGAAGGCCAGCCCAAGGGGCGCGAAGGCGACCTGTGGGCGGCGCGGATGATCCGAGCGGCGTTTCCCGACATGAAGTTCGAGCCGGTCGTCGTCTTCGCTGACGACGAGTACGTCGCCGGACGCTGGACGATGACCGCCACTCATACCGGCGAGTTCGCGCCGATGGGCGTCCCGCCGACAGGTCGGCCGGTGAAGATGGGCGGCCAGGAGATCTTCAAGGTCCGCGACGGCAAGCTCGCCGAGGTCTGGCACGTCGAGGAAGAAGGATCGATGCTCACCCAGCTCGGCCTCGGACCGCCGCCGCGACCGTTGATCCGCATGATGGCCAAGCGCAGCGCCAAGCAGTACCGGCGCATGCTGCGCAAGTCCCGCTGACCCAGATCAGCGGAAGTTTCGGGCGCTGGGTCGTACTCCCAACGGCAGCGCCTGGATTCGCTCGGCCATGACGTTCACCACGTTGTCGGTGTGCTGCAGCATGCCGCGGATCAGCAACGCCGCCGAACCCTGTGCGACCTTGCGATAACGGCTCCAGATCTCCTTGGAGCAGATCACGTTGATCATCCCGGTCTCGTCCTCGAGGTTGATGAACGTCACCCCCCTCGCGGTCGCCGGCCGTTGCCGGTGCGTCACCACTCCGCCGACCAGCACCCGGGTCTTGTCCTCGAGAGCGTGCAGGCGCTCCGCTGACACCACACCCATCGCGTCGAGCCGATCGCGGACCAGCAGCGTCGGGTAGCGGTCCGGGGTGACGCCGGTGGCCCACAGGTCGGCGTACAGCTTCTCCGGGACAGTCATGGCCGGCAGCTCCGGAGCTTCTTGCTCATCGACCAGCGCGAGCTCGAGCTGCCCGGGCTTCACCGCGGCCGCCGCCCCGGCCACCCAGAGCGCGTCGCGGCGGGTGACGCCGAACCCGTCGAAAGCGCCTGCGGTTGCCAGCGCCTCCAGCTGGTCGGTCGACAGGCCGACGCGATGCGCGAGATCGGTCATCGACACGTACCGGCCCTCCTTGTCGCGGATCGTCACGATCCGCTCGGCGAGCTCGTCGCCGATCGTGCGCACCTCCGACAAGCCGAGCCGTACGGCGGGCTGCGACGCGTCGAGACACGGACACTGCGACGGCCCGTCCCCCGCTTCGAGCGTCGCGCCCACGCCGGAGACGTTGATGTCGGGTCCACGGGTCTCGATCCCGTGCCGTCGCGCATCCGCGACGAGCGACTGCGGGGAGTAGAAGCCCATCGGCTGCGCGTTGATCAACGCCGCGCAGAACGCCGCCGGGTAGTGCAGCTTCAGCCAGGACGAGGCGTAGACCAGCAGCGCGAACGAGATCGCATGGCTCTCCGCGAAGCCGAATGACGCGAACGCGCGAATCTTGTCGAAGATCTGATCCGCGTCGGCGCCCACGATTCCGTTGGCTGCCATGCCGTCGTACAGCCGCTGCTGCAACGCGGTGATCCGCGCCTCGGAGCGCTTCGATCCCATCGCCCGGCGCAGCTGGTCGGCTTCGGTCGGCGTGAAGTCCGCAACCGCGACCGCGAGCTGCATCATCTGCTCCTGGAACAGCGGTACGCCGAGGGTGCGCTCCAGCGCCGGCTTCACCTTCTCGTGGATGTAGGTGACGTCTTCACGGCCGTGCCGGCGGCGGATGTACGGGTGCACCGAGTCGCCCTGGATCGGACCGGGCCGGATCAGCGCGACCTCGATCACCAGGTCGTAGAAGTTGCGCGGCCGTAACCGCGGCAGCGTCGCCATCTGCGCGCGGGACTCGATCTGGAACACCCCGACCGTGTCGGCCTTACAGACCATGTCGTAGACGCACGGCATCTCGCGCGGGATCGTCGCGAGCTCGTAGTGCACACCGTGCCAGTCCTCGATCAGCTCGAAGCTGTAGCGGATCGCGGAGAGCATTCCCAGGCCGAGCAGGTCGAACTTCACGAGGTCGATCGCGGCGCAGTCGTCCTTGTCCCACTGCAGGACGGTGCGTCCGGGCATCCGGCCCCACTCCACCGGACACACCTCGACGATCGGGCGGTCGCAGATCACCATGCCGCCGGAGTGGATGCCGAGATGGCGCGGCGCATCGCGCAGCTCGTCGGCGAGCTCGAGGACCTGGTCCGGTACGCCGGTCACGCCTTCTAAGTCGATTTTGTAGCCGTGGTCTATCTGCTTGCTCCAGGCGTCCTGCGTTCCGGTCGGGTAGCCGAACGCCTTGGCGACGTCGCGGATCGCCGAGCGCGGCCGGTAGGTGATGACGTTGGCGACCTGCGCGGTGTGCTCCCGGCCGTACATCTCATAGACGTGCTGGATGACCTCCTCGCGCCGCCCCGACTCGAAGTCGACGTCGATGTCCGGTGGCTCGTTACGTTCCGCGGACAGGAAGCGTTCGAAGACGAGGTTGTAGAAAACCGGGTCGATCGCCGTGACGCCGATGGCGTAACAGACCGCGGACGAGGCGGCGGATCCACGTCCCTGACACAGGATTCCCTGCGAACGCGCGAAGCTGACGATCTCCCAGACGACGAGGAAGTACCCCGGGAAGTTCAGCTCCTCGATGACGGTCAGCTCGTGCTCGATCCGGGCACGCGCCTTCTCATACAACTTCCTGTCGCCCGAGCCGTAGCGCCCCTCGAGGCCCTCCATCGCGAGCTTGCGCAGGTAGGTCATCTCGGTGTGACCGCTGGGGGTGGGGAACGGTGGCAGCTGCGGCGCGATCAGCCGGATCGGGAACGCCAGCTCGGCCCCGATCCGGGCGGCGGCCTCGACCACTCCCGGCCAGCGAGCGAACCGCGCCGCCATCTCCGCACCGCTGCGCAGGTGCGCGTCTGCCCATGCCGGCAACCAGCCGTCTATCTCGTCGAGGCTGCGTCGCGCCCGCACCGCCGCCATCGCCGTGGCGAGTGGGCGGCGCGGCGGACCGTGGTAGTGCGCAGCAGTGGTGGCGACCATCGGCAGCCCGGCCTCTGCAGCGAGCGTCGCCAATGCGTCGTACCGCTCGTCAGCCAGCGGGTCCCGGGAGTACGACAGCTCCACCGCGACGTTGTCGTGTCCGAACCGCGCGACCAGCTCGTCGAGTGCGCGGCGTGCCGCATCGAGGCCGAAGGTGCCGTACTCCCCTGACTCCAGCGCCGAGCGCACCAGCCCTTTGCGGCAGCCGGTCAGCACCAGCCAGTGCCCGCCCGCCGCGTCGGTCAGCTCGTCGAGGTCGTAGACCGGGTGGCCTTTCGCACCCCCGCGGAGCTGCGCGGTGCTCATCGCGCGGCACAGCCGGGAGTAGCCGACCGGGTCGCGTGCCAGCACGAGCAGATGCCGCCCGACCGGATCGGGCATCCCGGACCGGGCGCCGGTCGCGCGCTGCGACGTCGTCCGCGGCACCGGCAGGTCCAGCGACAGCTCGGCGCCGAAGACCGTGGCCAGCCCGACCGCCTCCGCTGCCTCGGCGAACCGCGGCACGCCGTACATCCCGTTGTGGTCGGTCAGCGCCAGACCGGACAGGCCGAGCCGGACCGCTTCCTCGACCAGCTCCTCCGGCAGGCTCGCGCCGTCGAGATGGCTGAACGAGGAGTGCGCGTGCAGCTCGACGTACGGTGTCGGATCGGCCGGACGCAGCAACGGTTTCGGCTCGTAGGCCGGCCGATGCCTCGACCACCCCGCCGCATCACCGCCGTCCCCTTCGGGACTCTGCTCGTCAAAAGGCCGAGGCGGGTCGGGGACCCTGCCCGACAGCCGGGCCTCGAGCTCCCGCCACGGAACCGGCGGGTTCTCCCACCCCATCTAGGTGGTCGCTTTCCGGGAAGACTCAAACCCGCAAGAGAAAACCCAAACCCCGCAACTACCAGGGGGTGGCTGCCGCTTCCCGGGACTTCCGCTGCCCGGTCGCCGATGGCGATTCCGATGTGACATAGGGGCTGTAAATCGCGACCCCCATGTCACATAGGGGCGAGGTGTCACAACCCCTATGTGACATTCGATCCGCAGCGGGCAGCGGGAAGCGACCCGAGCGGGAGCCATCCCCCAGCAGTTGCGAACTTTGATCTCCGCGGTCAGTCATAGATGCCTTCCAGGACCCATCGCGGCTCATCACTCGTGGCCATCTCGCCAGCGACCAGATACGCCCGGCCTCTCGCGTCGACCAGCTGCATCCGGGCCACTCGGACCGCGCTGGCCGGGTCCCACCACCGCTCGTCAGCCGGCCACGGTCCGGCCCACGACGTCACCTCGACCACGGAGTCACGCCGCAACCCGAGCCGGCTCGGCGGCCGCACCAACGCACCACGATCGCCGACCACCACCGCACGGCCGGCGGCGTCGAGCAGGTCGATCGGCGCCGGCGGATCGACCACGACGCTCGGCGCCGGCGATGGCAGATGCCCAGGCCACGGCTCGTCAGCCCGGCGTACCGGTTCCCGCTCTTCACCCCAGGGCAGGAGCTGTGTGCGTTGCGCCGGTCCGCGACCGCCGACCACTGCGGGCTGTACGACGCCATCGAAGCCGAGCATCGTCTGCACCCGTGCGATGGCCCGGCGGGCCCGTTCTCCTGCCTCGCCGTCGCCGCCCCACAACGCCTGCTGATGAGTCCCGGTCGGCACCGTCTCGATCGGAACGATCCGCAGCCGCGCGATCGCGGAGGTCACCCGCGGCGCCCCTGTGTGGTTTGGCGAGCGACCGCCGTGCAGCCAGCCTTCGATCTGCCAGCGGATCCGGTCGATCACGTCACTCGCCGACAGCACCCCCGTCGCCCGCCACCGGCGCGCGGCCCGCTCCCCCAGCTCCGAGACCACCTCGAGCTCGACACAGGCACAGGCGAGTGACCTCGCGGCAAGGTTGGCGATGAACGTGTCGACCGCGCCACGCGCCGAGAACGCCACTACGTCGACCCGGTCGACCGGCGGCTCGAGGTCCACCGTCACCGAGCAGTCGATCGGCGGCTCGCGCACCACCACCGGCCGATCGTCACGACCGCCGGCCTGCCGATGCGCCCACGCCCCGGCCGGCCCGAACCTCGCTGCCACGTCGCGTGCCGGCAGCGCCGCGAAGCCGCCGAGCGTCCAGATCCCCAAGCGGCGCAGTACGTCGACCAGCGCCGAGTCACCCAGCGCATCCAGCGTTGCGACCGGCAGGTCGGCGAGGAACGCCGCCGACTCGCCGGCCGGGACCACCACCGATCGCCGGGCCGCCTGCTCGGCGGCGAAAGCGCCGTCTGCGATGCCGACCGCGACGTCGGTTGCGGTCCAGCTGACCGCCTCCTGCAACCTGGTCACCAGCGCCGGCTCGCCGCCGAGATGGCGCGCCGGTCCACGAGCCGCCACAGCGAGCAACCCGGGGCGCACCACCTCGACACCCGCAACGACCGCCTCCACCGCCCGGATCGCCGGCTCGAAGAACCGGGCTTCGACCGTCTCGTCGCGAGGCAGCACCACGAGGTCGGGACAACGGGCCTGCGCTTCCCGTTTGCGCATTCCGCGACGGACGCCGAGAGCCCGGGCATTCGGTGAGCAAGCAACGATGTGGTTGGCCGCGAGCACCGCAACCGCGGTCTCCGGCGCGGTGATGGCAGCTGCTTCCCGGGCCGCGACGACCGGCCAGTCCGGACACCACACCGTGGCGATACGAGGCAGCATCAACCAGCAGCTCTCCGTACGTCGGCCAGCTCGACGACGTTGGATGACGAGCGGAACTCGTCGGCTGCGTCGTAAGACTCCGCCGCTCCGCGCCGACCGGGCAGCCACAACGTGACCTCACGACCCCGCATCGCCTGGCCACGGCCTTCGACGCTGACCCGCATCCGCCGCCGCGCCAGCCGCCCGTGACCGTCGCCGATTCCCGACCAGGCACCGGGCTCCGCGGTCAGCCGCAGATCCGCGGTAGGCCATCGACCCCCCGACAGGAAGGGCAGCAACACCGAGTCGCGCGACCTGGCCCGGGCCGCGAGACGGCGTAGATCGCCGTCAGCCAGCCGGGCCGGAGCCCGCGCGGCAACGATGTCGAACGCATCGAGCAGGGCGCCGACGACGGTTGTCCAGCTCTGCCCGGCCGCCGGCACCACCGGCAGCCGGGTCAGGTCGATTCCGAAGTCACGCGCCGCTTCGGCTCCCAACCGGGTGGCGGAGCCGACCGGCAGGTCGACCAGGACACACCATGCACCCTCCGCGGAAGCACCCGCGATCAGCGACAGCAGCAACGAGAACGAGCCGGCGACGCTGACCGTGGTGCCACGCCGCAGGCCGCCGGGAAGCAACTCGTGCAGCTCGGAAAGCACTGGCAGTGAAGGAGAACGTGCCCCTAGCGCAGCCGCTGTGATCGGTGCAGGTGGCCGCTCCCGGGTCGGGGTCCGAAGGGCCTGGTCGAGCATCTCGCCATCATCGAACGTATGTTCGAATAAAGTCAATCCAGGTTTTGGTGATCACCCGCACCCATCATGGCGCGATGGCGCTCGATCTCCCTTGCCCGAACTGCGGCACCCCGATGTACGCCGAGCAGGCACACAACCGATGCCCCTCGTGCCTGTACTACGAGCCTTGCTGCGACGGCGCTCCGCAGGTGTGCCGGTCAGCCCAGCCGGAACCAGACGCCCTTGCCGTGGCCGCGCCGGTCGGGCTTGACGCCCCACGCGCTGGATAGCACTTCCACGAGACGAAGCCCGCGCCCGCCTTGCGCCGCCGGGGTTGCCGTTGCGACCTCGGGCATCGCCGGCTCGTCGTCGGACACCGTCACGGCCAGCCCGTCGCCGTCGTACTCCATGACGACCGTGACCTCACCACGACCGTGCGTGACCGCGTTGGTGACCAGCTCAGAGGCAAGCAGCTCAGCCGTCCGCGCCGTCGACGGCGAGACCGCGCTGGCGAAGTCGTGGACCGCTCGTCGCGCCTGAGCCGGCGCGTTACGGGACGCCTCCAGCGTCAGCACCTCGCGAGTGGCGCTCTGCACTGCACACATCTCCTGGGGCGGCCACCCGCTTATCGGGTGGCGGATATGTGGATATTGCCCGCTTTCGGACGACGACGAACCCGCCACCCGGCTCAGCCAGATGCCACATCGAATTACGCCGTTTGGGCGTACAGCGCAGGGTTTCCGGTTAGGCCGTGCGATCCGTCCCTACTACACCGGGTGCGTCAGACAGGCACCGTGACGAGTTGCTGCCCGCCGTTGCCGACCAGCACCAGCCGGTTCAGCTCGGCACTCGGAATCGTGGTCGAGCCGGTCACTTGGGCTTCCCCGGCGTACGTCGCCTCCCACCGGCTGACGAGCTCCTTGGTGCCGTCGTCAGCGATCGCGTAGAGCCAGCAGTCCTCGTCCTCCGGAAGCCCGGACACCGCGACTCGAAGTGCCGAGCCGGTCGCCTGGGAGGACACCGCGATGCTCATCGAGATCGATCCGGCCGTCGCCTTGTGCCACGTCGGCCCGTCAGTCGTCGAGTGCAGGACGCTGACCGCGGTCGCACTGGCGCCACCCACGACGATGACCACGGCAGCCGCCGCGGCAATCACTCGCCAGCGCCGCCACCGAGGCGGCTCGACCACCTCGGCGAAGTCGGCAGTCGACCCCTCGGGATTCGCGCCGTCTGCTTCGACCTGGGCCGCGATCCGCGCGAACAGCTCATCGCCGGCGATCGGTGACGGCGCCACACCGAGATCGTCCAGGCCGACCTTCTCGAGCATCTCCGGCAGCATCGCGAGATCGGAGAGCTCCGCGCGGCAGGCTGCACAGTCGCGCAGATGCTGGTCGACTTCGGCTCGCTCGGCGGGATCGATGGCGCCGACGAGGTACACGCCGAGGGAGATCCTGGTCTCCTCGCACGTCATGTCGTCACCCCCCGCTCTGCAAGGGCGAGCTTGAGGGCACGCAGCGCGTAGAAGGTGCGCGACTTGATGGTTCCGGGCGGCACACCCAGCACATCGGCAGCTTCGGCGACGGATCGACCGCGGTAGTACGTCTCGATCAGCACGCTGCGATGCTCCGCGGTCAGCGCACCGAGCGCCTCGCTGATGAGCAGCCGATCGAGATGGGCGTCGATGTCGTCCGCCGACGGCACGGCCTCGAGGACAGCCTCGCCGACCTCGGTCGGTCGCGCGGCCCGGGCGCGGTACGCGTCGATCGCGATGTGGTGGGCGACGGTGAACAGCCACGGGCGCAGCGGACCGCGTGACTCATCCAGCGCGCCCCGGTTGCGCCAGGCCCGCAGCAGCGTCTCCTGGACGACGTCCTCGGCACGGCCCCGGTCCCCGCCGGTCAGCCGGACCGCATAGGCGAGCAACGCACCGGCGTGAGCGTCGTACAGCTCACGCAGCGCAGCCTCGTCGGCCCGGTCCACGACCATCATCATGCTCGCCGCCAGACACCGACGACAGCTCGGACGCCCGCGCCGCGCAGCGACGTGACGGCCAGGGCGGTCGCGATGACGGCGCCGATGCCCTCGTCGATGATTGCCATCCAGGCGTGGGGGGCGTGGATCGAGTCCTGGAACCCGAACAGCGGGTGGTGCAGGGCGACCAGCAACCCGGCGAGCGTCCCGGCCAGCAACCCGGCGCTCGCGAGGGCGGTGAGCCCGAGCAGGCGGCGCGGCGCAACCAGGACCGCCAGACACAGCACCGAGGCGGCGATCCCGTTGGCGAGGAACAACCCGCCGATCGTCGGAATCGCCTTGTAGTCGTACGTCGAGTACAGCTGGAGGTGGAGCCCGGCCATGACTCCGAGTGCGGCGGCGGTCAGTACCCGCCCTACGAGCTGCGTTCTCTGCTGGGTCCCCACGCTCTGTACTACGCACAACGGACGCGCCCGGTTCACCTGGTGCTCAAGTGAGCCCGAGCGCCTTCTCGAGGTCGGCGAGCGAAGACTCGAGGTGCGTGAGCAGGCGCTGCAGGTGAGGAACGTGTCGGCGGCAGCCGGTCAGCCCGAACTCCATGCTGTCGACGTAGCTCGTGACCGTGATGTTCAGCGCCTGCCCGCCGGACGGGATCGACAGCGGGTAGAACGCGTCGAGCCGGGCGCCCTGCATCCACAGCGGTTGCTTCGGGCCGGGCACGTTCGAGATCACCAGGTTGAACGGCGGCGGCATCAACCGGTTGATCCCGAAAAAGGCGCTCATCGCGATCGGGGCCATCGAGATGCCGGAGGTCGCGAGCACAGCGAGTCGGCTCATGCTTGCCAGCCGCTCCTTGCCCTCCGAGACCGACTGGTTGATGAGTTCGAGGCGCCGGCCCGCGTCGGGCTCGTCGGTCGCGAGGTTGGCGATGATCGCCCCGATGTTGTTGCCGTGGGTGCTCTCCGGACCGTCGGAACGCAGCGCCAGCGAGACCGGGACCATCGCCAGCAGCGGTGCGTCGGGCAGCTCCCCCTGCTCGTCGAGGTACTCCCGCAGCGCGCCGGAGCACATCGCGAGTACCACGTCGTTCAGCGTCATGCCGGCGGCCTTGGCGACCTCGCGCAGCCGCACGATCGGCCACGACTGCGCGGCGAACCGCCGCGACCCCGTGATCGGTCCGTTGAGGATGGTCCGCGGCGCGACCGTTGGCAGTGCCGCCGCCTGTTCCCGGACCAGCCGCTCCGCCGTCTGCAGAACAGCCGGAGCGAAGCTGATGGCGTCGCTCACCACATCGCGCGCGGCGCCGGCGAGGATGCCCGGAAGGGCGAGCGGCGAAAAGCCGGCGCCACCACCTTGTGACGCCGTAACGCGGGGCAGGTACGGCGCGCACAGACTCAGGTCGTCCGGATCGGTCTTGAGCGACTTCTGCATCAGCCGCAGCCCGTGGACGCCGTCCATCACCGCGTGGTGCAGCTTGAAGTAGATCGCGAACCGGTCGTCCTGCAGACCTTCGATGAGGTGCATCTCCCACAACGGCCGGTGGCGGTCGAGGAGCGTGCTGTGAAGGCGGGAGGTCAGCGCCAGCAGCTCACGGATCCGTCCCGGTCGCGGCAGCGCCGAGTGACGGACGTGGTGCTCGAGGTCGAGATCGATGTCCTCCTCCCACGCCCATTGCCCAAGGGTCGACACCGACCGATACGCCCGCCGACGGAAGATCGGTGCCACGTCGTCGACCGCGACCAGCTCTGCGTGCATGTCGTTGAGGAAGTCGCGACCGGCGCCCTCAGGCCGCTGGAACAGCTGCAGCCCGCCCACGTGCATGGGCTGCTCGCGGGTCTCCGGCAGCAGGAAGACCGCATCCTGCAGGGACATCAACGCCATAGCGGACAAGCATGACAGGCTGCAGGCATGTCTGAGCCCGCACTCGACGCCCTATTGCACGAGACCCGGCGATTCGCGCCGCCGGCGGACCTCGCGAAAGACGCCAACGCCACGGCTGACACCTACGCGGCGGCCGCCGCCGACCGGCTCGGCTTCTGGGAGGCCCAAGCCCGCGCACTGACGTGGGAGAGTCCCTGGACCCAGGTGCTCGAGTGGAACCTGCCGTTCGCCAAGTGGTTCGTCGGCGGCCGGCTCAACGTGGCCTACAACTGCGTGGATCGCCACGTGGAGGCCGGCCTCGGCGAGCGGGTGGCGTTCCACTGGGAGGGCGAGCCGGGCGACACCCGCACGATCACCTACGCGGACCTGCAGCGCGAGGTCTGCAGGACGGCCAACGCGCTCACCGAGCTGGGCGTGGGCAAGGGCGACCGGGTCGCGATCCAGCTGCCGATGATCCCCGAGGCCGCGTTCGCGATGCTGGCCTGCGCGCGGCTGGGCGCGCTGCACAGCGTCGTCTTCGGCGGGTTCT
>DASZYY010000021.1:0-13956 GCA_035545175.1 Mycobacteriales bacterium
TCCGCTGCTGTGGCGCCCGATGGACGAGCAGGTCAACCACTTCGAGTACTTCGTTCACCACGAGGACGTCCGGCGCGCCAACGGCGAGGGACCGCGCGACCTGCCCGCCGAGCAGGAGGCCGTGATCTGGAACCGGATGCGTCGTTCGCTGCGGATGTCGTTGCGCCGCGCGCGCGGAGTGCAAGTCGAGGTCGTCGCGGAGAACGGCGGCCGCGCGGTCGTGGGCGGCAGCGGGCCGACGGTGCGGATCACCGGTCCGGTCGGCGACATCCTGCTCTACACGTTCAACCGCAAGGACATCGCGCAGGTCGAGCTGACCGGCGACCCGGACGCCGTCGCCTCCCTTCGGGAGGCCCGGCTCGGCATCTGACTAACCTTTACGGCGTCATTCGACGACGTTGAGGAGCAGGCATGTCTGGGAACGCGAAGGTCATCGGGGCAATCGAGGACCGGTTCGACGAGGTCCTGACGCCTGAGGCGCTCGCGTTCGTCACCGACCTGCAGCGCAAGTTCGGCCCCCGCCGGACCGAGCTGCTGGAGCGGCGCCGGGCCCGCCGTCAGGAAGCGGCGGACACGGGCAAGCTCGACTTCCTTGCCGAGACGAAGGAGATCCGCGAGGACGAGTCCTGGAAGGTCGCCGCACCAGCGGACCTGGTCGACCGTCGCGTCGAGATCACCGGTCCGACCGAGAAGAAGATGCTCGTCAACGCGCTGAACTCGGGCGCGAAGGTCTTCATGGCCGACTTCGAGGATGCCAGCGCACCGAACTGGCACAACCAGGTCCAGGGGCAGGTCAACCTGATCGATGCCATCGAGCGCCGGATCGACTTCACCTCGCCAGAGGGCAAGAGCTACGCCTTGAAGGAGCAGGTCGCGACGCTGATGCCGCGCCCCCGCGGCTGGCACCTGCCCGAGAAGCACGTCCTGGTCGACGATGAGCCGATCAGCGGTGGCCTGTTCGACTTCGGTCTGTTCATCTTCCACAACGGGCAGCGGCTGCTCGACAAGGGCACCCGGCCGTACTTCTACCTGCCGAAGATGGAGTCCCACCTCGAGGCGCGTCTCTGGAACGACGTGTTCGTGCACGCGCAGGAGGCACTCGGTCTCGACCGCGGCACGATCCGCGCGACGGTCCTCATCGAGACGATCCCGGCCGCGCTCGAGATGGAGGAGATCATCTACGAGCTGCGCGACCACTCCTATGGCCTCAACGCGGGTCGCTGGGACTACATGTTCTCGATGATCAAGACGTTCCGCGACCGCGGCGAGGAGTTCCTCCTGCCCGACCGCGCAAGCGTGACGATGACGGTGCCGTTCATGCGCGCCTACACCGAGCGGCTCGTGCAGACCTGCCACAAGCGTGGCGCGTTCGCGATGGGCGGCATGGCCGCGTTCATCCCGAGCCGCAAGGACGCCGAGGTCAACCGCGTCGCGCTCGAGAAGGTGTCGGCGGACAAGAAGCGCGAGGCCAACGACGGCTTCGACGGCACGTGGGTCGCGCACCCGGACCTCGTGCCGGTGGCCATGGCGGAGTTCGACGCGGTGCTCGGTGAGAAGCCGAACCAGATCGACCGGCTGCGGCCGGAGGTCAACGTCTCGGCGGCGGACATCCTCGCCGCGAAGGAGACGCCGGGTGAGCGCACCTCGGCCGGTCTGCGGATGAATGTCGATGTCGGCATCCGCTACATCGAGTCCTGGCTGCGTGGTGTCGGCGCCGCGGCGATCCACAACCTCATGGAGGACGCGGCGACGGCGGAGATCTCGCGTTCGCAGGTGTGGCAGTGGGTCCACAACGACGTGACGCTGTCCGACACCGGCGAGCAGGTCACCGCCGAGCTGGTCCGCAAGGTCGCCGACGACGTGATGAGCGAGATCCGGGGCGAGGCCGGCGACGAGGCTTTCGAGAAAGGCCGCTGGGCTGACGCCCGCGAGGTGTTCGAGCAGGTCGCCCTCGCCGACGACTTCGTCGACTTCCTCACGCTGCCGGCCTACGCCCTGCTCGACTAGGTCACCGCTTGCTGGATCGAGCCCAACCTAAGGGGCCAAACTCGGGCCAAGTTACGCCTCCGACGTCGGGCTCGGCACAGGAAACTAACGTTGCCCCATGACCGCGCTGGCTGAGCTGACTTCGGCCTGCCTTGCGCGCCTTAAGGGCAGCCAGGTCATCACGGAGCCGGCGGAGCTGCGCACCTACGAGTGCGACGGGCTCTCGTCGTACCGCAGCACCCCAGGGCTCGTCGTGCTCGCCGACTCCACTGACGACGTTGGGTACGTCGTGGCGCAGTGCGCCGCGCTCAATGTTCCGTTCGTCGCACGCGGATCGGGGACCGGGCTGTCCGGTGGCGCGCTCCCGCGCACCGACGGCGTGCTCATCGTCACGTCGCGGCTCAACCGGATCGTGCGCCTCGAGCCGGACGATGAGCGGGCCGTCGTCGAACCCGGCGTGATCAACGCCAACCTCACCGCTGCGGCGGCGCCGCACGGCTTCTACTACGCGCCCGATCCGTCGAGTCAGCAGGTCTGCTCCATCGGGGGCAACGTCGCGGAGAACTCCGGTGGCGCGCACTGCCTCAAGTACGGCTTCACGGCACACCACGTCACCGGCCTCGAGGTCGTGCTGCCGGACGGCTCGACCGAGCGCTTCGGCGGGACGGCACCTGATCCGGTGGGGTACGACGTGGTCGGCGCGTTGGTCGGAAGCGAGGGCACGCTGGGCGTGGTCACCGAGGCGACCGTCCGGCTGCTGCGCACTCCGCAGGCGGTCCAGACCGTGCTCGCGGCCTTCCGGACGATCGAGGCCGCGGGCGACGCGGTCAGCGCAATCATCTCGGCGGGAGTGCTGCCGGCGGCGATCGAGCTGATGGACGCGCTCGCCATCGAGGCGGCCGAGGCGGCGGTCCACCCGGGCTATCCGGCCGGCGCCGGCGCGGTCCTGATCGTCGAGCTCGACGGTCCACGCTGTGAGGTCGAGGCGCAGCTCGCCGACGTCGAGCGGCTGTGCGGCGAGGCCGGTGCGTTCGAGCAGCGCATCGCGGCGGACGCCGCCGAGCGCGGGCTGATCTGGAAGGGTCGCAAGTCGGCGTTCGCCGCAGTCGGGCGGATCAGCCCCGACTACATCGTCCAGGACGGCGTCATCCCGCGGACCGCCCTGGCCGACGTGTTGCAGGCGATCGACGAGGTGGCCGGCGAAGCCGGGCTGCGGGTGGCCAACGTGTTCCACGCCGGCGACGGCAATCTCCATCCGCTCGTGCTGTTCGACGAGGCGAAGGGTCAGACGGAGCGCGCCGAGGAGGTGTCGAACCGGATCATCGAGCTCTGTCTCGACCACGGTGGATCGATCACCGGGGAGCACGGCGTCGGTCACGACAAGGTCGTGCACATGGGCAAGATGTTCTCCGCGGTCGACCTTGACGTCATGCAGCTCGTGCGTTGCGCCTTCGATCCGCAGGGCATCTCGAACCCCGGAAAGATCTTCCCGACGCCGAGGCTCTGCGGTGAGCGACCGGGCAAGCGCAGCGGGGTCCACCCGCTGCAGCAGGCCGGCATCGCCGAGGTCTTCTGATGGCACAGACTGCCGAGCTGTTCCGGCCCACGTCGATCGACCGGCTCGCGGAGATGCTGCGCACGGCGTCGGACGACGGCCGCTCGGTGGGGATCCGAGGCGCCGGGTCGAAGGAGACCTGGGGTGGCGTCGGTGCGCCGGTCGACGCCGTACTCAGTACCCGCGGACTCGACCGCATCGTCGAGCACGCCGCGGGCGACCTCGTCATCACGGTCGAAGCCGGGGTCGCGCTGGCTGACGTCCAGCGAACGGTCGCCGCCGCCGGCCAGTGGCTTGCCCTCGATCCGCCGGAGCCCGGCGCGACCGTCGGCGGGGTGGTGGCGACCGCGGCGAGCGGACCGCGGCGGCTGCGCTACGGCACCCCGCGCGACCTGTTGATCGGCATCACCGTCGTGCTCGCCGACGGGACGGTGGCGAAGTCCGGCGGCAAGGTCGTGAAGAACGTCGCCGGCTACGACCTCGGCAAGCT
This sequence comes from Mycobacteriales bacterium, assembly GCA_035545175.1. Taxonomy (GTDB): domain Bacteria; phylum Actinomycetota; class Actinomycetes; order JAFAQI01; family JAFAQI01; genus DASZTV01. The sequence continues at coordinate 4,032 of DASZYY010000021.1, forward strand.
GTTCACCGGGTCGTTCGGAACCCTGGGCGTCATCGCTGAGTGCACCTTCCGGCTGCACCCGCGGCAACCCGCGTTGCGGGCGGTCTCGACACCGACCCACGACCCGGCCGAGCGGTTCGCGGAGGTGCTCGCTACCGGCGGCGAGCCGGCCGCCGCCGAGTGGGACGGTACGACGCTGACGACGGTCTTCGAGTCGATCGAGGCAGCCGCCGACGAGCAGGCGGAGCGCGCGATCCTGGCGATCGGAGGGCAGCTGAGCGACGCCGTGCCCCCGGGGTTCGGTGCGCGGCCATGGGATGCGACGTCTGTCGGTCTCAAGGTGACGCACCGGCTGGGTGCGACCAGCGATGCGATCGCGGCGGTGCGTTCAGCAACGCCGAACGCGCGGTTGCGTGTCGCGGCGGGCTCCGGCGTCGTGCTGGCCGGCGTCGGTGCGGACGACCTCGGCGCGCTCGACTCGCTCCGGAAGTCGATCGCCGCCCTCGACGGGCAGGTCGTGGTCGCGTCCGCGCCGGAGGAGGCGAAGCGCGACGTCGACGTGTGGGGTCCGGTGCGCGGTCTGCCCGTGATGCAACGCATCAAGGAGCAGTTCGACCCGGACGGGCGGATGTGCCCCGGACGTTTCGTGGTGCAGCCATGACCGATCACAACCCCGGCGCGAAGCGTGAGCTGATCTCGGACTGCGTGCACTGCGGCTTCTGCCTGCCGAGCTGCCCGACGTACCTGCTGTGGGGCGAGGAGATGGACTCGCCACGTGGGCGGATCTATCTGATGAAGAACCTGCTCGACGGAGCGCCGCTCGACGACGCCACGGTGCAGCACTTCGATGCCTGCCTGGGCTGCATGGCATGCGTGACGGCGTGCCCGTCCGGGGTGCAGTACGACGCGCTGATCGAGATGACGCGCGCCGAGGTGGAGCAGACGGTCACGCGTAAGCGGCGCGACGTGGCGATTCGACGCATGATCTTCGCGACGTTCCCGTATCCGCGCCGGCTGCGGGTGATCCGGCCGTTCCTACGGGCGTACCAGTCGACCGGCGTGCAGCGACTTGTCCGAAAGCGGATGCGCGGAACGCTGACCACCATGGCCGGCCTGGTCCCGCCGCTCGGGCCTCGGGGGCGGCTGGCGGCGCTCACGCCGGCGGTGGGCACCAAGCGGATGCGGGTCGGGATGCTGCTCGGCTGCGTGCAGCGTGAGTTCTTTCCCGGGGTTAACGCAGCGACGGCTCGTGTGCTCGCGGCCGAAGGCTGCGAGGTCGTCACGCCGCCCGACCAGGGTTGTTGTGGCGCGCTGTCCCTGCACTCGGGTCGCGAACCCGAGGCCATCACGCGGGCGAAACGACTCATCACGTCCTTCGAGGCCGCACACGTCGACGCCGTCGTCGTGAACGCGGCCGGGTGCGGCTCGTCGATGAAGGAGTACGGCCGGCTGCTCGCCGACGACCCGGCGTGGGCGAGACGGGCTGCCAACTTCTCGGCGAAGTGCCGGGACGTCAGCGAGCTGCTGACGGAGCTGGGTCCGGTGGCGACCAGGCATCCGTTGCCGGTGGTGGCGGCCTACCACGACGCCTGTCACCTGTCGCATGCCCAAGGTGTTCGTGCCCAGCCGCGAGAGCTGCTCGCCGCGATCCCGGGGCTCGAGCTTCGTGAGATCCCGGAGGCCGACATCTGCTGCGGGTCAGCCGGCGTCTACAACCTGGTCAACCCGGAGCCGGCGCGCGAGCTCGGCGACCGCAAGGCCGCAAACGTCCGCTCAACCGGCGCGACGCTGCTCGTGACGGCCAACCCGGGCTGCCTGATGCAGATCGACTCCGCGCTTCGGCGCAACGGCGAGCCGATCGCCTTGGCGCACACCATCGAGGTGCTCGACGCCTCGATTCGGGGTGTCGATATTGCGTCGATCGGTGTCGTTTCCGCCCGCTAGTGTCGGGCCACGTGGCGAGACCGAAACAACGAGACGACGCGATCATCGCCGAAGGCGTCCACAAGGCGTTCGGCAAGGTGAAGGCCCTCGACGGCATCGACCTCCACGTCCCGCGGGGCAGCGTGCTCGGCGTACTGGGACCCAACGGAGCGGGCAAGACCACGGCGGTCAAGATCCTCACGACGCTGCTCGCGCCCGACGCGGGACGGGTCGTGGTCGATGGCCGCGACGTCCTGAAGGACCCCGCCGGCGTACGTCATCGGATCGGTCTCGCCGGACAGTCGGCGGCGATCGTCGAGGAGTTCAGCGGCCGGGAGAACCTCGAGCTGATCGGCCGGCTGTTCCACATGAGCGCCAAGGACTCGCGTGACCGCGCGACTGAGCTGCTCGAGAGCTTCGGCCTCACCGAGGCCAAGGAGCGACGGGCGAAGACCTACTCAGGCGGCATGGCGCGCCGTCTCGACCTCGCGGCCTCGCTCGTCGCGAAGCCCAACGTGCTCTTCCTCGACGAGCCGACGACCGGCCTCGATCCGCGGGCACGCGCGGACATGTGGAAGGTCATCCGGGAGCTCGTCGCGGCGAACACCACGGTGCTGCTGACCACGCAGTACCTCGAAGAGGCCGACGAGCTCGCCGACAACATCGTCGTGTTCAACCACGGCCGGGTGATCGCCGAAGGCACGGCCGACGACCTGAAGGACACGATCGGCGGCGACGTCGTCGAGTTCACGGTCACCGACCAGCGAAAGCTGGCAAGCGCGGTGCGGGCCGTGACCGGATGCGGCGACGGTGAACCCGAGGCCGACAAGGACAAGGCCCAGGTCACCGTGCGGGCCGGGCGCAACGGATCGGCGGTGCTGCTCGAGGTCGTACGTCAGCTCGACGCGAAGCGGATCAAGGTCGCGGGTCTCGGCGTACGCCGGCCGTCGCTCGACGACGTGTTCCTCGCGCTGACCGGACATCGCGCGGAGGACGAGACGGAAGGCGGGGAGCCGGCCAATGACTGACGTCACGTTGACCAACCGGATCGGCTGGTCGGCCTACGACGCGCTGGTGATGGCCAAGCGCAACCTGATGATCTGGGCGAAGGTCCCGGCGTTCATCGTCTTCACGATCATCCAGCCGGTGATGTTCACGCTGCTGTTCCGTTACGTGTTCGGGGGCGCGATCGCCACCAACACCCACGGCTACGTGAACTACCTGCTGCCCGGTGTGATCGGCCAGACCGCAGCGTTCACCTCCTTCGGTACGGCGATCTCACTCGCCATGGAGCTGAAGACGGGGGTGCTCGACCGCCTGCGGGCAATGCCGATCGCGCGCAGCGCAGTGCTGCTCGGCCGGCTCGGTGCCGACATCGTGCGGTTGCTGGTGACGCTGCTCATCATCATCGGCATCGGCTACGCGGTCGGCTTCCGGTTCCAGAACGGCGTCGGGGGTGCGATCGGGCTGTTGGCCCTGGCGCTGCTGCTCGGCCTCGCGACCTGTTGCGTCTCGGCGTTCATCGGCCTTGCGATCAAGGACGAGGAGTCGGTGCAGGCGTTCGGCCTGATCTGGGTGTTCCCGCTGACCTTCGTCAGCTCGGCGTTCGTTCCCACCCAGACGATGCCGGGATGGATGCAGGCCTTCGCCAACAACCAGCCGATCACGCAGATCGTCGACGCGATGCGCGCGCTTGCGTTGGGCCAGCCGGTCGAGAACCACGCGTGGGCCGGCGTTCTGTGGATGCTCGGCGTGATGGCGGTCTTCATCCCGCTTGCGGTCAGGTCCTACCGCAAGGCCTAACCTCCGACGTTGGCGCACGGGCGGCGTGTCTAAACGGACATCCGCAACAGCAGTCCCTACCGTTAACTCCTGTGAGCGTTGCGGTCGACTTCCAGCCCGCCGAGGCCGTCATCGGCCTGGAGGCCGTGGAAGTACGCCGCGGCGACCAGGTGCCGCTGGCCGCGCTCAGCTGGACCGTCCGCGCCGGCGAGCGCTGGGTGGTTATCGGTGCCAACGGCGCCGGTAAGAGCACCCTGCTCGGAGTGCTCGCCGGCGCGACGCGGCCTTCCGCCGGGCGGGTTCAGCTGCTCGGCGAGTACCTCGACGAGGCCGATCTCGACGACTTGCTGCCACGGGTCGGCTGGGCGAGCGCCTCACTCGCCGATCTCCTGCCGGCGAGTGAGACCGTCCTCGATGTCGTCCTGACCGCCACGCAGGCCTGCGTGAGCCGGGGTGACGACGACTACCCCGCGTGTGACGTCGCGCGCGCCTGCGACCTGCTCGCCTGGGTCGGCGCGCGCCGGCTGCTCGAGCGCCGGTTCGGGACGCTGTCGGAGGGTGAGCGCAAGCGGGTGCAGCTTGCCCGGGCGCTCATGACCAACCCCGACGTGCTCCTGCTGGACGAGCCGGCGGCCGGGCTGGACCTCGGCGGCCGGGAGGCCCTCCTGCGGACGCTCAGCCGGCTCGCCGACGACCGTGACGGCCCCGTGCAGGTGCTGGTCTCCCATCACGTCGAGGAGATCCCCCCGGGCATGACCCACGCCCTGCTGCTCCGCGAGGGCCACGTGATCTCGTGCGGACCGATCGGCTCCGCGCTGACCTCGACTGCGCTGTCGATGGCCTTCGGGATGCCGTTGCGTGTTTTGTCCCATGACGGGCGCTGGACCGCGCGCATCGCATAGCTGCGCGCGGGGCAAGGGTCAGACGTGGCACCCATCGATCTGCCGGTCGTCCTGCTGTCTCATCGCGGGCCGGCCTCCTTCCAGCGCACGCCCTCCGGACTGAAGGTGAAGCGCAGCGCGGGTGGGCTGGTCACTGCCCTGATGGGGCTGGCCGATCACCTCGACCGGGCGGTGTGGGTCTGCGCGGCCGCCACCGCGGCTGACGCAGTGGTGGCGACCGAGCACGAGGGTCACGCCGTCGAGATCGCGTTCGATCCCGAGCCGCAGCTCGTCGATGCCGACCACCTCGGGGAGGGACCCTCGATCGGCGTGCGGTACGTCGAGGTCGACCCGGCCCGCCACGAGGCCTTCTACATGCAGATCGCGAACCCGTTGCTGTGGTTCATCCAGCACGGTCTGTACGGCCTCGCGACCGCGCCGACGATCACCGCCGAGACGAAGCGCACCTTCAACGACGGCTACGTCGCGGTGAACGCCCAGTTCGCCGACGCGGTGGCTGAGGAGGTCGAGGCGCAAGGCGGGAACGTCTTGGTTCTGCTGCAGGACTACCACTTCTACCTGGTCGCCGAGCGAGTCCGGCGGCGGTGCCCGAACGCGATGATCAGCCACTTCGTGCACATCCCGTGGCCGAGCCCGGATGAATGGCGGGTGCTGCCGCCCGACATGCGAGAGCCGCTGCTTCGCGGCCTGCTCGGCGCCGACGTCGTCGCGTTCCACACCCGCCGCTTCGCGCGCAACTTCCTGGTCTGCGCCCGAGAGCTGCTCGACCTGCCGGTCGATCTCGATGCGGGCACCGTCGAGGTCGACGGCAGAGTGGTCGTCGCGCGTCACTACCCGATCTCCATCGACGTCGAGGCGGTCGAGAAGCTCGCGGCGAGTGAAGAGGTCGCCCGCCATCGCGTCGCGATCCAGGACCAGCACATTGCCGACGGCGAGCACCGGGAGCGTCAGCTGATCGTGCGGGTGGACCGCACGGACCCTTCGAAGAACATCGTGCGGGGCTTCCAGGCCTACGACCTGCTGCTGGACCAGCATCCCGAGCTCAAGGGCCGGGTCACCTTCCTGGCCTCGCTCATGCCCAGCCGGACCGACGTCCCGGAGTACGGCGACTACCTCGCCGCCGTCGGTGCGATCGTCGCCGAGGTCAACGCGCGACATGCCGTGGGTGGCTGGCAACCGATCGACCTGCGGTTGCAGGAGGACCTGGCGTTCGCCGTCGCGGCGTACCAGGTCGCCGACGTACTGGTGGTCAACGCCGTCAATGACGGCATGAACCTCGTCGCCAAGGAAGCGGTTCTCGCCAACGCCCGCGACGGCGTGCTCCTGCTGAGTGAGAACACCGGCGCGCACGAAGAGCTCGGTGACTTCGCGCTGACGGTCCACCCGTTCGACGTCCAGCAGCAAGCCGACGCGATGTACCGGGCGCTGACGATGCCCGTCGCCCAGCGGCACCGGATGCTGGCCGACGCCGCCCAGACGGTGCGGGACAACGACGTGGAGCGCTGGCTGCGCCGGCAGATCGACGATCTGTCCGAGCGGAGGGCCGACTAGGCCCGCCGCGGTTTCAGGACTCGGTCAGAACACCCTCGACGTCGTGGATCTCGACGGCCACCTCGCGAAGGCGCGCGGCGTGCTCGCGGCCGTGATGGCCGCAGAAGAGCAGGTCGCCGCCGCCAGGAAGTACGGCACGGACGATTGCCCGGGCACCGCAGCGGTCGCAGCGGTCAGCGGGGGAGAGCGGAGGAGCCGCAGTCGTCGCCGTCATCATCACAACTCCATACAACACCAACCGGGCAAGCGGGATTCCACGCCGCGCCGTGACCAAAACCACAATGCCGGGGTGTCGGAGTGTGGACGAAGCGGGCGAAGATAAGGTCATCCGGCGGTGTGGGGAACCCCGCCCCGGGTTGACGTAGTGGCAGAAGGGACGGCCGCCCGAACATGGCGACGCAGACGGTGGCGACGCAACCAGACAGACCGACCGCCAGGGCGGCGATCAAGGCAAGGACACTGCGGACCGACCGCTGGTGGCTCCTGCCATTGGTCACCTTTGTGGGGTTCTCGGCCTTCATCGTGTACTCGACGTGGGCGGCGTTCGACCACCACAACATCTACGCGGGCCACTCCTACCTCTCGCCGTTCTACTCGCCCTGCCTCACGAACATGTGCCCGGAGGAGGCGCGGTGGGCGGCGTGGAACATCGGCGGCTGGCTGTCGCCGGCGCTGCTGATCCTGGTGTTCCCGCTCAGCTTCCGGGCGACTTGCTACTACTACCGCAAGGCGTACTACCGGTCGTTCTGGATGTCCCCGCCCGCGTGCGCCGTCGCGGAGCCGCACAAGACGTACAGCGGTGAGACCAAGTTCCCGCTGATCTTCCAGAACATCCACCGCTACTCGTGGTACTTCGCGGCGATCCTTGCCGGCATCCTCACCTACGACGCGGTCGAGTCGTTCATCTACAACTCGCCGGGTGGCGACCACTTCCAGATCGGCGTCGGGTCGTTCGTCTACGTCGTCAACGCGGTGCTGATCCTCGGCTACACCTTCGGTTGCCACTCCTGCCGCCACATCACTGCCGGCCGGATCAACCACTTCTCCAAGCACCCGGTTCGCTACCGGTGGTGGACGCTCGTGTCCTGGCTCAACAAGCACCACATCCGCTGGGCGTGGTCGTCGCTGATCTGGATCGCGCTCGTCGACCTGTACGTCCGCCTGGTCGCGACGAACAACCTGCACGACTACCACCACGTCTTCGGGGCGATGCACTGATGGCCCGCACGACCGGCGCAGAGAGCGCCCACGAGGTTCACGACTACGACGTCGTCGTCATCGGCGCCGGTGGGTCCGGGCTTCGCGCCGCGATCGCGGCGCATGAGGCCGGCGCGCGCACCGCCGTGGTGACCAAGTCACTGCTCGGCAAGGCGCACACCGTCATGGCTGAAGGTGGCATCGCCGCCTCCATGGGCAACGTCTGGCCTGAGGACAACTGGCAGGTCCACTTCCGCGACACCATGCGCGGCGGCAAGATGCTGAACAACTGGCGCATGGCGCAGCTGCACGCGCAGGAGGCGCCGGAGCGGGTGTGGGAGCTCGAGGAGTGGGGTGCCCTCTTCGACCGCACCAAGGAAGGCAAGATCTCCCAGCGAGACTTCGGCGGCCACCGCTACGCGCGCCTCGCGCACGTCGGTGACCGCACCGGGCTGGAGATGATCCGCACCCTTCAGCAGCGGGCGGTCGACCTCGGCATCGACGTGTACATGGAGTGCACGATCACGCAGCTGCTCAAGGACGGCAACCGGATCGCGGGCGCCTTCGGCTACTGGCGCGAGACCGGCTCGTTCATCCAGCTCAACGCGCCGTCCGTCGTACTGGCCACCGGTGGTATCGGCAAGTCGTTCAAGGTCACGAGCAACTCCTGGGAGTACACCGGCGACGGTCACGCGCTCGCGCTGCAGGCCGGCGCCTCGTTGATCAACATGGAGTTCGTCCAGTTCCACCCGACCGGGATGGTCTGGCCGCTGTCGGTGCGCGGTCTGCTGATCACGGAGTCGGTCCGTGGTGAGGGCGGAGTGCTGCGCAACTCCGAGGGCAAGCGCTTCATGTTCGACTACATCACCGACTACTTCAAAGCGGAGACGGCCGACACCGAGGAAGAGGCCGACCGCTGGTACGACGACCACATCAACAACCGCCGGCCACCGGAGCTGCTGCCGCGTGACGAGGTGGCGCGAGCGATCAACGCCGAGATCAAGGCGGGCCGTGGATCACCCCACGGGGGTGTGTTCCTCGACATCGCGACACGTCGGAGCGCGGCCGACATCCACAAGCGGCTGCCGTCGATGTACCACCAGTTCAAGGAGCTGGCGGATGTCGACATCACCAAGGAGCCGATGGAGGTCGCGCCGACCTGCCATTACGTGATGGGGGGCGTCGAGGTCGACGCGGACACCCAGGCGGCGAGCGTGGCCGGCCTCTACGCGGTCGGTGAGTGTTCGGGCGGCATGCACGGCTCGAACCGGCTCGGCGGCAACTCGCTGTCCGACCTGCTGGTCTTCGGCAAGCGCGCCGGTGAGTCGGCGGCGGAGTACGCCGCGAAGTCCACCCGTCGTCCGGTCGCCTCCGCGGCCCAGGTGAAGGCAGCCGCTGACGCCGCGCTCGCGCCGTTCGGTCGCAAGGCCGGTGAGAACGCCTTCACGATCCAGCACGAGCTGCAGGAGATGATGTTCTCCCTCGTCGGCATCATCCGCACCGGCAAGGAGATGACGCAGGCGCTCAAGGACATCGAGGCGCTGAAGAAGCGAGCCGAGGCCGTGAGCGTCGAGGGTGGCCGGGCCTACAACCCGGGTTGGCACACCGCGCTCGACCTTCGAGCGATGCTGCAGGTGTCGGAGTCGATCGCGCGAGCCGCGCTCACCCGCACCGAGAGCCGTGGCGGCCACACCCGCGACGACTTTCCGAAGACCGACCCCGAGTGGGGCAAGGTCAACCTGATCGTCACCGAGACGCCTGCGGGTGCGGTGAAGATCACCAAGAAGGCCCTTCCGAAGATGCCCGCCGATCTCGCCAAGCTGTTCGAGGAGCCTGCGAAATGAGCGCCCGCGACCTTCACCTTCGTGTCTGGCGGGGCGACGGCAACGGGGGCGACTTCGTCGACTACACGGTGCCGGTCGAGGAGGGCGAGGTCATTCTCGACGCCATCCACCGGCTCCAGGCGACGCAGGCCAGCGATCTCGCGGTCCGCTGGAACTGCAAGGCCGGCAAGTGCGGCTCCTGCAGCGCCGAGATCAACGGCAAGCCGGGTCTGATGTGCATGACCCGGCTGTCGATGTTCGAGCCGGGAGAGACCGTCACCGTCACGCCGATGCGGACGTTCCCGGTCATCCGCGACCTGGTCACCGACGTCTCGTTCAACTTCGAGAAGGCGCGGGAGCTTCCGGCTTTCGCGCCGCCGTCGGACAACAAGGGCGGCAAGTACCGGATGTCGCAGGTCGACGTCGAGCGGAGCCAGGAGTTCCGCAAGTGCATCGAGTGCTTCCTCTGTCAGAACACCTGTCACGTCATCCGTGACCACGAGGAGAACAAGCCAGCCTTCGCCGGGCCGCGGTTCTTCATCCGGCACGCCGAGCTCGACATGCACCCGCTCGACACCGTCGACCGCAAGTCGATGGCGCAGGAGGAGCACGGGCTCGGCCTGTGCAACATCACCAAGTGCTGCAGTGAGGTGTGCCCCGAGCACATCCACATCACGGACAACGCGATCATCCCGATGAAGGAGCGCGTCGTCGACACGAAGTACGACCCGCTGGTCTTCCTCGGCCGCACGATCGGGCTGTTCAAGA
>DASZYY010000022.1:0-13262 GCA_035545175.1 Mycobacteriales bacterium
CGCGCGTCGAGCTTCTCCTTGCCGCCGAGCAGGTACTTGTCGGACAGCCGCACGTTGTCGAGCACGACCTCGGCGGTGTGCGACGCGCGGATGCCGTGCTTCTTGAACTTCTGGCCCTGGCTGATGCCCGGCGTGCCGGGCGGTACGACGAACGACGCCTGGCCGCGCGACCCGAGCTCGGGCTCAACCGAGGCGACGATGACGTGCCAGTCGGCGATGCCACCGTTGGTGGCCCAGGTCTTGGTGCCGTTGAGCACCCACTCGTTCGCGGCCTCGTCCCACACCGCGCGGGTCTTCATCGCGCCGACGTCACTGCCGGCGTCGGGCTCCGACGAGCAGAACGCGCCGAGCTTCACGTCCTCGGGCGTGCCGTACATCGCCGGGATGAACTCGCCGATCTGCTCCTGCGTGCCGTTGGCGCTGATCGCGGCGGCGGCGAGCCCGGTGCCCATGATCGCCAGACCGATGCCCGCGTCGCCCCAGAACAGCTCCTCCTGGGCGATGACCATGCCGAGGCCGGTGTCGTCGAACCACTGCTGGGCCATGAAGTCGATCGAGTAGATCCCGACCTTCGCCGCCTCCTGGATGATGGGCCAGGGCGTCTCTTCGCGCTCGTCCCACTCCGCCGCGGCCGGCCGCATCACGTCGGCGGCGAAGTCGTGCAGCCACTTCTGCAGGGTGAGCTGGTCCTCATTGAGGTCGAGCGAGAACTCCGCCACGGCGATCTCCTCCAGGTGCAGGTTCAGGTGCGGTCCGGTTGATTCCCCGGTCCCGTCCGGTAGATGCTCATGGTGTTACCGTCGGTAACCTACTGTCAAGTAGGCCGTGGGCCGGAAGGGGTGGCCGCCGTGGCTCCCAGCGTCGTCGAACGGCGGGCCGGCCTGCTCGAGGCGGCCGACCGCGTGGTTCAGCGCGAGGGCTCCGCGGCCTCGATGAACCTGATCGCGGCCGAGGCCGGCATCACCAAGCCGATCCTCTACCGCCACTTCGGTGACAAGAGCGGGCTCTACCGCGCGCTCGCCGCCCGCCACACCGACGAGCTGCTGGTCCGGCTCCGGGCCGCGCTGGTCACCCGCGGTGGGCTCGCGGCCCGCACCCGGGCCACCGTCGCGGCGTACCTCAGCGCGATCGAGGAGAACCCGCAGATCTACCGCTTCCTCATCCAGCGCGCCGCGGTCGAGGAGCCGGACGTCCGTGGCGAGGTCGAGGGGTTCGTACGGCGGTTCGGCGACGAGCTTGCGGCCGGAATCCGCAACGAGCCCTCGCTCGCCGGCATCGACGAGCTGCGGGCGACGGTGTGGGCGCACGCGATCGCGGGCATGGTGCAGGCAGCGGGGGACTGGTGGCTCGACCATCCGGAGGTGCCGCGCGCGACCGTTGTCGACGAGCTCTCCGCGTTGCTCATCGAGGGCTTCGACCTGGGCTGACGCCTCGATGGGGCGGGCCCGTTCATCTGGCGTTCACCTGCGCCCTAGGGTGTGCACGTGCGCCTGCGACTGACGCCCCAGGAGAACGGCTTCTACGACCTGTTCACCGCCGCCGGGGAGAACCTGCTCGCGGGGGCCCGGGTTCTCGAGGCGCTCATCACCGGCCCGCACGTCGAGCGCACCGACCTCGCCCGCCAGCTGCGCGACCTCGAGCACAAGGGCGATGACCGGACGCACGACATCATGCGCAAGGTCAACGCGACGTTCGTCACGCCGTTCGATCGTGAGGACATCTACCGGCTGGCCAGCCGGCTCGACGACGTCATGGACTACTTCGAGGCCGCCGGCGACCTCGTGATCCTCTACGACCTCGAAGTCCTGCCACTCGAGACGCACCACCTCACCGGCCTGCTGGTCCGGGGTGCCGAGCTGACCGCGGGCGCGATGCCGCGGCTGAAGTCGCTCGCCAACCTCAGCGACTACTGGATCGAGATCAACCGGCTCGAGAACGACGCGGACAAGCTGTTCCGCCGGTTCGTCGCGCGGTTGTTCGGCGGTGACTTCGACGCACTGACGGTGCTGAAGCTGAAGGAGATCGCTGAGCAGCTCGAAGGTGCGGCCGACGCGTTGGAGAACGTCGCCGACACCGTCGAGTCCATCGCCGTCAAAGAGTCCTGAGCCAAGGACCGCTGAGCAGTGGAAACGCTGGGACTGATCGTCCTCATCGTCGTTGCGCTCGGGTTCGACTACACCAACGGGTTCCACGATGCCGCGAATGCGATCGCGACCTCGGTGTCGACGCGCGCGCTGAGCCCGCGGAAGGCGCTGGCCGTTGCCGCCGTGTTCAACCTGATCGGCTCACTCGTGTCGACGAAGGTCGCCAACACCGTGGGCGGCATCATCACCGCGCCCGAGACCACCGAGGGTCTGGTCGTGGTCTTCGCGGCGGTCGTCGGGGCGATCACGTGGAACCTGATCACTTGGTGGTCCGGCCTGCCCTCGTCGTCCTCCCATGCGCTGATCGGTGGCCTGTGCGGCGCCGCCCTGGCATCGAGCGCGCACGTCAACTGGCACGCGGTCGTGCAGAAGGTGGTCATCCCGATGATCGCCTCCCCGCTGGTCGGGTTCGGCCTCGGCTTCCTCTTCATGTTGCTGTTGCTCTGGGTGTTCCGCCGGGCGAACCCGCGTGATGCCAACGTCGGGTTCCGTATGGGTCAGTGGGTCGGGTCGGCAGCGATGTCGTTCGGTCACGGCCTGCAGGACGCACAGAAGACGATGGGCGTGATCACGTTGGCCCTTGTCGTCACCCATCACCTGTCGACTTTCGCGGTGCCGGTCTGGGTGAAGCTCCTCTGCGCCGTGGCGATCAGCGCGGGCACGGCGTCCGGCGGATGGCGGATCATGCGGACCCTCGGCCGCCGGGTGTTCAAGATGGACAACACGGCCGGGTTTGCTGCGCAGACCGTGGCCTCGGCCGTCTTGATGACCACCGCGTACGCCTACGCCGCTCCCGTCTCGACCACGCACGTGACGACCGCGTCGGTCATGGGTGTCGGCGCGACGCGGAAGTTCTCGGCGGTGCGGTGGGGGGTCGCGGGCAACATCCTGCTCGCCTGGATCCTCACGCTTCCCGCGGCCGGCCTGACGGCTGCCGTGGTGTTCAAGATCGTTCACCTGTTCGTCGGCTAATCGCCGGGTTCACTGTGACCCAGGTCACCGACGCGACGTAGGTCACTGAAAATCGTTGCGAACAAAGAAGAATCCGCGTGCATCATGGAGTCATGCAACACATCGACGACATCGCCAACGGCAAGGCGTTCCCCGGCGTCGACCTCGCGTTGTGGCTGCGGCTGATCGTGGCAGCGGTCGTTGCGATCGCGGCCGGCACGATCGCCGTCGCCGCGCTCTAGTGTCCTGAGTCTGACGGGCCCTCTAGCTCGCGGCGGTCCTCACCGCGGTAGAGCGACGGCGCCTGCGCCTCGCGCGTCCGTTTCGGGGTGTTTGCGTCGTTGACCGCGATCCACGGCAGGATCAGCGAGAGCGCGATCGCGATCGCCGCAACGAACCACCAATGGTGGAGGGCCAGTGGGATGGCGACGATGAACATGACCACGCGGACCGCCATCGTGATGAGGTAGCGCCGCTCCCGGGCGTCACGTTCCGCGGCGCGGCTCGGCGCTGCGGTGGTGACGAGGACCGGTTCTTCGCGCTTGGCCACAGGTCCAGTGTGCGCCTGGTCGGTATCGCTAGCCGAAGCGGCCGGTGATGTAGTCCTCGGTGCGCTGCTGGGTCGGGTTGGTGAAGATCTTCTGGGTGGCGTCGACCTCGACCAGGTGGCCGGGCTCACCGGGCCCCTTCAGCGTGAAGAACGCCGTCACGTCCGAGACGCGAGCGGCCTGCTGCATGTTGTGGGTGACGATCACGATCGTGTAGCGGTCCTTCAGCTGTGCGATCAGGTCCTCGATCGCGAGCGTCGATATCGGGTCCAGCGCGCTGCACGGCTCGTCCATCAGCAGGACCTGGGGCTCGACGGCGATGGCACGCGCGATGCAGAGCCGCTGCTGCTGTCCGCCGGACAGGCCCGCCCCCGCCTTGTCCAGTCGCGTCTTGACCTCGTCCCAGAGGTTGGCGCCTCGTAGCGACTTCTCGACGGCGTTGTCGAGCTCGGCCTTCTTGCGGGTGCCGTTGAGGCGCAGGCCAGCGGCGACGTTGTCGTAGATCGACATGGTCGGAAACGGGTTCGGCTTCTGGAAGACCATCCCGATGGTGCGGCGTACGGCGGCGGGATCGATTCCCGGGGCGTAGATGTCCTCGTCGTCGAGGAGCACCTTGCCTTGGATGCCGGCGCGGGGGATGACCTCGTGCATGCGGTTCAGCGATCGCAGCAACGTGGACTTGCCGCAGCCGCTCGGGCCGATGAAGGCGGTGACGCTCTTCGGTTCGATCGTGATGCTGACGTCCTCGACGGCCTTGGTGGACCCGTAGAAACAGGAAAGCCCTACGGTCTCGATGCGCTTCGCCATGTCAGTCCTAGCCTCGGGCCAGCTTGTTGCGCCGGGTGAGCAGACGCGCTGCGACATAGAGCACCACGACGATGAGGATGAGTGTCAATGCTGCGGCCCACGCGCGCTGCACGTCGAAGTCGCTGAACGACCCTGCGTTCTGGTAGATGAAGACGCCGAGCGAGGCCTGGGCGTTGTGGAAGACGTCGGAGTTGACGAAGTTGTTGTTACCGACGACGAGCAGCACGGGTGCGGTCTCGCCGATCACGCGGGCCACAGCAAGCATGATCCCGGTCGTGATGCCGGTTGCCGCGGTCGGCAGCACAACGCGAAGGATGGTCTTCCATTTGGGGATGCCCAGTGCGTACGACGCCTCGCGCAGTGCGTGCGGCACGAGCAGGATCATCTGCTCCGACGTTCGCACGACGATCGGAAGCTCGAGGATCGACAGCGCCATCGCGCCGGCGAACCCGCTGAAGCCTTGGCCCAGCGCGATCAACCAGAAGGAGAGGACGAACAGACCGGCAACGATTGACGGGATGCCCGTCATCACGTCGATCAAGAAGCGGACGGCGGCCGCGAGGGCGCCATCGCTGTACTCGGTGATGTAGATCGCCACTAGCAAGCCCAGCGGCACCGCGAGTGCGCTCGCCATCAGCACTTGTTCGACTGTGCCGATGATTGCCTGGGCAATCCCCCCGCCGGCCGACGTCGGACCTACGCCGGCCATTGAGTTTGTGAGGAAGGCGCCGCTGAATCGCGTCGCGCCCTGCTTGACGACATAGCCGAGGACGAAGGCCAATGGGATGAGAGTGAGGACCAAAGCCAACAGAGTCCCACTCGTGGCAAGCCGGTCGACGGCTTGTCGCCGCCCCTCCACTCGCCAGCTCGCCGCGACGACGGCCGCGATCGTCACGATCGTCGCAGTGACGAGATAGTCCGCCACCCCGGCGAGTGGGGTAACCGCGAAGGCGAGGAGGGTGGTCGCCGCGGCGACGACAACGATCGCGATCACCGTGACGCGGGAGAGTGACGCTCGCCTAAGGCTCGGCGGGCGAAGCGACACAGCGGCCGGCTGGCTCATACGGCGCTGTGCTCCTCGGTACCGGACCGCAGAATCACGTAGCGGGCACTCAGGTTGACGACCAGGGTCAGCACGAACAGGACGAGGCCGCTCGCGATCAATGCCGAACGGCCCAGGCCGTTTGCCTCCCCGAACTGGGTGGCGATGTTTGCCGCGATGGTGTTTCCACCGGGTACGAGGATGTGCGGGCTGATCGTGTACACGTTGCCGATCACGAGCGCGACCGCGATCGTCTCGCCGAGCGCGCGACCGAGGCCGAGCATCACAGCGCTGACGAGTCCCGGCCGGCTAGGCGGCAGGACAGCGGTTCGGATCATCTCCCAGCGGGTGGCGCCCAACGCGAGCGCGGCTTCCTTTTGCGCGGGATCGGCTTGCCGGAGCACCTCCCGGCTGACTGCGGCCACGATGGGCAGCACCATGATCGCCAGCACCACCGAGGCGCCGAAGACGGACTTCGCGAAGCGGTCGGCGAGTCCGTCGGGGTCCGCGAAGAGCGGAATCCAGCTCAGGTGGTCGGTGAGGAACCGTTGCAGCCCCACCAGATGGGGGAGAAGGAAGAAGAGGCCCCACAGGCCGAACACCACACTCGGCACCGACGCCAACAGGTCGGTGACGTAGCCCAGCAGTGTCGCGATCCTTCGGGGCGCGTACTCGGTGGTGTACAGCGCGACACCGACTGCGACCGGGACGGCCATCACGAGCGCGAGCACGCTGGTCAGAGCGGTGCCAAATGCGACCGCGGCGACACCGAACCGCCCGCTGTTCGCGGGGTCCCAGGTCTTTGTGGTGAGGAAGTTCGAGTTGTCGTGATGCAGTGCGGGCAGCGCCTTGACGACCAGGAAGACGCCGATCGCGCCGAGGATTGCGAAGACGAGGATTCCGGCGGCAAGAGTGAGACCCCGGAACGCCATGTCACCGCGGTGGGCCGAGTGGCCAGCCCGCAGCGACGTGGCGTCCGGGGTCGTCACGATTGCCATTGTGTCGGAGTCGGCCCTAGCTGATGGTGCCGATCGAGGCGAGGACCTTGTTGGCCAGCGCCTTGGGTAGCTGCGCGAAGCCGAGACCTGGCCCCGTCGCCTGGCCGGGCCCGGCGGCGTAGGTGAGGTAGTCCTTCACCAGCTGCCCCTCACCGGCGTCGGCGTACTTCGAGCAGACGAGCACATACGACACGGTCGAGATCGGGTAACCGGTCATCTTCGTGAACGACAGCGCGCCTGCCAGGTCCGGCTCCGTGCCGGTCAACGCGAAGCCGGTCGCGATCGACTTGCTCACGGTCGCCGCGGAAATCGGCTGGAAGGTGCCTGTCGCGCCCTTGACGCGAGCGGTCGGCAACTTGGCCTGCTGGGCGTAGGTGACCTCCGCGTAGGTGATGCCACCGGGAGTGTTCTTGACGCCCTGGGTGACTCCGGAGGAGCCCTGGGCGCCCTGGCCGGAGGGCCAGGTGAGCTCCTTGTCGGAGCCGAGCGTCCAGACGGACTTCGCCGTGGCGTCGAGGAAGCCGGACAGGACGCCCGTCGTGCCCGAGCCGTCCGCGCGGTGGAAGGTCGAGATCGCGGTGGTGGGGAGCTTGACGCCGGGGTTGTCCTTGGCGATCGCCGGGTCGTTCCACTTGGTGATCTTGCCCATGAAGATCCCGGCGAGGGTGGTCGCGTCCAGCTTGAGGTTGTTGATCGGCAGGTTGTAGATGATCGCAACCCCGCCCGCGGTGATCGGCAGGGTCAGCGACGGACTGCCGCAGGCGGCGTCAGCCTGAGACTTCTCGTCCGCGGTCATCGTCACGTCCGAGCCGGCAAAGGCGACCTTGCCAGCCGTGAACTGTTCGATGCCGGCGGATGAGCCCGTGCCCGTGTAGGTGATCTGCGCACTCGGGTGTGCGGCGTGGTAGTCGGACGCCCACTGCTGCTCGAGCGCCTGCTGGAAGGTCGATCCCTGCGGGGAGAGGCTGGTGCTGCTCCCACTGTTCCCCCCATTGCCGCCACTGCTGCTGCTTCCGCAGGCGGCCAAGCCGATCGCAGCGACGGCCGCGAGGCCGGCGGTGCGGGTAACGAGCGAAACCTTCACGACGTCGGAACCTCCGAGTGTCAGGCCTGGGTTGTCCAGGTCGTCGCGATCGACGCTATGGGCGCGAATCGACCCCTTGACCCCTTCGAGGTGAACGACAGGTGAACGCCCGCAGGCCGGTCAGTGAACGGCGTCGGCGATGGTCAGGCGGACGTTTCGACGGGTGCTTTCTCCCCTGTCACGAGGAAGATCACACGCCTCGCGACCGACACCGCGTGATCGCAGAACCGCTCGTAGTAGCGGCCGCAGAGCGTGACGTCGATCGCGCTCTCGATTCCGCCCTGCCAGGCGTCGTCGAGCAACACCGAGAACAGCTTCTTGTGCAGGTCGTCCATGACGTCGTCGTCGCGCTCGAGCTCGGCGGCCATCGCGAGGTCGCGGCCGGCGATCACGCTGGAGCACTTCGCGCAGATTCGCTGCGCGACCTGGCCCATCTCGAGCACGGTGGCCTGCAGCTCGGGCGGGATGGCGCTCGTCGGGTAGCGCCGGCGGGCCACCTTCGCGATGTGAAGGGCGAGGTCGCCCATCCGCTCGATGTCGGCAACCATGCGCAGACTCGTGATGATTACTCGCAAATCGCTCGCGACAGGCTGCTGCCGCGCGAGCAGGTCGAAGGCCGCGACCTCGATGTGGTCGTAGAGCTCGTCGATCGCGGCGTCACCCGAGATCACCGACTCTGCCGCTTGCAGATCGGCGTCGAGCAAGGCCTGCGTGGCGCGGTTGATCGCGCTGCCGGCGAGCCGAGTGATGTCGACGAGCGAGGTGGTGATCCCGTCGAGATCCTCGTGGTACTGGTCGCGCACTGCACGCCTCCCGTGCTCCGGCTAGGTAAAGAGTAGAGGTGCGGGTCAACGTTCTCGCGTCATTGGTGAACGACAGGCAACCACCAGATGAACGAGACCGGTCGAGGCTGTGAAAGCCCTGTGGTCTCACTCGTGACGCCGTGCGAAGGCGCCGACCGGAAGGTATCTCCGTCCCTATGATCGACATGTGGCTGTTGTGGTCGCAGCGCTTGCTGGACTGCTCGCCGGGATGTTGGTCATGTTGGTGATCCGCTCCCGCCCGCGGCAGGCGTCGACCGATGAATCGACGGCGTCGCGGCCTTCCCCCAGGAAGCGTGACGCGATGCCCGCCGAAACCGTTCTCCAACTGCTGCCGACCGCGGCCGTTCTCGTCGACCGCGACGACACCGTCCGCCTCGCCAACTCCGCCGCGCTTCACATGGGTGTGGTCCGGGATGGCTCGCTCGACGTTCCCGCGCTCGTGACGCTGGTACGTGCGGCCCGCCGTAGCGGGACACCCCAGACCGAGGAGGTCAGCCTCGGCGCGCACGACTTCCCCCGCCGGATCGTCGCGGTCGGCGCCCGTGCCGAGCCGCTGCCCGGCGGCGAGGTCGCCCTGGTGGTCGACGACCTGACCGAAGCAAAGCGAGTGGAGTCGGTTCGCCGTGACTTCGTGGCGAACGTCGGGCACGAGATCAAGACGCCGGTCGGGGCCCTTCAGCTGCTCGCCGAAGCGGCGCTCGACGCGCACGACGACCCCGAGGCCGTACAACGATTCGTCGGCCGGATGCAGCGCGAGGCGCAACGGCTGTCGAGGCTCGTGCAAGAGCTGCTCGACCTGTCGCGGCTGCAAGGTGGCGAGCCGCTGCCCGAAGCCAACGAGGTCATGGTCGACGCAGTCATCGACGAGGCGATCGACCGGGCGCGGCTGGGCGCCGAGGTGAAGGGCATCACGATCGCCCGCGGCGGCGATCGCAACCTGTGCGTGTACGGCGATGAGGGGCAGCTCGCGATCGCGGTCGGCAACCTGCTCGACAACGCGATCGCCTACAGCGGCAACGGCACCCGGGTCGCGATCGGCGTGCACGATCGCGGTGAGGCGATCGAGATCGCCGTGACCGATCAGGGCATCGGGATCGCCGAGGAAGAGCAGGAGCGCATCTTCGAGCGCTTCTACCGCGTCGACCCGGCGCGCTCGCGCGAGACCGGCGGAACCGGTCTCGGCCTGGCGATCGTCAAGCACGCCATCGGCAACCATGGTGGAGAGGTCAGCGTCTGGAGCCAGCCCGGGGCCGGCAGCACCTTCACGATCAAGCTTCCGGCAGCCCGCCGGCGGACATCCCCGGATTCCCCAACGCTCGAACAGGCAGGAGCGCAGTAACGCGATGACCCGCATCTTGGTGGTGGAGGACGAGGAGTCCTTCTCCGACGCCCTCGGCTACATGTTGCGCCGTGAGGGTTTCGAGGTAGCGATGGCCGGCACGGGACCCGACGGTCTCGAGGAGTTCGACCGCGCGGGCGCAGACCTGGTCCTGCTCGACCTCATGCTTCCTGGCCTTTCCGGCCTCGAGGTGTGTCGTGCCCTCCGGCAGCGTTCGGAGGTGCCGGTGATCATGCTCACCGCGAAGGACTCCGAGGTCGACAAGGTCGTCGGTCTGGAGATCGGCGCGGACGACTACGTCACGAAACCGTTCTCGGCACGTGAGCTGGTCGCGCGAATCCGCGCGGTGCTTCGGCGTCGCGGCGCGGAGCCGGAGGAGCTCGCCAGCTCGATCCTCGAGTGCGGCCCGGTGCGCATGGACGTCGACCGGCACGTGGTGAGCGTGAACGGTGCCAGCGTTCCGATGCCGCTCAAGGAGTTCGAGCTGCTGGAGTTCCTGCTTCGCAACGCCGGCCGGGTGCTCACCCGTGGTCAGCTCATCGACCGGATCTGGGGCAGTGACTACGTCGGTGACACCAAGACGCTCGACGTCCACGTGAAGCGGTTGCGGGCCAAGATCGAGCCGTCGCCCTCCGATCCGCGCTACCTGTTGACGGTGCGCGGTCTCGGGTACAAGTTCGAACCGTGACCGAGCCGTTGCTTCCCGACACGACGTCGGACGAGCGAGAGATCGGCTGGGGCGACGACCAGTCCGACGACGGCGATCGCGACCGGCAGCTCGTCGAAGACCGTCCGCCGCACTACGAAGATCGCGACTAGCGCAGCGGATCCAGCAGTACGCCGGGATTGAGGATCCCGGCGGGGTCGATTGCCGACTTCGCTGCTCGGAGAGCCGTCGCGAACAGGTCCGGGCGTTGCTCGTCGTACCAGGGACGGTGGTCACGACCGACCGCGTGATGGTGCGTGATGGTTCCGCCCGCGGCGAGCAGCGCTTCGCTCGCCGCGGCCTTCACCTCGTCCCACTGCGCGAGCTCGCTCCCGGGGCGGCCGGGGGCGATCACCGTGAAGTACGGCGCCGCGCCGTCTGGATAGACGTGGGTGAGCCGGCAGGTGACCGTGCCACCACCGCACACCTCGCGGAGTGCCGCCGTGGTCCGCTCGGTGACGGCTGCGATCAGCGACGGCACCCGGTCCCAGGTGGTCGCGGTCTCGAAGGTCTCGACGACGAGGCCGAGCATGACCAGCTGCTCCCGCAGGTACGGCGCGCGCAGGAACGACGACCGCCACGATGCGCCGGCGCCGTCCTCGGCGCGTTTCGCCCCGCCTTCGACGAACCGCAGTCCCAGGTCGTTGCAGTACGCCGTCAGAACCGCTGCGTCGCTGTCGACCGGGCCCGACCACGACTCCAAGCCGAGGACGAGGGCGGCCTCGCCCGTCGTGAGCGTTCCGGTCACTGCCGCCTCACCGCTGTCGATCAGCCGGCAGGTCGCCGGCTGCACGCCGGTCTGGGCGATCGCCCGCACGGCGGCGAGGCCGGTCGCAAGGTCGGGTGCGGCGTACGTGGCCGACCAGCGTTGGGTCGGCCGGGGCTGCACCTTGATCCACGCCTCGGTGACGACGCCGAGCGTTCCTTCGCTGCCGAGCAGCGCGCGGTCGGGGCTCGGACCGGCGCCCGACCCCGGTAGCCGCCGCGACTCCCAGATACCGGAGGGTGTGACGGCCCGGACGCTCTCGACCAGGTCGTCGATGTGAGTGGGACCCATCGAGAAGTGGCCGGCGGCACGAGTGACGATCCAGCCGCCGACCGTCGACCGTTCGAAGGACTGCGGGTAGAACCGCGCGGTCAGGCCGTGGGGGCGCAGGGCGTCTTCGAAGTCCGGCCCGGCCGTACCCGCCCGCACACGGACGGCACGCGATGCCGGGTCGACCTCGATGAGCCCGCTCAGCATCGAGAGGTCGAGGCTGACGCAGCCGGACCACGCCTCGCCGACGGCCGGCTCGACCCCGCCGACGACGCTCGTTCCGCCGCCGAAGGGCACGACCGCGACGCCGTTGTCCGCGCACCACTCGAGTGCCGTCGCGACCTGCGCCTCAGAGGTTGGGCGCAGCACCACGTCCGGCACGTGGTCGTAGCGTCCGGCGATTGCGCGCACGACATCGCGATACGAGCGACCGATCGAGTGGCGGGCCCGGTCGAGCGGATCGGACGAGGCGATCTCCGTGAGCTCCGCGGGTAGCCGAGTGGTGACTCGGTCGTCGGGCAGCGCCGGCAGCGGTGCCGCGACGACGGGCGCCTCGACCTTGTGGCCGAGGAGCCCCTCCGCGAGCGGTGCGAGCGCCGCAAGATCGCTGGTCGACGGCTCGTCACCTGCGGTTCGACCCCAGCCCCAGACCGAGTACGTCGAGTCCGCCATGGCGGCGGACCCTATCGCCGCACCGCCACCGAGACACGGTCGGAGGCAGGGATGGCAGCGAGCCGCCGCGCTTGTCCGGGCGTCGCGGCGACGATGACGAGGGCGTACCCCTCATCGGTCGTGTGGTCGGGCATCGCCAGCACGCGCAGCGCGGACACCACGGTCCGGGCCGCGGAGGTGGTCGCAAGGCCGGAGTCAGCGGCCGCGATGACCGACACCCGCTCGCCCGGCGTCACCAGCGCAAGCGCGGCCGGCCCGTCGGTGACGCGGACCGGAACCGCGACGTCGTGCGGTGCGACCGCGGCGAGCAGGAACGGCGAGAGCAGGCGGACGTCGGTCAGCGGCTCGCCGCGTCGTACCGGAGCGGCGAGCATGACCCCGACCGGCGCGGTACGCGCGACGATCGCGCCCGCCGGAACGTCCGCGCGCGGCAATGACTCGAGCTCAAGGTCGGACCGGCGCAGTGGCTCGCCGCCGCCCAGGTCGTGTGCCGCCACCCATACGGGCACCGTCGCGCCGTGGCCGCCACGCAGTGCTGAGATGCCGAGCAGTACGGCGACGGCCGCAAGCAGCGCGGTGGCCAGGCGGCGGTTGCGGTGGAAGGCGTCCGCGACGGTGATTCGAAGCGCTGCGAAGTCTCCGCGAGACGAAGCTGGGCTCGGCACGTACCGAACGTCGGCTGGTCAGTGCCTCGCGCTGGAGCCGCGGTCCGCGGCCTGTGGATCGTCGCGCCGGGTCAGGCGGGTGTGGTCAGGCGACCTTGCTGCCGTCGCCACCCTTGGATGACGCGGTTGAGCTGCTCGACGACGAGTCGCCGCCTGAGGACGAGGAGCTGCTCGACGAGTCACTGCCGCTGGAGGCCGTCGACTCCTTGGTCGACGTGCTCGAGGAGGAGGCGGACTTCGACTTCGACCCGGAGCGGCTGTCGGTCTTGTAGAAGCCGGAGCCCTTGAAGACGATGCCGGCGGCGGAGAAGACCTTGCGCAGCTTGCCCTTGCAGTTCGGGCACTTCGTCAGGGGCGGGTCGCTGAAGCTCTGCACGGCCTCGAGTCCCTCGCCGCACTTGGTGCAGACGTACTCGTAGGTCGGCATCGCTCCTCCTCGGTTCTGG
>DASZYY010000023.1:0-3378 GCA_035545175.1 Mycobacteriales bacterium
CGACAACATCGCCCTGCGGTTCTCGGTCCGCGGACCGCTTCCCGGCTACGAGCCGCTCGAGGAAGCGATCGCGGGCAAGCCCGAGACGGCGTCGCCGGACGACGTCGAGGGCAGCTGGATGTTCTACTCCTCCGGCACCACGGGCCAGCCCAAGGGCATCAAGCCGGCGCTGCCGCAGATCGAGCTGGGCCAGATGAACCCGCTGGTCGGCCTGATCAGCGGGCTGTACGGCTTCACGCCGGAGTCGACGTACCTCTCCCCCGCTCCGCTCTACCACGCCGCCCCGGCCGGATGGAGCACGACGGTGCATCGCATCGGCGGCACGGTGGTCGTCATGGAGCGCTTCGACCCACTCGAGTGGCTCCGGCTGATCGAGGAGCACAAGGTCACGCACACGCAGGTGGTGCCGACCTATCTGGTGCGCCTCCTCAAGCTGGCACAGACCACCCGCGACCGCTACGACCTGTCGAGCCTGCAGATGGTCGTTCACGCCGCGGCACCCTGCCCGCCAGAGGTCAAGCGCGCCGCCATCGACTGGCTCGGACTGATCGTCTACGAGTACTACGCGGCCAGCGAGGGCACCGGCTTCTGCGCGATCGAACCGCAGGAGTGGCTCGACCACCCCGGGTCGGTCGGCAAGTCCCTGCTCGGCGCCGTACACATCCTCGACGAGGACGGCAACGAGCTCGGCATCGGCGAAGAGGGCGAGATCTGGTTCGAGGCGATCCACCGCTTCGACTACCACGGCGACCCGGAGAAGACCGCCCGCGCGTTCAACGACAAGGGCTGGAACTCGATCGGCGACATCGGCCGGCTCGACGATGAGGGCTACCTCTACCTCACCGACCGCGTCTCGAACATGATCATCTCGGGCGGGGTCAACATCTACCCCCGGGAAGCCGAGGATGTGCTCGTCGTGCACTACGCCGTCGAGGACGTCGCCGTGATCGGAACGCCCGACGAGGTGATGGGCGAGCAGGTCACCGCCTTCGTGCAGCTGCGCAAAGGCGAGGTCGCATCGCCGCAGCTCGCCGACGAGCTGGTCGAGTACTGCCGCGACCGTCTCTCCCACTTCAAGTGCCCGCGCGAGGTGCGCTTCGTCGAGTCGCTGCCGCGGCTGCCCAACGGCAAGCTCCTCAAGCGAATGCTGACCGCCGGCTGACGGGTAATCGCACCTCTCTTGTCGCGGCCAGCAACATGCGACTGCGGTCTGAGAACCCTCTAGGGTGCTCATCTGGCAATGGGCGGACCCGGGCGATCCTCCAGCCGGTGGGCGAGCATCCCGCCGGACCACAGAACCAGCCTGGCTGGAAATGAGAATGCCCCTCCCATAGGGTCGTTTCGTGACGGCCGAGGGCATCGCAGAGCTGGTCGCGGCCCGCGCCGAGGACGATGACATCGCGCTGCTCGCCGGGGACCGATCCTGGACCTGGCGCGAGGTCGTGGCGGAGTCCGCGACCAGGGCCGCGTGGCTGACCGCCACGCTCGATCCGACGAAGCCGCTCAATGTCGGCCTCCTGCTCGACAACACCCCGGACTTCGTCTTCACCCTGTTCGGAGCGGCGCTGGCCGGCGCCTGCGTCGTCGGCATCAACTCCACTCGGCGCGGGGCCGAGCTCCAGCGCGACATCGACCACACCGACTGCCAGCTCGTCCTCACCGACCGCCGGCTCGCCGAGCTGCTCGACAGCGAGCACCTGCTCGTCGAGGACGAACCGTGGAAGGCCCACTCCGGCGCCCCGCTGCCGGCAACGCTGCCGGATCCGTCGACCTTGCTGCTGCTGATCTTCACCTCCGGCTCGACGTCTGCGCCGAAGGCGGTACGCCGCTCCTCCGGCCGGATCGCCGCCGCGGCGAAGCTCGGCTTTCCGAAGACGGACACCCTCTACATCTCGATGCCGCTGATCCACGGCAACGCCTTGTTCGGTGCGCTGTTCCCAGCGCTGGCCGCCGGCGCCCGGGTCGCGCTGCGAGACCGGTTCTCCGCGAGCTCCTGGCTCGACGACGTGAAGAGGTACGACGCGAACTTCACGACGACCGTCGGCCGCGCGCTCTCCTACCTCCTGGCCACTCCACCGCGCGACGACGACAAGCAGCACAGCCTGCGCATCGTTCTCGCGCCCGAAAGCTCCCCCCGCGACGCGGCGGACTTCACCGAGCGGTTCGGCGTACCCGTCGCCACCGGGTACGGCCAGAGCGAGGGCGGCATCACGCTCCTGCCGAGCCGTCGCCACGGCGCACTCGGACGTGCACCGGAAGGCTCCGACGTCGCCGTCGTCGACCAGGTGACCGGGATCGAGAAACCCCGCGCGAAGCTCGATGCGAACGGACTGCTGCTCAACGCCGACGAGGCGATCGGTGAGCTCGTCCGCCGCGACTCTGCCGGGGCGTTCGAGGGCTACTGGTCCAACGAGGAGGCCGACGCGACGCGCCTCCATGACGGTTGGTACTGGTCCGGCGACCTCGCCTACCGAGACGAAGACGGCGTCTTCTTCTTCGCCGGCCGGGCCGGGGACTGGATCCGCGTCGACTCCGAGAACTTCGCCTCTGCGCCGATCGAGCGGATCATCGACCGCCACGAAGATGTCGCAGCCGTGGCCGTGGTCGGCGTAGCCGATCCGCACGACGGCGACCAGGTGCTCGCCGCGCTGCAGCTCGTCGAGGGCGCGCAGTTCGACCCGGCCGCGTTCGGCGACTGGCTCGCCCAGCAAGCCGACCTCGGAACCAAGTGGACGCCGAAGTTCGTGCGCGTGACGGCGGCGCTGCCCAACGTCGCGCACGACAAGATCGACCGGCAACGGCTCAAGCACGAGGCATGGGCGACGACCGACCCGGTGTGGTGGCGCGCCGAGCGCGACGGGGGCTACCGCCCGCTGACCGACGCGGACCGCGACGCGATGTACGCCGAGTTCGTCACCAACGACCGGCAGGCACTTGCGCCCGCGAAGCCAAGCCGGTCGCGCGGCCGAGCGGCCCTCGCCGGCGGCTTCACGGCGTGGTTCGCCAACCGTGAGGGGTCCTCCGCACCCGAGGTGACGGTCGAGCGACCGCAGCCGGGCCTGTCCAGCGACACCTTGCTGATCGACGTGGACGGCGACGGCTACGTCGCACGGCTGCCACCGCAGGGCCCCGGCCTGTTCCCCGACTACAGCCTCGAGCGGCAAGCCGCAGTGCAGCGCGCGGTGAGCGCGGCGGGGATTCCGGCGGTGCCGCCGGTCGCCATGGAGACCGATCCGAAGTGGGTCGGCTCGCCCTTCCTGCTGATGCCACGCATCACCGGGCGCACGCTGACCACGAACCCGTCGTTCATCACCGACGGCTGGCTGGCCGAAGGCTCCGCCGAGGAGCAGACAGCGGTGTTCCGCCGGTTCGTCGAGA